>PBOU01000196.1 GCA_002724415.1 Planctomycetaceae bacterium
ACTGGCGCAGGATCGGCTTGACGTGGTCATTGAACGTGATCGCTTCAACTTTTGGCTTGTCAGCCGCCACGACTTGGGCTGGTGCCGTCAGCAGGATCGNTGCCNANNCGATNCACGCGAGGCCANGCCCA
Organism: Planctomycetaceae bacterium; assembly: GCA_002724415.1. Taxonomy (GTDB): domain Bacteria; phylum Planctomycetota; class Planctomycetia; order Planctomycetales; family Planctomycetaceae; genus UBA8437. The sequence continues at coordinate 132 of PBOU01000196.1, forward strand.
ANCTCNAGAGANTCCTCGGCTCCNGGNTTGANACAAACTGTCGAAACGGCAATGGGTTCATGACGNTCAATGGTTGAAACTGAATTCNGTCGAGTTCAACAGGCTCCACAGGATGTCTTCATACGGAGCTTTCTCCTTCACGTCTTCAGCGACCAGTTCCAACATCGCGGCCAGTTCTTCAGCCNTCGGCTTTCTGCTGAGGCACCGGATGAACAATTCTTCGATCAATTCACTGGGTCCATCNCCACGCTGCAGGAGCCTGGTCACGAGTCCGGCNTNGATGGCGTTACTGATGTTCTTTCCNACGACCATGTGCAGTGTCTGTGACAATGTTGGCTCGCCCCTTGTCTCGCACGANCANATGCTGTTGCGACTGGANCGGCCAAANGTNTTCAGNAAATCGTCAAACCAGAGTGGCTGNGACGTGTCGCCNGGTGTCCGNGGNTAGAACTGGATGGCCNTGGTNCCTTTCGGNAAATTCCTGAANGGCCGGTCCCACTCGGTCACCTTGATGATCGAGTCCAGCAACACGTCCGCACGCAATCGCCGCAGTCGGGCACGCGAGAACTGTCGATCATCCAGCTTGTTGGTTGCGTTGGGTTGCGAGGCAAGCTGGTACGTCCGCGAGTTGCAGATGTCGCGGATGAGTGCCCGTTGATCAAAATCATATTTCACGAATCTCCTGGCCAGTNCCTCCAGCAACGGACCATTGGTTGGCGGGTTCGAGATTCGCAAATCATCGACGGGTTCGACCAACCCACGGTGGAAAAAGCGTGCCCAGGTGCGATTCGCGATGTTCCGTGCGAAGAGTGCGTTCTGTGGCGAGGTCAGCCACCTGGCCAGGGCAACTCGTGAGTCGAGTTTCGCCGAAGCGGGACCTTCCCCACCNAGAACAGTCGCGATCATCGGNCGACCATCCACCTTGTGGCGAGATGGAGCGGCACTGCGTTTGTTGAAGATGTAGAACTCGCGGGGCTCGGCTCCGGGCTTTCGAGTGATACCGGTGAAGAAACTCACGAACCCGTAATAATCATCCATCGTCCAACGATCGAACGGATGATTGTGGCACTCGGCACATTGAATCTGGATACCCAGAAACAACTGCGAGAAGTCGGCCGCGAAAGCCTTCGGTTTGAAGCGGACGTCATGCACCAGCATCGTGTACAGGTTCGTCGGTCCGTCNCGCAGGTTGCTGCCACTGGCCGTGATTTGATCGTAAACAAACTCGTCGAACGGCCGATTCTGCTTGATCTGTTTCCGGATCCACTGGTAGTACGCTTCGGCAGCCTTCAAGTCCGTGGCCGTCGGCGTGTACCCNCCTCCCATGAGCCGGACNGATTCGGCCCACAGGCCGGTCGACAGGTCGGTGAATTCCGGCGACTGCAACAGTTCGTCGATCAGGCGAGCGCGTTTTCCGGCACGAGGATCGTTGACGAAACGCCGGTATTGCTCGCTGCTGGGTGGGGCTCCGGTCAAATCCAGATACACGCGACGGAGGAACGTGTTGTCATCGGCCAGTGCCGAAGGCANCAATTTCAGTTTCTGCAATCGATCGTGGATCAGCTTGTCGATGTAATTGTGGACCGGCGGATCGGACCACTTGAAATCGGCTGNTTTGGGCAGAACGATCACCTCCGAACCGATCGTGAAACGGTTGAAACGAGCGAAGACGTAGCCATCTCCCTGGCCGACCGGTTGGACCAGGCCGTTCTTGTCGATCCCGGCGGTGTCGGGATTGTTCGAATAAAACAGGGCCAACGAAGTGACATCCCGCTTTGTGCCATCGGAATAACGAGCCGTCACGGTCGTCTGGACAGGGTTGGCCTGGCCAGTGAAGAGAAGGTTGGCGGGAGACAACGTGATCTCGACCGGCTCGGCAACCGCCCCCGCATCGTCGGGCGCCCCCTGGGCAATCCATTCCAGAAGCGTCCTGTAGTAGACGCTGTCCCGGGAGAAGCGAGAGCCTCCCGTGTGGGGCACGGCGCCGGTTGCCTTGAGCAACAGCAGGCTCTCCCGTGGCGAGGCGACGTTGACCCGGCGACCAATGATCTCCCTGGTCAGNCGAAAGTAATCCCCCCTGGGATCGTACCCGAACAGCGACAACGAGAATCCGTCTTTGCCGCGTGAGGAGCCATGGCATGTGCCCTGGTTGCAACCGGCACGGAACAGGATCGGCATCACGTCCCGCCGAAAACTCGGTCCGTCGGCAGCCACCCCTTGCGCGGTGGCNAGCAACAACAGCAGGATCAACTTACGCACCATTGTTCCACTCAGTCCTTGACCGCCGGNTCCACTCGCAAGACGCCGTTTTCGGTGAGTTGACGAATTGACTGGCCAGCTTCCTGGAAGGTCAACTCGCAACGCATTTGCGGATACCTGCCCAGCAATGCTTCCGGACTGGCCNGGANCTTGAAGACNATCTTCTTGTCGTTGGGGCCGAGNCGGTACTGGTCACCAACCAGGGAAACCCCCCTGGGGATTCCAACCAGCCTGGCACGGGCCGGCTGCTTGAACGGCTGCAAGTGTTTGACCTCGCAATGAATCTCGGTGACCTGTCCACGCCGCACGGCACTGGGCTTGAACTTCAATGCGACATAGGGCGAGCCCACGGCCAGTTCGATCACGTTGGAGGAGACCCGCACCCGCCCCACGCCCGAGTAGGCATCGCCNCCNGTCGTGGTGGCNTTCATGGTCATCTTCCACGTGCCCGGGGTGGCTCGCGGGGAAGCGCTCAACGAGTACTCCACCTCGGACTTTTCGGGAGGAATCGTCACGGCACCGCCCCCGGAGACACCATTGGGATACCAATCCGGCTGAATATCGATGGCTCCCTGGAATCCATTCTGACGACGGACCGACACCTTCAACTTGAGTTCTCCCGACTGAGAAATNGGGATGCTCGGCTGTTCCAACTCGACTGTGAAAGGCGAACTGTCGATCACTCCCAGGGCAAACTGCATCAGGTGGGCGTGGTGCCACGAGCGTCCCCCCGAATGATTGATAAAGGGGATGTAGGCCTGCGACGTCGCGTGGATCTTGCCCTCGCCCTCGGTTCGAACAAGGTCAATGGAGAACAGGCAAGACTGCGGCCTGGTCCCGGGGGCAGCCACAAATTGAACGGGCACGCCGTTCATGCCGGGTTGAAAGAGGGGAGCCGTCATCGTGACGCCGTCGGGCAGCCCGCGGGGGACCAGCCGCAGCGGGCCCTCGTAGGCATTTCCGCGTTCCGGCGCAATGTAGACATTCGTGGTCCAGCGATTGTTNCGGGGAACGATGAAACCGGCTGTGCGATTGATCTCGAAACGATCGTTCGCCCAACTCACCGTGTGCGTGTGAATCACGTCCTTCGCCGGTTCAATCTCGACCCGATACACAAATCGTTCGCCTCCCAGGCCTCTCATGTCGGCGATCCCGAGAAGGTACTCGCCCTCCTGTCGTGGAGCGAAGATGACGCTGGGGTCCAACAACTCCGGCCGCTGCAAACTGTTTGGAACAACAGGCTTGCCACGGTCAGCCCATGTTGCGTCATCGGCTTCCATTTCATTTTTCTCGTCGCCCACATGACGAAACCAGATCCGGGTGTCCAGCGGACTTCCCAGCCCACGAGCAAACACGCGAACCCGATAGCGTTTCTTTTTGTCGACGGAAAACCGAAAGACGTCCTCCTGGCCTTTACGGGCGATGACCCCGTTGAGAGCTGCCGGCAACGCCTGGACGGGTGTCACCTGGTCGGGTTTTTCGAGGACATTGGGATACGGNGAAACTCGNAACGGCAATCCGGACGGCGGCTGTTCCCGCTTTGGGCCAGGAAACAGCGTGAAGTCGCCCGGTTTTTCCGGCAGCGTGACAACCTGCTGTGTCGTGCCACCGGGGTCGCCCAGCAAACGCAACCTGGTCGCCGCCCCCGCCCGACCACCCAGGGGATAGGCAATCAGCGGTCTCCGGAACCCACCGACGTGGGCCCGGTAATAGATCCAGCGGCCAGCCTTGAAGAGCTGTTGGCGAATGTGAATGAAGTACTTGCCCTCGTGCGGTGCAATCANCGAAGCAATCGGGTCCTGGACGTGCAGATCGCTGTCATCCTGTTCCACNAGGACTTTCCCNTCCTGGTCCAGGATCCGCACCATCAAATCGTATTCCGACTCTGCATACGCCTTGTCGCACAATCGAACCGAATCGATTTCGACGGACAGCCTTTGGCCCTTTTTCAATCGGACACAAAAGTAATCGTCGTCGAGTTCGCGGNTGACCTTGATCTGGCCGGCAATCGTGCAATTCAGCGGGATCTCCTGGGCGGTCTTCAACGAGTTGTTCGGCTGGACGATGGCCTTGTCGTTGGCCGTCACAACGGTCTCTCCTCCCCGGTAGGTCACCTCGAATCCACCTCGTTCCAGTTCCGGGACAATGGGGAACGGACCGACCCAGAATGTTGCGACTGTCGAGAGTGTCTCGGCGGTGCGAAGCCGCAGAGCGTGCTCACCCAACGGACAGTCCGCCGCGATCACAAACCGGCACTTGACCCGGTCGCGAACAATGCCGCCATGATGCAGGCTGACGTTTCGTTTTCGGCGCGGCATGTCTTCAAAGTCGATGGCCTTGATGCCCGGCCGGTAAAACAGGACCTCTTTCGGATTCCTGATGTCCCGTCCTTCCAGAATCACCTCGACGGTAGTGCCCCGTTGGCCACTGCGTGGCCGCAGCAATTCGATGTCACGTTGTTGCGCAGCGAATCCACGACCGCCCAGACACGACACCCACACGAGCAAGGCGGAGACGAGCGTGCTGGTCAGAGTGGGCTGCATGTCTGATTCAATTCCACTCGTTCAACCAACGCCAACAGGAAAAAGTATCACGCCGGCCAACAGGGAAGCCGTTCTACGTTATGCCAGTAAACCCTTGACCAGTTTTCCGCCCTTGACGATCTCGATCGGCCGCGTGCCGAAGGCCAACAGTTCGTTGTTGGCGTCGATCCCGAGTTGGTGATAGACGGTGTACAAAAAGTCTTCGAGAGCCACGGGATTCTTGGCTGGCTCGGAAGCCGTGGCATCCGACGCACCATAAATTTGTCCACGGGTCACACCACCGCCGGCGAGCAACATCGAATAGCTCCGCGCCCAGTGATCGCGACCGTTGCTGGAGTTCACACGTGGTGTCCTGCCAAATTCGGTCGTGACCATCACCAGCGTGTCGTCCAACATGCCCCGTTGATCGAGGTCTGCCAAAAGCCCGGCAATCGCATGATCCAGAGCGGGCGCCTTGTCGGTGAAGGCGTTTCGAATGTCGACATGACTGTCCCAGCCGTCGTAGCGGACCGTCACGAACCGGACCCCGGCTTCCACCAATCGCCTGGCCATCATCAACCGACCACCTATCGCCGCCGGTTGGCGACGATAATTGAGAATGTAACCGTGTCCGTAGAGATCACGGATCTTCTGTGGCTCCGCCTCCAATGAAAACGCGGCCCTGGCGGCGGGAGAATTCAGCAGCGTGTAGGCTCGCTGATAGAATTCGTTCATCGTTCCGAGTTGCGTGTCATCAACGCCCTGGCTCCGCAGCCGCGATTCCAGGATGGCCCGGGCACGTCGACGCCGCTCGAACTGCCGCTCCGAAACTCCATCGGGCAACGAGAAATCCTTGACCTTGAATTCTCCGCGTCCCCCCGGATCGGCATTCAATTCAAAGGCGCCGAACTTGCTGCTCAGGTGCCCGGTGCCTCCGGTGCCCGACACCTTGTTGGGAATCGCAACATACGGGGGCATGTTCTTCCGCGAGCCGAACTGCTGGGAAACAACCGCCCCCATTTGCGGAAAGTCCATCACGGTGGTCGGCAGATATCCGGTGAACAGGTGGTACGCGGCCTGGCCGTGGTCCGGGATCTTGCAATGCATCGAGCGGATGACGGTCATCTTGTCAGCCACAGCGGCCATCCGTGGAAAATTCTCGCTGAAATGATCACCGCGATTCGTCCTGACAACGTCAAACGATCCCCGGAAGTCCGTTGGCGCCTCCGGCTTGGGATCCCAGGATTCCTGGACCGAGAATCCACCGGTCAGGTAGAGATGGATAACGCTCCTGGCCTGCGGTGCCTGCTTGGCATCGGCATCGGCACGCAGCAGGTCACCCAGGGAAAGACCGAGAAGGCTACCGGTACCAACCCGGACGGCTTGGCGGCGATTCAATTGGTCAAGCGACAACATTCCAGCACTCGTCGTGGCGTTACGGAAAACGAAGGCTCACACAGTGTAACAGGCCGCTGTTCCGTTTTTGCTCCCGAACGGAGCGAGGAACCGCTTTCAGAGCCCACAGATTGCCACTGTGCCAAAGCCGTGCGAAATCCATAGAGACACACCAGCGAACGTTGTTATGAATTCGTGCCAAACGGTTTTCTTGACATCTGGCAGAGGATCTCGAGAATTTTAACCGAGTCACTTTGTGTCCCACCATCTAACTCTCATGGCGCCTGTGGAGACGGATCATGCACTGGCGAACCGGCGATCACCAAAGTTCACCGACCGTTTCACGCCTCGCGTTTCCGAGGCTTGCCAGCACGCTGGCACTGTTGGTGCTCTCGGGGTGCGGCAGTAGTTCCACCAACGGTGAAAAACCACCGGCAATGCCCGTGGCTCCGGGCGCCCGAGAGGCCCTGGAACGGGCCTCGTTGATCGTGGAAGCGTCTTCGTCATTCCGGAAAATGTCGGAATGGCGTGATGCTGTCGGCAATGCAGCTTCCGGAACCGCCAACGAGCAACGGACCATCTTGGCAACAATCCAAGAGCAACTGAGCAAAGAGCCGGAACTCACCAAGGAATGCCAGAGGTTCAGCGCCCTGTTCCACAAGTTCACGGCACTGAATGATCAACTCAACGCAGCCAAGAAAGATTTTGCAGCTCTCGACCCTGAGTCGGCCAATTACGTCGCATTCCTGGATACGGTCGGACAATGCCAACAACTGGGCGTCGCGAGATTGGCAGACACGGGAAAGAAATTTGCCGACATCCTTGAAATTGCACAGGACGACAACTCGGCCCTGCAGCGGCTGGTCCCCCTGTCCTCGCGTGAATTTTTCAAAGCCACCCGCGTCTCACCGCTGATGTCAAACACGACCGACATGGGACTGGCGAAGCTGGCACACTTTCATGCCAATGTCCGTAACCAGAAAGCTGCGCAAGAGATCCGTTTGCAGAAAACCAACGACAAATTGAAATCGATTGTTGCAACGAATCGCGCTGCAACCAAAGACAAACCACTGCTGATTGACGCCCCCAACACAATGGCGTCAGTGGCCCGTAACATCCAGGAACGGGCCGGAACGCACACCGTGATGACCTGGTCTCCGCGACACGACGCCTACTGGGAAGCCAGTTCGAGAATCGATCCCAAGGTGATCGAAACACTCCGGTCGTTTGGTCTGCGTTTTGGACCGCAAACGGAATTCTCTTTACGGATTCGGGTTCCAGACTCCGTGTTGACGGCGTTGGCCGGATGGTTGAAAGCACAGCGAAGCATCGTGGGAGAGAAAGGCAGTCTGCATCCACTGCCAACCAAACCCCTTTTTGTTGTAACGCTTGGAGACTGCCAGCGTTTTCTGACAACGGGGAACTGGGAACGTGCCCCAACGATCGTGGTGCAAGGTGAATTGGTCCGCGAGACGGCCTTGGCCGGATCCACATCAACTTTGCTGTCGAAATCGATCGTGGCAGCGGTGCCACCGAACAAAAAGACACTGGTGCACAATCGTCAACAACTGGGTTTGTCCGCGCGTGCAATTCGAGAAGGCAAGTCGTTTCCAACCACACTGCATTGGCCCAGAGGATCGGTTCGTTTCGGAGACATTGTCCCGGGTGGATTTTCCCCATTCCAAACGACAGTCACCGGCCTGGATGGTGCAAGCCAGTATCTCCAGTTGCTGTGCGAAGCCGACCAGCCCCGGATTGACAACGTCAACAAGGCCATCACCGATCACTTGCGAGCCATCATCTCCAATAGTCGTGACACCATCTCCAAGATCACGATGGCAACACTGGAAAAACAACTGCAACCGCTGGTCGGAGCCAAACAGTCACGCATTGATGCCCGGATTATCGCTGGGGCCGGATTGCGAGCCATCCAGGGAATCAACCGGTTTTCGCAAGGCTCGGGCGATGTGTTCTCCGACGGAGCTCTCTACCGATTCAACATCGAGCGGTTGGACAGCACGATCTCGTCCAAGGGCAAACGCTTTTTCTCCGACTTCCTGTTGGACCGTACACCGATCGTGTTGCTCACGCGGAACGGAACCTGGCTCGTGACGGTCAAAGAAGCCATGGAGATCCTGGACCGTGTTTTGCAGACTGCAGGATTCAAGACCCAAACACCTGCCTTCTCCGATGTCTCAACTCAAGTCAAGGGCCTTTCCCCCCAGATCTCGCTTCCTCCTGCACTTCCACTCGGCCCACCGCTTCCGGAACTTGTTCCGCCGCCAGCTGGTGGGGACGCATTGGAAGCCTGGCAACAATTCGTGGAAAGGACTTCCCGAGAATATGCCGCGGCACTAAAGCTCCACTGCTCGAAATGTGACAACCAAGGCTACAACGGCAATCCGCAGTGGGCCGAATTCTCGCGGAACCGTGAAACGTGGCGGAACACGATTCGGAAGCAACACCAGGCCCACGCAAACCGACTCCTGACGCTCGAAGATCACTTATCGACCAGAAAGCAAAATGCGAATGGATGGGGCCAGTTTGCAGCGACGGCGATGAGTCAAATCAAAGCACGAGCGGGCCGACCTCAAAGTGCCACAACGGAAAACAATGTGCCCCCTGACAAGGCTTCACTGTTCCCCGCAATTCCTCGCGTGTCACGTCGTGGCACTGGTGAGACAACCGCTGAATCAGACCAGGCTCTACTCAAGACCTTCTCCGCCGTCGACAAGGACCGGAACCGTGAACTTGTTCCAGGGGAAGCCTTCAAAGATTCTCCATTGTTTGTGATGGCTCGTTACTTCGATCTTGATGGGGATCCCCAGTCCGTCTCGGCCCGCGAATGGCTCCTGATTGCCAAGGCAACTGTCCGGCAAGTTGGTGAAAAACAACGTGGTTACGAGGCGTGCCAGTTTTTGCTGGCTGGGCCAGAAGCAATCAAACTAAATCATCGGCCCCGCGCGGCCCGAGGCATTGGCCAATAACACATCCTGTTCCTCCTAGAGTTTCATTCCGGATCAATTGCGATTGAAGGTGAAGAACCAAACAACCCCGGTTGTTTTCTCTGTTTCTCGCCAGGCGAGACCTCTTCAAACGTTCACGCGGTCTCCCGCACTCCTCAACATCACCTGGGACTAGTCCTGGAGAACTCCGTTGCCGTATCTAGCTCCTCATCGTGGCACGATGCTCCTGGCCCTCAGCATTTGTGGATGGCTGGTGTGCGGCATCCTTAGCCCCATCACCTGGATCCTGGCTAATGGTGATCTGAAGCGGATGGCCGAGGGAGCGATGGACTCCAGCGGCTCGAGCACAACGCAGACGGCCAAGGTCATCGCCATGGTCCACTGCATCTTGATGATCGTGTCCGTGGTGATTGTTGTCATCGCGTTCGTTTTCTTCGCCGGCTTTGGGTTTGTGGCCGTCCAAAACGCCAACCAGGCCGCAGCGGGTGCCGGCGAATCTGAGGTTGTGGAAATTGGCCAGGCCGAGCAACTTGCGAGAATCATCGACGACCTGGGAAATGCTGTGAAACAGCAAATGAAAGAGGGCCGACAACTGGCCAAGCCATTAGCGGTCGACGAGACGAACCAGCCGGACGGTGAGAATCCTGAAAGATCGGTGGTGGCATTCGAGTATGCCTTCCCGATCGTTATCAATGGCCAACGCAAGCAGAATCTCTCGCGCCACGAAGGCACCCTCAACTATAGGGACGGCCAGTGGCACCTTGACCAGGTGGCGGTCTCGTTCAAGTTCTTTGACACCGACGAGTTTTCCCCACCCGTTGATCTCCTGGTCGAACCCGTCGAAGACACCCCCGGTTTCCAATCCTTGAAAACCATGTGG
>PBOU01000020.1 GCA_002724415.1 Planctomycetaceae bacterium
CTTCTCGGTCATCCTGAAACGTTCTGGCATCATTCAGTGGCCGGACTTATTCCAGACACTGAGACGGTCATGCGAGACAGAATGGGCCACTCACTTTCCTCAGCATGCCGTTTCGAGGTGGCTGGGACACTCGATGCAGGTGTCTGAACGGCATTATCTTTCAGTCACAGATGACCTCTTCGCGGTGGCCGCAGCATTCAATCCGCTGCGCGCAGCAGATAGCGCAGCAGTAGGTCACCGCACCGGGCCGCAACCCGTCGCAGACACTCGGGAGGCCGCGAAGGCCTTAAACGCGCAACTCGCACCGTGCCACGGGTTGCGACACGATGCGAGTCAAAGCGGAGTGGGCAGGGGCGGAATCGAACCGCCGACACCAGGATTTTCAATCCTGTGCTCTACCAACTGAGCTACCTGCCCGCCGGAGACACGCCACTGTAGGAGAACCGGAAACGGCCTGCAAGTTGTTTGGGCGGCACACACCGAAAAGCCAACAACGACTATCGCAGTCGAACACTGTCAACCCGCATGGGGTTGGTCACCACGAGATCGCCGCGGCGGACGCCTGAACGAACCTCGACATGATCCCGACTCCGTAGCCCCGAGACGATCGCCTGTCGCTTGATTCCCTTGGATGTCCTGACGTAACAGAACGACCCCTTGCCGTCCTCGAGTACCGCGCGACTGGGGACTCTCAGAACGCTGTCGCGCTTCACACGCACCCGAACAATCGCCGTCTGGCCGGGCATCGGCATCGGGGTTCCCTTGGGCCGCGACTCCTCAATCGACACCACCACTTCTCCTCGCGAGTCACCTCCCGGGGTGACCGCTTTGGCCGACTTGACCGTCGACACCCGGCCGGGCAATTCGACACGGGATTGTTCACCAACCCGGATTCTTGCCGCCTGTCCCGCCTCGACCAGATCGGCACGATCGGGTGTCAGTCGGACATTGGACGGCCCCCCCTCGGTTGATGCGAGTACCAGTACCGACTGACCGGTATGTACCACGCAACCGGGAGTGACCAGCCGAAATCGATCGGCCAGGGGGCCATCTGGCACCGAACACGCCACCACGACGCCAGCACGTGGTGCCCGAATCGTTCCCGCCTTGACCCGGTCCGCCAGGACCACCAGCGCTTCGTTTTCGTATCCCAGCGCCGCAGCCAGAGCCTTTTCTCGCGCCATCTCTCGGCCCACCAACGCATCGCCCTCACGACGGGACCGGGACAACTCGTTGCGAGCCGAGACCACGCCGGCCTTGAGTTCCTTCAATTCGCGAACACGGGTGTGATCGACCAGCAACTCCAGGCGGCCCCGGGCGGACTGCAATCGGTTTTCAACCTCCGACATCGCCAATCGGTCCGCCTCGAGAGTCGAACGCGTGATGTATCCTTTTTTCAAGACCCGCCGCGACCAGACCACACGCTCACTGGCACGGCGTCGGTCCTCGACCAGGCCACTGATCTTGCGATCCAATACACTGCGAGCCTCGACGAACGTCATCTCCTCGTATTCCTCGAGATCCAGTTCAGCGGTGTCAACGGCCAACCGGGCCGCCGCGATATTGCGTCGTACCGTCGAACGCACTCCCGCCATTTTTCGCCGCTGACTTTCCAACTCGGCCTGGGCCCGGGCCACCGCAACCGCCTGGGCACCGACAACAGCTTCGACCTGCTCGGTGTCAAACTCGACGAGGGTCTCCCCGGCACGCACCATCGTTCCCGGTGAAGCGATCCGGCGAACAGCCGCCGGCCCAATCATCGCGGACCGAACGGGGATCCCGTCAGCTCGCTCAACCCGACCACGCTCGACAACATGCCCTTCCACTGTCCCATTGGTGACCGCCTGGGTCTTCACCGGTGACGCCGAGGGATTGCCATTGGTATCGATTCGGATCGTGACGGTGCGACCAATCCAGTGAGCCGATGACAGCGCCGGCACCGGAATCCTCACATCGCGTTCGACCCGGGACCGNGTGCCGACATCGTGAATCNCNGCCACCACGGCTGAAAACGTCGGCGATTCGACGTCACCCGATTGAACCGACACCAGTTGCCCAANGCGGACCCGTCGTGCCGAATCCGCGTTCAGTCTCACGCGAAGTTCTGGCCGCAGTCGTTCGGCCACCAGGACCACCGTGTCCCACTTCTTCAGCACCAACCCGGNCCGNCGGTGCGAACCGCCAGGATAAATCACGACTCCATCCGTTGGAGCGGCCAGGACCGCCTGGTCGCGACGGCTCCTGAGNTGTTCGAGTTTCTGGCTGGCGACCTGGACGTCCAGCCGGCTGGCCGAGATCACCGCATCGTGAGCCCGATGGGCAGCCCGGGCGTCGGCGGCAGATTGTTCCAGGCGTTCGGNNGCTTCGCTCAGCGAAGCATCCAGTTCGAGCAATCGCCGACGGTGCCTGGAGGAGGTCAGCCGCTTGAGTTCTCGCCGGGCTGCCTCGCTACGGTTCATCGCCCGCGACACCGCCGCCTTGTCTCCATTGATCTGGCCCGGGGTCAACAATCCGCGATCCGACANGCGACGGGCGCGATCAAGTCGCTGGTGAGCCAACTCCAACCGACGGGCGGCCAGCTTGACATCNCGGCCCACCCGGCCCGTCTCCTCCTTGTACTCACCCTCGAGATACTTCTGACGATCCAGCCGGGCCAATGCCACCGCCAGTTCAGCCGCCTCGGTCTCGCGAACCAGTTTGCTGTCCAGGATCACCTTGTCCTGGCGAGCGACCTCGAGCGCGGACTCGGCCCCAGACAATGCGATCCGNGCCACGCGAATCGATGAATCGATCTCGCTGGTGTCCATCCTTGCCACCACGTCACCGCGACGGACACGGGTGCCCTCCGACGCCACAGTCAACAAGGTTCCGCCGCCCTCAACCTGGCACCGCACAGGCTTCGCGCCGGCACACTCGATCNTCGCGGTTGCCGACACCACCGGNGGAGTGGACACATCGTCTTCGGCGNCCACGTCAGGCAGGCTGGCCAGCCCAACCAGCAACAACGTGGTCCCGATCAGCGCCGGAAACAGGCGAGAAACAACTCGGCCGCTCCGGNCCCGATTGCCGGAANAGATAGTGAGAAAATCAGGTGAGTGCATCAGGTGGGAAAATCTGTGTGGTCTACTTCCCTGTAGAAAAAACGTTGCCTCGAGGAGCCGAAAAAGGGCAGGATGCCAGCCCCGGCTATTCACGCGGAACTGACACTGATTATCGGCCCACTCCGGGAGGAGATCCCAGAGAGNCACTGGTGTCACATAAAAATCGGTGCATCCGTTCGACCGGTTTATATCCTACAAACGCGCCAAAAGTCCAGATCGGCTCCGGGGAACACGATCCGAGACAACCCCGTTGCCAGCCGCCTCTCTAGCGTTCGGCCAATGGAGTGTAATCCCGGGCCGTTGCACCAGTATAGATCTGTCGCGGTCGGTTGATCCGACTGCTCGGATCGTCCCTGAGTTCCTTCAGGTGCGCNATCCATCCCGGCAGACGGCCCAGGGCAAACATCACGGTGAACATGTCGGTGGGGATGCCCATCGCNCGATAGAGCACACCACTGTAAAANTCGACGTTGGGATAGAGGTTCCGTTGGACGAAGTACTCGTCATTGAGTGCAACGTCTTGCAGTTGCTTGGCAATGTCGAGCAGAGGATCGTCGACTCCGAGTTGGTCAAGCACCTCGTCGCACGCCTTCCGCAGGATCGTGGCTCGCGGGTCGAANTTCTTGTAGACCCGATGTCCAAAGCCCATCATCCGGAACTCGTTGTCCTTGTCCTTGGCCATGTCGACGTACTTCTCGTAGTCGGATCCGTCCTGGCGAATCATCTCGAGCATCTCGAGCACCTTCTGGTTGGCCCCACCGTGCAGGGGTCCCCAGAGTGCACAGACACCGGCCGAGAGCGACGCGAAGATGTTGGCCTGGCTGCTGGCCACCATCCGCACCGTCGACGTGCTGCAGTTCTGCTCGTGGTCGGCGTGCANGATCAACAGGACNTTCAGTGCCTGNTCGAGCACCGACGGCACCTCGTATTCTTCGGTGGGCACCGAGAACATCATGTTCAGGAAGTTCCCACAGTAGGACAGTCGGTTGAGCGGATAGACCAGCGGCTGCCCGATCGACTTCTTGTACGCCCAGGCAGCCATCGTCGGCGCCTTGGCCAACACCCGAATGATGTTCAGGTCGTCATCGGCCGCACCATCTCCTTCCGGGTAATACGCAGCCAGCGACGCGATCATCGACGAGAGCACGGCCATCGGGTGCGCCGAGGCCGGGTAACCGTCGAACAAATTCTTCATGTCCTCGTGGATCAGGCTGTGCTTGGTCAGCGAGTCGCTGAATTCCTGCAGGCCTTCCGCCGACGGCAATTCGCCATAAATCAGCAGGTAGCANACCTCGGCGAACGAGGCGTTCTCGGCCAGTTGCTCGATCGGGTATCCCCGATAGCGAAGGATCCCCTCTTCACCATTGATGAAGCAGATCCCGCTCTGGCANGCCCCCGTGTTCCCGTATCCGGAATCGAGCGTGATCGCCCCGGACTCACCACGCAAACGGGTGATATCGACACCGCGTTCACCTTCTGACCCCACGACGACAGGAAGCTCGTAGTCATTCCCGTCCAAGCTCAACTTGGCACTGTCCATCTTGAATGTCTGACCCGGATGTCTGTTCTTGAAGTTGCCGTTCGGCGACAAGTGCCCGAACACATTGCGAACAGCCCATTATCCGAGTCAGCCTGTTGATTCGCAAGCGAGACGGTTTGGTTCCGGAGTCCATGACCTCCTCCCTCACGAATCGCCGGTCACAACACGAACTGGTCACTCATCCGGCAACCGAANTCACGCTCCGGCGGTGAATTCGGTTGCTGACATTTCGACGAAATCTTCNCCCCTCAGGCTGGCCCAGAAATGGTANGCGCCAGGAACAACGTTGGGCTTGGGATCGCGCAGCATCAGGAAACTGCTCTCGCCTTCTGGTTCGCAAAACGTCCGAAACCACAACATCGCACACACGTTGGGCTGGGGTGACAAGAGATGGACTGTCACCCGGAGATCAACGTGCAGGTCGTGCAGCATGCCAAAAAAGCCCGTCGGGATCCCCTTGACCGACCCCATCTCGATCCCCACCGTGTCGCTTTTCCCCTGGCCACCGTGGCCCGCACCCTGGCAGAGATCGACNAGGGTGTCACGGAGCAGACACAGATCCGAACCGTCCCAGATCTCCTTGGTCCCCAGGTCCAGGACCGGAAATCCCCGATCGTGATGAACATCAATCCGTGGCGAGTTCTGCCAGCGAGACTGGATGCTCGCACGGATCGAATCGGTGTCTGTTGAGATCTCGGAAGAGTCAAACTCGGAGGCATCAGCCTCGGGTGGGCAAACAGCCTGGCTCATCGGTACACCTCCGTCTGCGGCCCGCAGAGGATGTCCCGCGGTGCCTGCCGCGGGAAGAGTGAGTGTCGAGAGTGGAAACCCGCAATCCTGACGGTGCACAACGAAAAAGGGCGGGAAACATTCCGTTGGCACCGCAGGACGCGGAGTTTGTCCTTTCGGACTACCTGATAACCTCCTCCCGGNTGGGAATGTTCGTCAAAATCTGGAGTTTTTTTGGCTGGTTTCACAACCCTGTTCGCCGGTGACCCAACTACGTTACGATGCCCCCACCGATGTCCGTCTCCTCCTTCCACCCCCTGATNCAGTCCTGGTTCGCCTCGCGGTTCGAGGCCCCCACCGAACCCCAGTCGCGTGGCTGGCCGGCCATCGCCACGGGTGACCACACCCTGATCGCCGCCCCCACCGGCAGTGGCAAGACCCTGACGGCCTTCCTGGCCGTCATCGACCGNTTGCTCCGCGAAGGACTCCAGGGCAGCGACCAGGAGCGAGCCACTCGAGTCGTCTACGTCTCACCCCTGCGGGCCCTGTCCAACGACATGCACCGCAACCTGCAGCAACCACTCGAGGAGATTCTCGAACTGGGACGCCAGCAGGGCCACGAGATGCCGGATTTGCGGGTCGGGTTGCGGACCGGTGACACCACGTCCTGGGAAAGAACCAAGCTGGTCCGACAACCACCACAGATCCTGGTGACAACGCCCGAGTCGCTGTACCTGATGCTGACGGCCGAAAAGGCCCGGAAAACACTGGTCGATGTCGACACGGTGATCATCGACGAAATCCACGCCCTGGTCCGTGACAAACGCGGCAGCCACCTGTCACTGAGCATCGAACGTCTCGAAGCACTGACCACCACCAGGCTCCAACGCATCGGACTCTCGGCCACCCAGAAGCCAATCGACCGCACCGCCAATTTTCTTGTNGGTGGACGGTCCGAGCCCGGTGAGCCCACGGTGATCGACGTCGGCCATCAGCGAGATCTCGACCTCCAGATCGAGGTCCCTCCCAGTGATCTCTCGGCCGTCTGCTCGCACGAACAGTGGGCAGAAATCAACGCGAGAATCGTCGAACTGATCAATCAACACACCAGCACCCTGGTGTTCGTCAACACCCGGCGCCTGGCCGAACGGGTCACGCACCAGTTGACCGAGATTCTTGGCGAGGATCACGTCGGCAGTCACCACGGGTCACTGTCGGCTGGCACCCGGCTGGACACCGAACAACGGCTCAAGGAGGGCAGCTTCAAGGCGGTCGTCGCCACCGCGTCACTGGAACTGGGAATCGACATCGGCCATGTCGACCTGGTGATCCAGATCGGATCTCCCCGGGCCATCGCCACCTGTCTCCAGCGAATCGGCCGCTCCGGGCACTCCCTGGGACTGATCCCCAGGGGACGTCTCTTCGCACTCTCCCGGGACGAACTGCTCGAGTGCCAGGCCGTGGTGCGGGCCATTCGTGGCCAACGGCTCGACGAGGTGCAGGTCCCGGTTGCACCACTGGATGTGCTCGCCCAGCAGATCGTCGCCGAGGTGGCTGCACGAGAATGGAAATCCGACGACCTGTTCGAACTCGTGCGTGGAGCCGCGCCCTACGCACGATTGGAACGCGAGTCGTTTGACCGGGTCGTCGACTTCCTCTCCGAGGGAATCACAGACACGTCGGGCCGCGGACGTGTGTACCTGCACCACGATCGGGTGGGCCGCCGGCTGCGGCCGCGCAAGTCCGCCCGGCTCTCGGCATGCACCAACGCCGGAGCCATTCCCGACATCGGCAGCTACCGTGTCGTGACCGAGGAGAATTCGTTTGTCGGAACGCTCGACGAGGATTTCGCGATCGAAAGCCAGGCGGGCGACGTCTTCCTGCTCGGGAACACCTCGTGGCGAATTCACCACGTCCGCGGAGAACGAGTGACCGTCTCTGACGCCGGCGGAGCACCACCGACGATTCCCTTCTGGCGAGGCGAGGCACCGGGACGGACCTGGGAACTCTCGCAAGAAGTTTCCCACCTGCGAGAGGAAGTCGCCGAGCGGATCGGAGGCCCCGGTGACGCACAGGACCAGAGAACACGTCGGATGGGTGAGGCCACCGTGTGGCTGGCCACCGAGACACTCTGTAATGAACACGCCGCCAGGCAAATCGTCGAGTACGTCGCCTCCCAGCAGGCTGCCGTCGGAATGGTCCCCTCGGGGAAACGCGTCCTTTTCGAACGATTCTTCGACGAGGCCGGTGGCATGCAGGTCGTGATTCACGCCCCGTTCGGCTCTCGTATCAACCGAGCCTGGGGACTGGCCTTGAGAAAGAGATTTTGTCGGTCCTTCGATTTCGAACTGCAGGCCACCGCCGACGACGATGGGTTCATTCTCTCACTGGGACCACAACACAGCTTTCCTCTCGAGAGCCTCTTCGGCATGCTGGGACCACACAACGCCCGCAACCTGCTGGAACAGGCACTGCTGGCTGTCCCGGTGTTCCAGCTCCGCTGGCGATGGAACCTCACCCGGGCACTGGTGGTCCTGCGTCGCAACGGCGGAAAAAAGGTGCCGCATGCGATCCAGAGATTTCGTGCCGATGACTTGCTGACCGCCGTGTTCCCCAAGTTGACGGGGTGCCAGGAGAATATCACCGGTGATCACGAGATCCCCGACCATCCCCTGGTGCAACAGACCATGCACGATTGCCTCCACGAGGCTCTCGATTTCGAAGGATTCGAGTCGGTTCTCGAGGGAGTTGATTGCGGAGACATCGAGCTGGTCGGTCGCGACACCCGCGAGCCTTCGCCGTTCAGTTGGGAACTGCTCAACGCCAATCCGTACGCGTTTCTCGACGGAGGTGAAATCCAGGAAAGGCGGGCCCGCGCCGTTGCGACACGTCGCAGTCTTTCCGTCGAGGAACTCGGCGATCTCGGCCGACTCGACCCCGAGGCGATCCGCCAGGTCGTCGACGAGGCCCAACCGGCGGTTCGAAACGCCGATGAACTTCACGACCTCCTCTTGTCCCGGATCGTCCTCGCCTCCACGGCACTGGAACCGGGTGCGGAGTCTTCCTGGAACGAGTGGTTCTCCGAACTCGTCGAAGCCGGACGAGCCACGACCGTAACCACCCCGGGAGGTCACTCCTGTGGCGTCGCCGCCGAGCGACTCCCCGTCGCCCTGGCTCTCCACCAGGACGCAACGGCCGATCCGGCAATCGACGTGCCCGAGGGGGTTCCGACCGAGTTTTCTTCGACCGGGGCCCGTGTGGCCGCCGTGCGAGGTTTCGTGGAAGTCTGCGGACCAACGACTGATGCGGAGGTCGCCACCCAACTGGCCATAACACCCACCCAGGCCACCGCCGCACTCGAGGCATTGGAGGGCGAGGGAACCGTGCTGCGAGGCCGATTCCGTGCAACGACAACCGATCCCGGAACGTCGGACGTCCAGCAGACGCCGGCCGGGATCGAATGGTGCCATCGCCGCTTGCTCGCCCGGATACACAGATTGACCGTCGAGGGGCTGCGACGCCAGATCCAACCGATCGACGTCCCCACGTTCCAGAGGTTTCTTGCCCGTCACCACGGACTGCATCCCGGCACGCAACGCACCGGATCGGGGGGACTGTTTGAAGTGATCGGACTGTTGCAAGGCCTGGACGTCCCCGCGGGCAACTGGGAAACGGACTTGCTCTCGAAGCGGCTGGCCGGGTACCGCGAGAGTTGGCTGGACGAACTGACGCTCTCGGGCGAGGTCGGCTGGGGACGCCTGTACCCCAGCGCCTCCGCCTTCGAACGAGCTCGCCCCATGTCCTCACTCTCGAGAACCGCGCCGCTGGGACTCTTTCTACGCGAGGATCTCCAGTGGCTGACTCACTGGGGACGTGTACCCAACCCGGATTCGCTCGGGGACACTGCACGGGATCTGTTCGACCGGCTGGACAAAAACGGCGCGCAGTTCGCCACCGACCTGCTGAAACCAACCGGGCTGCTTCCCGACCAGTTGACCAGTTCCCTGGGCGAGTTGGTCCGCCGGGGACTCGTCACCTGCGACACGTTCGCCGGAGTTCGGCAAATCGTCGCCGGGACCGCGTCACGCCGTGGGCGACGCGGCCGCCGCATACGAACCCGACAGCCCGTGGGTGGAGCAGGGCGGTGGAGCATCTGGCGACGTGGACAACCGGATGACCCGGACACCTCGGCCGGAACGGAATCCGACAGCGCACAACGGATGGCCGAAGCCGATGCCCTGGAACAGTGGGCCTGGCAGTTGCTCAGACGATGGGGCGTCGTGTTCCGTGACCTGCTGGCCCGGGAACCCGGTGCCCCCAGGTGGTGGCAGTTGCTGAGCGTGTTCCGACGGCTGGAAGCCCGGGGGGAAATCCGGGGAGGGCGATTTGTCGAGGGCCCCGGCGGTGAACAATTCGCACTGGGCGAGACGGTGCGACGACTCCGGCAATTGCGAGACGAGGCACTACAGGACAATGAGCCAGAGACGGAGATCCTGGTCATCTCGGCCACCGATCCCCTCAACCTCGTCGGCATCCTCACCGATACCGGTCGCGTGCCGGCCACATCACAGAACCGGGTGGCCCTGGTCAACGGACGTCCTGTCGCCGCGATCACCGGTGGCGAACTGGAATGGTTGGAAGATCTCGACGAGACGACCCGCCTGGCGGTCGAGGCGGAATTGCCCCGGCCCGGATCACTGCCCCCACGGCCCGTGTTGGCCACCGAGACACACTAGGGCACCGATCAGGACGGCCTAGAGAAAGTCGTTGATGATGTTCTCCAACATCTCCTGGCGGCCACTCTCGTTGGCGTCGGAATTGCCCTTCTCGAGCATGTAAGATTCCAACGACGCAAAACTCGCCTCACCCGACTCGATCTCGGCCCCGACACCACTGTCGAAACTGCGATACCGGTTGGCGACGAAATCCGAAAGCACCGCATCGGCACGAATTGCGGCGGCAATTTTCAATCCGCGGGCAAACGCGTCCATGCCTCCGATGTGAGCATGGAACAGATCGATGGGTTCAAAACTCTCACGACGGACCTTCGCATCGAAGTTGACCCCTCCGGGTGACAATCCCCCCTGGGCCAGGATCACCAGCATGCACCGGGTCGTCAGGTACACGTCGGTGGGGAACTGGTCCGTGTCCCATCCCAGCAACAGGTCACCGGTGTTTGCATCAATGCTGCCCAGGAACCCCTGGTGCGAAGCGTAGGTCAACTCGTGCATCATCGTGTGACCGGCCAATGTCGCGTGGTTGGTTTCAATGTTCAGCTTCACACGATCCTCGAGTCCATAAGCCCGGATGAAGTTCAGGCAAGCCGCCGCGTCGAAGTCGTACTGGTGCTTGGTCGGTTCCTTTGGCTTGGGTTCGAAAAGAAACATGCCGTCGAATCCGATCGAATCGGCGTGTTCAGCCGCCATGTGCATGAATCGGCCCAGGTGATCCAACTCCCGCTTCATGTCGGTGTTGAACAGGTTCATGTACCCCTCGCGACCACCCCAGAAGACATAATTCTGGCCGCCCAGACGATGAGTCACTTCCAGGCATTTCTTGACCTGCGACGCGGCATAGGCAAACACGTCAGCGTTGCAACTGGTCGCCGCTCCGTGCAGGTAACGGGGATGACTGAAAAGGTTGGCCGTGCCCCAGAGCAACTTGATGCCGGTCCGCTCCTGTGCCGCAGCCAACGCGTCGGCAACCCGATCCAGGTTGTCGTTGGCCTCCGAGAGACTCGCTCCCTCCGGTGAGACGTCACGGTCATGGAAGCAATAGAAAGGAGCCCCCAGTTTCTCGATGAATTCAAATGCCACGTCGACGCGGTTGATTGCATTCTCCACCGTTTCACTGCCATCGTCCCAGGGACGCTGGAGCGTGGGAGCACCAAATGGGTCGGCACCGGTGGCACGGAACGTGTGCCAATAACAGACGCTGAACCGGAGATGTTCCTCCATCGTCTTGCCCTCGACCACTTCCTCCGCGTTGTAGTGATGGAAGGCCAGAGGATTTCGACTTGATGGCCCCTCGAAGACAATCTTCTCAACGTCGGGAAAATACGACATGGCAGCAGGTCCATTGAGGTGAAGTGGAAACGTCGTGAACCAAATGTACCGCTCGACCCGACAGCGGGAAAGTCGTGAGGAAGACGACGATCTGGTCTTGCCCGATCGAGCCGCTTTGCTGACACTACCGCGCGCCGGACTCCTTGCCCCTGGCTGACTGACACGTGCATCCCCACATTCTCACCCTGCTGGCCCTGGCTCCCCTCGTTGGCGGTTGCGCCGCACTGATGCCACCGGCCACCGCCCCAATGAGCACCGCGGCGGCAGTCGTCCCCGGATCGTTGACCGAAACAACATGGGAACGCACCGTCGACGCACTGCACGCATTTCACTTTTCCATCGAAAAGGAAAACCGACTCGCCGGTACGATTCAAACCGGGTACCTCACCGGCGCCGGGTTGCTCGAACCCTGGCACTACGACTCGGTCACCCTGGGGGACCGAATCGAAAGTTCCCTGCAGCCGATTCGGCGGCGGGCGCTCGTGACACTCACCCCAACCGAGTCCGGAGTGCAGGTGACCGTCGAGGTAATCAAGCAACGAGAAAGCCCCCGGGGACCGACTCGGCACGCGCCCGGTGTGGCCACCTATCCTGGAAATCGCCCCGTGCAACGCGATCTGAATGTTGTGCTGGATGAATCCGCTCCACCAGGCTGGATCACCCTGGGACGCGATTCAACACTCGAACGAGTTTTGCAGTCGGCCATCGTTGCTCACATCCGCCGCTAAACTCTCGCCGACAGGTGGCGATTGCGGCGATTCTGCCGGTGACGGTCCAGCCAGACCTCTCCCCGGTCAACAGTCCGCCTGTCGAGCGATCCGCCACGTCCTGCCTCGCGAATTCTAATTAAATTTAGTAATCGCAAAAATCGGGTAAAAAACCGCAAAAAAATATCCCACATCCCCCCCCGTTTAGTATTGAGATTGAATCTCAATATCTGTATGATTCGGCCGTACACAACACAAGGATCTGAGGAACAACGGACGAATTGCCATGTGCGGGCTCAAGATCAATCAACAGTCAAGGCGACCTGGATTCACACTCATAGAACTTCTTGTCGTGATCGCGATCATCGCGATCCTTGTTGCACTCCTGCTCCCGGCGGTCCAACAGGCTCGCGAAGCCGCCCGCCGAAGTCAGTGCAAGAACAATCTCAAGCAGATTGGACTGGCCCTGGCCAATTACCAGGAAACCTACAAGTACTTCCCGATGAGCATCTGCACCGACAGGCTCTACGGTGCCGCCAACACCGGTGGTGGCGAGTGGAGTATCCAGGCCAGGATCCTGCCGTTCATTGAACAGGGGGATCTGCAAAACCTGATCGACTTCAACCAATCCTACGGGAGCCAGTTGAGGGTCAAGACACAGCGAGTGGACACTTACCTTTGTCCCAGTGAAACCAACGACATGGCCCGCAACGGATCCAATGGACAGGCCAAATACTACCCGCTGAACTACGTCTTCAATGGCGGCACCTGGCAGGTCTACGACCCGAGCCGCAACATGGGAGGTGACGGTGCGTTCTATCCCAACAGCCGCCTGAAACCTCGCGACTTCAGAGATGGCACCAGCAACACGCTGGCCTTCTCCGAGTGCAAGACTTTCACCCCGTATCTCCGCGACGGTGGTGGTGGTGGCGCCATCCCACCTGCCGACCCAACACAGATCAGTGCCCTGGGCGGAAGCTTCAAAACCAATTCTGGTCACACCGAGTGGGTGGATGGCCGGGTCCACCAGACCGGATTCACGACCACCTACCCACCCAACACCGAAGTGCCGCACACGGTCAACGGAATAACTTTCGACATCGATTACACGTCCTGCCGTGAGGACAAAAATTGTGGGACATTCGTTCGAGCAGCAGTCACCGCTCGCAGTTGGCATTCCGAACAGGTCAATGCCCTGTTCATGGATGGCCGTGTCCGTTCGATCAGCCGCTCCATCAACCTGGAAATCTACCGGGCCCTTGGAACCCGGTTTGGCAACGACCAGGTCGGCGAGTTCTGATCCCTCTCGTCGTCCTAAACAGTCGTGGCCACTAGAGAAAGCGACCCCGGTGTCTCCTCCCGAGCACCGGGGTCGCTTGGTATTTCACCGGATCCGGCGCGGCTCATTCGTCCCGCCGGACCGTTTCCCTGGCGACTGGCCAGGCCGACGGCGGTCGGCGACGCTCTATGTTTGGGCCGCCTTGCTAGCCGCATCAGCCTTGGCGTCTGCGCCGCCCTTCTTGACGCCAGTCGCTGACTTGGCCGCATCGGCCGATTTCTTGGTTTCCGCATCGGCAGCCTTCTTGGCGGCTGCATCACTCTCTTCTCGTTCACGCTCATCTCGTTCACGCTCAAGTTCGTCTCGCTCACGTTCGCGTTCATCACGATCGCGTTCGCGTTCATCACGATCACGTTCTCGTTCGCCACGTTCTCGTTCGCCACGTTCTCGTTCGCCACGTTCTCGTTCGCCACGTTCTCGTTCGNCNCGTTCTCGTTCGNCNCGNTCTCGTTCGTCTTCACCCGCGTCGCGGTCATGGCCACCCCGCTCACCAGACAACTCGTCTACCCTGCGAGTGAGATGTTCCACGTGCCTTCGGAGCCTATCAAACTGTTCGTGAAGTTCCCGGAGATCCCCCGCATTTCCGTGATCACCCCGGCGTCTCTCACGATCCTCCTGTCGATGCATCTCTTCAAGTCGGTGGTGAACCTCCCGAGTGATGTCATGCATACCCGCCGCAGAGAGCAGTTCGGCAGCGTGCCGTAGCATTTCTTTTCGCTCACCCAGACTCCGGTCATCATGGCCCTGGTGACGGCGATGGTGGTGTTCCCGTTCATCCTCATCCCGGTCGTCGCGTTGACGCACCGACTCGTGGCGNTCCTCGTGCCGGTGCTTCGTCAACTCACCNACACGCGCACGTTCCTGTGCCCACAGTGGCCAACCAGCCACAACCAATAACGCCATGCCACTCGAGGCCAACAGCACCTTCATCCAGCCNCTCATCCTCGGTCTCCCTGAAATTGGTTGTGTTCGATCCGGCCCCGCACCAGGCCGCCCCTTTTTGTATGTCTGCCGACCATCGCAGCAATTGCAGTTCGGATTCAATCAACAGTCGTGTGAAACGCTCNTGACCATCGCGGGATTCCATCCGCGANATCCCGCCGTTCACCGAAAAACTGGACGGCATTTTTCGGATTCTCTACGAGCCTGTGATGCTGCTGGCGGAAGACTCGCGGCACCTTTCCAGTGTTTGTGCCTTCATGACCCACACGAGGCGGATCGAAAAACCAGCTCGCCAGCCACACGGCGGACCATCGTAGCGCCGTGCGAAACGAAAAGTAATAGCGAAATGACGGAAATTGGTTAGCCCAGGCGGGCATAACCCCCGAAGTACAGCAACGGTCGCCCTCCGGTCTCACCACGGTCCTCGCCGTTGACAATTTCACCAACGAAGATGTCATGGTCTCCGCCGGCGAGCACCTCAGACAAGCGACATTCGACGTAGCCCAGTGTCCCGCCCAGGACCGGCGCTCCGACCTCGCCCTCGGCATGGTCCAGGTCCGAGAATTCCTTGGGGCCGGGCGTGGCAAATCGGTTGGAGATCTCTTCCTGGTCCTCGGCCAGTATGTTCATCACGAATGCACCCGCAGAATTCAGGTACTCGTGNGTTTGGGTTGTCTTATCGACACACACCAAAACCAGCGGGGGATCGAGNGACAACGAGGTGACGGCGTTGGCGGTCATTCCCCACAGGGTGTCTCCNGCTTTCATGGTGACCACTGTCACACCTGTGGCAAATCGCCCCATGATGGTTCGCTGCAATTTCGGATCGATTGGCATGTGTGAGTGTCCTCTGGAATGGGAACCCGGCCGAATTCACACGGCCGTCAATTCGCGTCGCCGAAGACTGTTTTACAGCCCCAGCCGAACGATTCCCACCACGACACCACGAACCTCGACCTGTTCGGCAGGCACCACCAGCGGTTGCATTGCGGCGTTGGNCGGCTGAAGTGTCACCGTNNCGCCCTCGGGAAAGACCCGTTTCAACGTGGCCTCGGCACCATCGACCAACACCACCGCCACGCCACCGTTCTCACATTGGGACTGGCTCCTGACAATTGCCAGGTCCCCGTCTCGAATCCCATCCTCGATCATCGACTCGCCGCGGACGCGCAGCAGGAAGTGGCCATCCGGTGCGAACCTCTCGGTGAGGTCGAACTCGTCAAACGACTCGATGGCCTCGAGAGGAACCCCGGCCGGCACATCACCCACAAGCCGAAGTCGCCCCGGGCTGGNCGGACTGGCAGTTCCATCCACTGCCAAACGGTCCCCCAGCCCCTGGAAGAAATCCGGGTGAGTTTCAATCGCATCGGCCATCCCTTCCGGCGGCCGACCGCATCGGGTTAACAACCAATCGCGATCGACATCCAGGACATCGGCCAACGCGATCAACAACCGGGCACTGGGCACTGTCCCCAGCCGACCGTTCTCGATCTTCGAGAGATAGGTGTGATTGGTGCCGGCCAACTCGGCAAGTTTCCGTTGTGTCAAACCACGATCGACTCGCAGGTCCACAATCAGACGACCGATTTTCGACTCGTTCGGCATCAATCCCACCCAACGTCCATCGCTAGAGGCCGGTCGTACCCACCAGGTCCAATCTCCCGATCATGTCCGACAAGCTGTCCGAATCGTTGTGGTTCACGATTTCCCCTCGCACCACCTTCACCTCCGGAGGTGCATCAATCCCCAACTTCACGGTCCCGCGATTGGTCCGCAAAACGGTCACCACCACATCACCACCAATTGTGATCCTCTGAGACGTCTTTCTCGACAACACCAACATGCNTTCACCTCCTTGTCCTCACATCGTCGGCCCGGGTTCCAAACCACGGGCTCTCCCTCGGTCATCCTCTTTGGAAATGACTCCAGGGAGGGGGCAGCAGCGTGCCGACGACGTAAAATTCGCGACGCCAGGCTTCAAATTGCCAACGAGGATCTGTCGAGGACATCGTGGTTGGAGCATCCGGAACGTCGGGACGGTAAAAACGCTGGGCCAAGCACCGAGACACGGTGTTGCTGTTGACCCTCAACAGCAACATTGTAGCCAAAAACGAGAACGTCGCAACACCAAAACGGANCACGCTCGCAAACACGGCCGAGCGGCACACGAANGAAGTCCAGCGATGGGTNGCGCGACTGGAGTGTCAACCCGATTCAGCCAAGGCCTGCACTCANAAGGCTCANGCCAAAAANCGCGCAGAACATCAACAAGCTGAGGGCCATTAGAATCGTGGCAACCATGCCACAAATTCGACCAGCCACCGCCTGGCCATCCGGCTCGACACCAATTTCTCTACAACGTTGCAGGTAGGAATTGCCCTGNATCCAGGCAACAACGCCCAGCGGCTGGCACACCACCAATCCCAGGATTCCAAGCACCAGNATCGTACTGGCATTGTCGGGTGCTCTTCCGCCACCACTCATCGGTCTTCCCCTGAAACGTGACAGCCAATTAGACCAAACAGGTCCAGGAGTGCAAGCTGGCTTGATGCTTTAAGGACTTCTCCTTGCACGCTCTCGCAGCAAACAGTATTGCCTCGCAATCGCTTTACAGATCGGGCGCAGATGAAACGGGGCCTGNNCACNTAACGCAACAACGACACNCNANAGTGGTCGCCAGCCGNGTGGTTCAGACCAAGAAATTATGAAATNTCATNGGNTGNACCAGNAAACTCCACAGCCCTTTTCANNGACGAAGACANCCCCCTGATGAAATTGGCCAATCAAGNNGCCGNTCTNTGCGACAGGCAGCCAACGCGTTGAAACAGAAAAAGGCCGCCGGAGTGAGCTCCGACGGCCTCNATCATTTTCAAGTACACCCCAGAGGATTCGAACCTCTAACCTTCGGTTCCGTAGACCGATGCTCTATCCAATTGAGCTAGGGGTGCGTAGGCGATCGATTGTACGAAATCCCGTTCAAAGAGAAAGCCCCTCAAAGCAACACACCAGCCAACTGCCTCGACGGTCGTTGTGACAACCGTCAGAATGCCCGTCGGTGACCATGATGAACAACACTCCCGAGAACAACACCCCGTCCGACCTGGTGCCCGTCAATCCGACGGCAGACGACGACATCAATCCCGGCGGCATGGTCGGTGACGATGACTTGCCACTCGTCGAGCCCCCCTCGGCCCGCTTCATCGCCCAGTTGTTTCTCGTACCAGCCCTGATTGTCGCTGGAATCGTCGGGCTGTTCCTGCTGTTCAATTGGAGCGGATCCCAGGCCCGGGACTGGCAAACACTGGTCGTCAACATTGGCCGCGACAATCCGCACCGCCGTGGCCGGGCATTCCATGACCTGGCCCAACTCCTCAATTCCGGCAAGGCCACCCAGTCCGGAATCCCACTCAACCAGCATCCGCCGTTGGCCACCGCCCTGGCCACTCTCACTTCCAGAACACTCGCCGAAACACCAGCACCCGAGCAGGAGGCCGACCACCTGCAACAGGAGGTGTTGCTTGTCCGGCTTCTCGGTCTGATCGACGTGCCCGAATCCACGCTCCCGGTGCTCAGCCAGGCTCTCTCGGGCAACCGCGATCCCGCCGTGCGGCAGGCCGGACTCCAGGCAATCGCCTCAGCCGGCAAACGAGCGATCGATCGCAATGCCACCATCGACGAATCCACCCTGAGGGACAGCCTCGAGGGTGTTCTTGTCGGCAAGGACAACACGCTGCGTCGCGACGCCACCGTCGCACTCGGCATCTTCACGTCCTCAACGGCCCTGGATCGGCTCGAGTCCCTGGCCAACGACACCGACCCGATCGTTCGCTACAACGCCGCGGTCTCGCTGGTCCGCCAGGGACGGATGCGGGCCGTGTCGGTCTTTCTCGACACGCTGCAACGCGCCTCCTCGGACCGCAACACGCTGGACCTCACCAGGCCAAAAACCGAGGTGGAAGTCGAGGCATTCGAACAACAGTGGTTGCTACTGCAGTTGACCCTGAAGTCCGTCGGCACCGTGGCCGATTCACTTTCTGTCGACCAACAAGCCGATTTCAGGGACGCGATCAAGCCGCTGGCGGCCGACAACATCCCGGCCCGGATCCGAATCGACGCCAAACGCGTGCTGCAGCAACTGCCCGAGTGACTCGCACGCCTCGTCACAGCGATGACAATCACGATTCCCTGGTGAACTCGTGTTCCGTCCCCCCACCCGTCGCGACTACACTGTCGGTCGCCACGTCAATGGAGACGGAGAACCACGATGACTCAACTCACGCGCCACGCACACGGCACCGTCCGGGTGGGATCGGCATTCGCCCTTGTCTTGTGCGGCATGTGGCTGCTCGATGCGACGGCACAGGATCAACGCAAACCAATCCCCGATCAACCAGCTGCCAGGAAGCCGGTGGCGACCGCCCAGCAGGTCACCGGCACGGATTTCCGGGTCAAGCTGATCAGGCAGGTGCTACTTGGCTTCGATCGGGTCGGCACCATTGCGCAGCTCGATCTCCAGGAAGGAATGCAGGTGAAGGCCGGACAGGTGATCGCGAAGCTTGATGACGAGGTCGCCAATGCGGCATTGAGCAGTGCCGAAAAAAAGGCGAGCAACGACGTCCACAAGCAATACGCCACCGCCAGTTTCGCCGTCTCAAAGAACGAACACGAACAGGCCCTGCTGGCCAATAAGAATGCCGGCATGGCGGTCGTCCCGCTGATCGAGATCAAGCGACTGTTCCTGGCCGAGAGACGCAGCCAGTTGCAGATCCAGCAGGCGGATCACGACCAGGCCGTCGCCATACTCGACCGCGACCTGGCTCTTGCCCAACTCAAGACCTACCGGCTCAGGGCCCCGTTCGACGGAATCGTCACCCGACGTTTCAAGCAAAAAGGCGAGGCGATCCGACAGGGTGACCCAGTCGTCGAACTCGTCGACATTTCCACGATGAAGGTCGAAGGCCGGATTCCACTGGCCCAGGCCACTCGTCTCCGGCCCGGACAAAACGTCCGTGTCCAGTTGATCGACAACAATGACCGAACGGGCGTCCTGCCCAGTGAGTTCAAGCAGGCCACGTTTCCGGGGCGACTGGTTTACATCGATCCGGGAGTCAGCCTGGTGGGAGAACGGGACGTGAGGGTCTGGGCGGAAGTCGCCAACAAGGGCGGATTGCTCAGGCACGGCCTGACCGCCGAAATCATGATCGACACCGCGGGCACCCGATGAGCTCTGCCGCGTCACTGACAACCGCCAACAGGCGACCGATACCGCTCCAGGTCCGCGACGACCTGGTCTACGAGCAGATCGAATACCTGGGCGTCACCTACTTTGTCGTCAAGGATCCGGTTGGGCTGAAGTACTTCCGACTGCAGCCCGAACAGTACCACGCCCTGCAACTGCTCAATGGCAACCGTCACCTGGAAGAACTCCGGGACGATCTCCACGAGGTGCTGCCCACCATTCGGCTTCAACTGTCCGACATCCAACACCTGATCACCGACCTGCATCAGAAGGGACTGGTCTTTTCCAACCGCATCGGCCAGGGGGCCGCGCTGGCCAAGCTCGACTTCGAGGAAAAAAAGAAGAAGCTGTTCAACACCATGCGAAGCCTGTTGTACGTCCGGCTTCCCGGCTGGGACCCCGAAACAGTCCTCGCCTGGATGTACCCGTTCGTCCGCTGGCTGTTCCACCCCGTCGCGGTGACGCTGACACTGCTGTTTGTGGTCTCCAGTTGGATCCTGCTGGCGGTGCACTTCGAGACATTCTCCGCACAATTGCCCGAATTCCAGCAGTTCTTCAGTTGGCCGAACCTGCTGTACCTCTGGGTCACCCTGGGCACCTGCAAAATCATCCACGAGTTCGGACATGGGATCTCGTGCAAGCATTTCGGCGGCGAATGTCACGCGATGGGTGTCATGCTCCTGGTCTTCAGCCCCTGTCTCTATTGCGACGTGTCCGACAGTTGGATGCTACGCAGCAAGTGGCAGCGGATCGCCATCGGGGCCGCGGGAATGTACATCGAGGTGCTGATTTCTGCCGTCGCGATCTACGTCTGGTGGAACACCCAGTCCGGGCTGATCCATCACCTGTGCCTGAATATCTTCTTCGTGACCACGATCACCACCGTCATCTGGAACGCCAACCCGCTGATGCGTTTCGACGGCTACTACATGATGTCGGACCTGCTGGAGATCCCCAACCTGCGGCCCAAGGCCGACCGGCTGTTGCGTGACTGGTTCGGTTGGTACTGCCTGGGGATCGAGGCCAAGCCCGATCCCTTCATGCCCGAGACCGGCCGGGTGGGGTTCGTGCTGTTTGCCATCGCCGCGGGACTGTACCGCTGGTTCATTCTCGCCGCGATTCTCGTCTTCCTCTACACCGTCCTGAAGCCCTACGGTCTCCAGAGTGTTGGAATCGCCCTGGCGATCGTTTCGATCACGACCATCCTGTTCAACCTCCTGCTGAACATTTACAAGCAGGTCACCGCCCCGAGGATCGAACCATTGAGCCGACCCAAGATCGCATTCTCCCTGGGCCTGTTTGTGACGCTCGTCGCCATGGCCCTGGCCGTTCCGCTGCCACTGCACGTGGAAGCCATGTTCCTGATCGAACCCCACGATGTGCGACACGTCTACACCGCCACCTCCGGTCGACTCGAGGGCAAACCGGCTCAACCGGGTGACACCGTCGAGTCCGGCGACACGCTCGCCGTGCTCTCCAACCCGGCCCTCCAACTCGAACAGATTCGCCTCGAACAACAGAACGAGGTTCAGTTGATCCGCGTCTCGGTTGCCAATGCCCTGGATGATCGACCACGCGAAGAAATGGCACGAGCCAATCGGCAGTCGACCAGGTCCCAGTTGGATGAGTTCCAGAAACAAATCCAGAGAATGACGGTCCGAGCCCCCCATTCCGGCACCGTCGTCGCCCCCCCCCTGGTGCCACTTCCTCCCCTGGAATCACGACCCGACCAGTTGGCTGCCTGGCACGGGACACCACTGGACGACCGCAACCGCAACTGTTTCCTTCCCGAACGCACGCACCTGCTCTCGATCGCACCGGACAGCGAGTACCAGGCCGTGGTCGTCATCGACCAGGGCGATCGCAACGACATGGTCTCGGCCGAGGAGGCGCTTGGCTTCGCCGGAAATTCCGGCCCGGACGGACTGACGGTCTCCTCGATTCTCGCCACCACCTCCGGGACCAGGATCGACATCCGCCCCGGTGATCGAATCACCTCCCGCGACGGCAAGCCAATCACCCGGCTGGCCGACCTGCTGCCGGGTACCGAGGAGACAATCAGCAAGGCAGTGCCCAAGACACTGCGGTTGTCCGTGCAGGGAAAAGCCGATGGGGCCACCCGTGACGTGACCCTGACGCTGACCCGCTCGCCGACCCTGGTCGAATTGAAATTCGATCACTTGCCGGACCGGACCTACCAGGGTTTCATCGAAAAAATCTCCCGACGGGATCTCGACTTTGTTCCCGAATTGCTCTCCAACAAACTCGGGGGCGAAGTGGCCACCGCGACGGACCGGCAGGGACGGGAACGGCCCCTGAGCCCGGCTTACCAGGCAACGGTACTACTGAGAGAAGATTCACCGTTGTTGAAGACGGGACTGCGTGGTCGCTCACGATTCCTTGTCGAAACACGAACCGCCTACCAGTGGATCTACCGCTGGTACCGCAGCACATTCAAATTCCGGCTCTAATGAACAACTCCACCTTCGATCTCCTGATCCATGCCGGGCGTGTCGTCTGCCCCCGCAGCGACCATGATTCGCCGGGATCCGTCGGCATTTCCGACGGACGAATCGCAGCCATCGACCCGCCGGCCGATTCCACCGCCACCGAGACCCTCGAGTTCCCAGACAGCGTGTTGTTGCCGGGCCTGGTCGACCTTCACGCTCACCCGGCCTGCAGCGGGTCGAAGTACGGTGTCGATCCCGACGCTCATTTCCTGACCCGTGGCGTCACCACGGTGCTCTCGCAGGGTGACGCGGGAGCTGACAACTGGGCCAACTACCGCGAGGAGACAATCGAGGGATCCAGGACACGGGTCCGGTTGGCCATCAGCATCTCCCGACACGGGGAGAGCAGTGAACGTCCCTGCCTGGACGACAGCGACTGGCTCGACGTCGATTCCTGTGTGGAAGCGATCGCCGATGGAGGCGATTTGATCTGGGGAATTGCGGTCAACTGCAGCCGAGCCTCCTCCGGGGCAACCGAACCGCGGCTGGCACTCGACCGGGCACTCCAGGCGGCTCGATCCACCGGCAAGCCCCTGCTGTACGGTTTGCGCGAACCCGACGACTGGTCATTCACCGAACAGCTGGAATTGCTCCGTCCCGGTGATGTTGTCACCTACACCTTTCGCCGGGAACCGCACGGCATTGTGGCCGGCGGCCGGGTCCGCCCCGAAGTGGTGGCCGCCCGCCAACGGGGCGTACTGTTCGATGTCGGCCACGGCATGGGATCGCTGGATTTCAATGAACTCGAAGCCGCCCTGGCCGATGGCTTCCCCCCTGACACGATCTCCACCGACCAGTACGCCCAGCACGTCGGCAGCACCCCCCAGCACGACCTGCCAAGAACGATGTCCAAGCTGTTGGCCGCCGGAATGCCCGAGGCTGACATTTTTTGCGCGGTCACCTCCCGCCCGGCCGAGATCCTTGGCCTCTCCGACCAGGCCGGTGGTCTCCGTCCCGGGGCACCCGCCGACCTCACGCTGCTCACCTTCCGTGCCGATGCCCCACCGCTGGAAGACGTTCACGGCACGGCTCGTCCCGGAGGCTGCTTCGAACCGGTGCTGACGCTTCGCGACGGTGAACGGTTTGCCCCGGAAGACACCGCTAGCAATTAGCTGGCGTCTGCGGCATGGCGAGGCCGGCCGTGATAGACTCGAGCAGTTCGGTGCCGATCTGCTCGACACACCGCTTGCAGGCCTCCCGGGAAGACCTCGCCATGTCCCCTCCGACAACAGCACCTCTCTCGCTGGCCCTCTGCCCTGTTGGCCTGGCCACCACGGCGACAGCCCAGGCCCCCCCCACCGAAGGCTTCTCGCGGCGCGACATCCTCAAGATGAGTCGTGACACTCCCGCCGCTTTACTGGGGATGACAAAACTCAAGGACCGTCCCAATACGGATCGCTGATGCAGTATGATCCGGGTTCCCCGGGCAATGGCTTTATCCAGACATGCGCAATTCGCTCGCCGTACTCGTGACACTCGCCGGCCTCATGCTGGTCGGACTGACACCGGCACGTGGTGGTGAAGCCCTGCACGTTGAAATCGACCGGTTGATCGAGGCCACCGCCGGCGGCAAGCTGGCCGACCGATCTGACGCCCCCGAGTTCCTCAGGCGGATCACTCTCGACCTGGCCGGCCGGGTGCCGACAACCGCGGAAACTGTTGCATTCCTGGCCGACACGGCCGCCACACGGCGAAATCGGCTGGTCGATCGCCTGTTGGCCTCGCCCGACTTTCCACGGAGGATGCAGGAGTGGTTCCAGGTCGTGGTTCTCGAACGACGGGCCGAAAAGAGCATCAAGCAGGAGGATTGGTCAAAGTGGGTCCAGGCGAGTTTTCGAGACAACGTTCCGTGGAATCAACTGGTGTCGCGACTGTTGTTCGTGGAGAAAGAGGACGCGGCCAACCAACCGGCCAGCAAGTTCCTGAAAGCGACCGGGCGAGGCGGCAATTCACACCAGGTCACCCAGGACATCGCAAGAATCTTCCTGGGCCGAGATATCATGTGTGCCCAATGTCACAATCATCCAACAGTCGAGACCTACACGCAGGCCGATTATTTCGGGATCTTCTCCTATGTCCAGGAACAACCGGCCAAGGCCAACAGTGAGTTCGAATCCGTTTTCGAACCCGGCAAGAAGACCACCGGGCCGCGGCTGCCCGGCGGCGTCGCGATCGAGGTTCCCAAGTTCGAGAAGGGGCAGGAGGCCGAGGCGGCCAAGTTCCGACCACGGTTGATGCTCGCCCGTGACCTGCCCACCGCATCCAACCCGGCGTTCGTTCGCACCAGCGTCAACCGGCTGTGGGCCATGATGATGGGACGAGGGCTCGTGCACCCACCCCATCTCGATCACCCCGACAATCCCCCCTCGCACCCCGATCTCTTCACCCTCCTGCAACGGGAATTCACGGCCAGCAAGTTCAACACCCGGCAGTTGCTCCGCGAGATTGCCCTCAGCAAGGCGTACCAGCGATCCAGCCAACTGCCTGTGGGGCTCGCGGCTGCCGACGTGCCCGAGGACAGATACCGGGTCGCACTGCCCAAGCCGCTCTCCCCCGAACAACTGGCCTGGAGCCTGATGACCGCGACGAGGAACCGCGACCGCATGCTCGCGGGAACCGCTCCTGTCGAGGAACCCTTCGACGCCTACAGTTACATCAACGGACGGATCGAGCGATTGCCGGCAACCGTCGGCGAGACGATGGAACTTTTCAGTTGGATGATCGGCAACCCACCCGGCGAGAATCCCGACGACTACAACCCCGCGATGGGACACGCCTTGTTCCTGATGAACGAACGCCTCGTGCTCGATTGGCTGACACCCCGTGACAAGTCATTGATTGCCAGCCTGGTGGCCATCGACAAGAATTCCGTTGCCGTCGAACAACTCTATCTCTCGGTGCTGTCACGGCCCCCCTCCGACAAGGAAGCCAAGGCCGCCATCCTGTTTCTCGACAAGCACGCCGACTCGCGTCCAACCGCTCTGTCCGACCTGGCCTGGTCACTCCTCGCCTCGGCCGAATTTCGACTCAACCACTAGGCCCCATTTTCGCCATGAACGACACCGGACATCGCCATTCGTGCAGCAGCCCCGAACACGACGTCTCGCGCCGCCGGGTGCTGGGCGCTCTCGCCGGTGGAGCCGCCGGCGCCACGGCAACTGGCCTGGGCCAGTTGCTCGAACCAGCCATCGCCTCCGAGATCAAAAAACAGCAAAAGCAAGTCCTCTTCATCTGGCTCGACGGCGGGATGAGCCAGTTGGAGACCTGGGACCCCAAGCCCGGTACGGAGTTCGGTGGCCCGTTCCGGTCGATACCCACCAGGTTGCCCGGCGTTCGCTTCGGCGAACTGGTCCCGGCCACCGCTGCGATCGCCGACAAGCTGACGCTGATTCGCAGCATGTCAACCAAGGACGAAAACCACTCAAGCGGTGTGCCACGAATCCAGCGAGGTGATCCCAAGAATCGAGGAGTCGTCTACCCATTTCTCGGCTCGGCCATCACCAAGCTCATCGGGGCCCCCGACAACGGCCTGCCGCCCTACATGCACATCAAGCCGGGCCGGGGCGGATTCATGTGGAAGGACGCCGGTTTCCTGGGGCCCCGTTACGGGGCGCTCGGCCTGGGAGACGGCAAGCCCCCTATTCACATTCGACGGCCCGAGTCGTTGTCTGCCAAGCGAGCTGCTGTCCGCGACCGACTGAGAATACAGGCCAACAGCAACTTCAAGGCGCGACGGCTCGACCGATTCATCTCGGCCTACGACTACTCCTACGAGATGGCCCGGCAACTGACCAAGCGACAGGACCTCTTCGACCCCTCAACACTTCCCGCCGGTGACGCCGAACGATATGGCACACATCCGCTCGGCCGCCACTTGCTGCAAGCCCGTCGACTGCTCGAAGCCGGCGTCCAGTTCGTCAAGGTGACCAGCTATCACTGGGACACCCACGGGGACAATTTCAACATGCACCGGGTGATGGTCCCCCAGGTCGACCAACCGTTTGCGGCCCTGATCACAGACCTGGCCGATCGTGGGCTGCTCGACCACACGCTGGTGGTGCTCATGAGTGAATTCGGCCGGACCCCAAAAATCAACAGC
This sequence comes from Planctomycetaceae bacterium, assembly GCA_002724415.1. GTDB lineage: Bacteria > Planctomycetota > Planctomycetia > Planctomycetales > Planctomycetaceae > UBA8437. The sequence continues at coordinate 26,272 of PBOU01000020.1, forward strand.
CGGCTGGGGCGGGACCATTGGCCGGAAGCCTGGTCGGTGATGATGGCTGGCCTCGGCCTGAAGCCCGGACTGGTCACCGGAAAAACAACCGCCAACGGGGCCTTTTGCGACGGGGCCGAGCACGACATCGGCAGCCTCTTCCATACCATCTTCCACTGCCTGGGGATCGACTCCAAGAGCACCGAGTACCTCAACAACGGCCAGCCACTGCCGATCGCCCACGACGACATGGACGTGATCCGGGAGGTGCTGGCATGAGTCGCCTCGCCCCCGCCCCCTCACCGCCACTGGCCGTCACCAGGACCTGGATCCAGGCCACGCTCAAGCACAAGCGACAACTCTACTGCTGCCGGTTCAGTGCCGACGGCCAATTTGTTTTCGCCGGAGCCCAGGACGGGACAATCATCCGGTGGTCCCTGGCCGACGCCGCGTCCACCAAGGCAGACGCCAAGGCAACCCAGACCCCCGGCGTGCTGCTCAAGGGGCACGCGACCTGGGTCAGCGGATTGTTGGCCACCCCCGACGGCTCACGGCTCATCAGCAGCGACCTGCATGGCACGCTGATCGGCTGGGACGTGGTCGCCGAAAAAACTGACGCGGCCCAGCCACCCAACCGCGCCTGGACCGTCACGGACGCACACCCCACGAAACCGGGACAACCCGGCTGGATCCGTGCACTGGCCATTACCGGCGACAGCAAGACGCTGGCGACCGCTGGCACCGACGGCATCATCCGTCTCTGGGCCGCCTCGGACGGAAAGCCCACCGGCACGCTCGAAGGACACGCCGGTGACATTTTCAGCATGGCGATGCACCCCGACGGAAAAACACTTGTCAGCGGAGACATCTTCGGAGTCATCCACCAATGGGATCTGTCCACCGGCAAGTCGGTCCGACGTTTCGACGCCAGCCAGTTGCACACCCGCAAGGACAATTTCCTGGCCGATGTCGGAGGTGTCCGCAGCCTGTCTTTCGACACGGCCGGTCAACAGTTGGCCTGTGGCGGCATGACCGATGCCAAGAGCAACTCCTTCTGCCCGGGCAACCCGGCCGTTCTCCTCTTTGCCTTCGCTACCGGAAAGCAAACCGGCCTATTGAGAATGAAGAAGGGCAAGGCCGATGACGGACCGATAAAAGGGCTGCTCTTCCTGGAAGATGGGACGCTGGTCGGACAGGGCGAACGGTTGCACGCCATCTGTTCCCTGGAGTTCTGGAACCCGGCCGACGGCACGGTGCTCCACACCATCGACACGCCTTCCGGCTATGACCTCGACATTCACCCCGATGGCCGACGGATCTGCACCCCGGTCTGGATCGGCAATGGTCGAGCGGGCAATGGACGTCACGCCACCCCCGAGGAATATCAACCGCACTTTGGACACGTTCGTGTCTACCAGTTGTCCGAAAAGCCGGCCCCGACGCCACCCAAGAAATCCTAGCGACGTTTCTTGGCCAGGATGGCAAATGGATTACTGAAACTGTCGGTCCAGTGCACGCGTCGTGCCGTGGGTCTCAGTATGGCCGAGTCGGCTGTTGGCGGTATCGCTTCACGACGTTGGACCGTCTCGAGGTCCAACAACGTCGGCACGCGCGAGGTCACGTCCCCGGATGCCAACAACATCCACTGGCACGCCTCCTGCCCACGACGACGGTCGGGAGCCGAAACAACCATCACCGCCTGCATCTGGACCGATTCGGCCAGTGCGGTGACCAGTGGCTGCAATTCGAAATGCGTGGTCGAGATATTCAATGCCAGCAATCCGTCCGGCGCCAGGTGCCGGTGATACACGGCGAAAGCCTCACGAGTCACCAGGTGCACGGGAACCGCGTCACTGGTGAACGCATCGAGCACGAGCACATCAAATTTCCGGGACGATTCTCTCTCGAGACTCAGCCGGGCATCCCCGATCACGACATCCAGTTCCACCCCGCGGCGATCGGCCAATTCGAGATAGTCGAAATGTTTCCGGGCCATCTGGTGCACGGCGGGATCGAGTTCATAAAACGTCAGTTCGTCACCGGGACGCGAATACACGGCGAGCGTTCCGATGCCCAGCCCGACAATTCCAATCCGTCTTGGCCGATCCGTTCCCGTCGCGAGCAACAGGCCGACCCCGGAATGACGACCATAATAACTGGTCGGCTCGGCTCGCTTGGGGCTCTCGAGAAACTGCATCCCGTGAAACGTGCGACCATGCACCAGTCGCCTGACAGGCTCCTGGCTCTCGGGCATCGTCTCATCCCGCACACGGAGCACACCGTAGAAGTTCCTCGAGACATCGATCACGTCCCGCCGTGTCCCTTCGGCCATTCGCCCGAGTACAAATAGCAGGCCCACGGCCATGACTCCCCAGGACAGCATCGCCGCCACGCATGACTTGCGAGACGATTGCCGCCCATCCCACGAGTCCCGTGCCAGCACGCCCAGGACAAGCACCGTGATCAGGGCCAGTCCGGCATGCAGTTCCACGTAGGCCGAGAACACCCGTGGCGCGATCACCCCGACGAACACTCCTCCCGCCGCACCACCGGCCGACACCGTCAGATAGAAACCCGTCAGTTGTCCGGGATCGGGTTTCAGTCGTGCCAATTCACCGTGACAGACCATCGACAGGACAAACAACGCCGAAAAGAAAATCGCGACCTGGATTGTCACGGGCAAACCCGAGGCTTCACCGAGCGCGACGAGCACCGCCACCAGCGACACCGCCGCCTGCAACAGATACAAACGCCTGGCGTACCAACGCTCGCCCTCGAAACAGAAGATGAAGCTGACCAGGTACAACGCGAGTGGCACCACCCACAGAAAGGGCACCGTCGCCACGTCCAGGCAGACATGGTTCGTCACGGCCAGCAAAAGAACCGACGGAGCTGCGGCCAGGAGGAACCACAGCACACGCACGCCGACACCCGGCGACACCGGGATCGAACCGGTCCGTGTCTTGACATCAAATCGGGCGCGCATCGATGGCAGATGCAGGCACCACAACAAAAAGCCCGCCAGTGCAGCCGGGGTCAACGATTGCACCAATGACGACCAATCAAACTCCTGTCCGCCACCGACCAGGCTCGGACCATCCTGCCACAGCCAGGCGACCAATGACACACCCAACAGTAGCCAGAATGAATTGCGGGCGAGATCAACGCCCCACCGTCGATGTTGCCATAGCCCCCATCCGGCCGGCAACAGGCACAGCCCGACCAGTCCCAGGCCGGTCACCGCCCGCAACGCCAGGGTTTCCTCGATTGCAATCGCCCCGGTCGCGATCCCGATCACCCAACCCCACGTCGCCGCTCCAGCCAACAGGCAGATCACCGACAGGGTTCTCACCGGCGGGGCACCCAACTCGTTCCAGTCGCAAGCCGCTGCTGCCGGAACCAGCCGTGGTTTCTCGCCGACTGACCGCCGGCTCAACCAGGCCACGACTGCCGTCAGCATGACGAAAACCACGAAGAGGAGACTCCAAGCCAGGCCCTGGGTGGCCAGGTCCCAGCGTGGCTCGACCACGAACGGATATCCCAGCAATGCCAACAACGATCCGGCATTCGACAATGCGTACAGGCGATAGGGAACCACCCCCGGGTGCAATCGGCCGTACCAGGCCTGCAACAACGGGCCAGTGGTCGAGAGCACGAAGTATGGCCAGCCGATCGTCAGGGCCAGCATCAANACCACTCGCCAGGTGGGATCGGCCCCGGCCGAGGGCTTCCACGACGCCGCGGGCAGGACCGGGGCCAGGGCGTCNCCAAACACTCCGGCCATCAGCCACGCGGCCCCCACCGCCAGGACCACCAGGTGTGTGGCCCACTGGCGATTCTCCGGAAGCCGGGCCACCAGCAGGTGCGAGTACGCGTATCCCGAGAACAGCACCAACTGGAAGAACAGCATGCAGGTGGTCCAGACCGCCGAACTGCCCCCAAACCANGGCAGAATCGCCTTGCTCAACAGCGGCTGCACCCCAAAGAGCAGGAACGCACTCAGGAAAATGGCCCCCCCGAACAACACTCCCAGCCAGCGACTAGACTGCAAAACAACAGGCATGGGTACCAGCAGACAAACCAGAGACTTGGGGCCAAGCCTTCAATAGTGAATAGTGGTTACTGGTGATACCAAAAATTTGACTTCATCACCCCTGTTTTCATCCGACAAGCCTCCCTCTCCTCCCGCACCGACACGATGAACCAGTTGATCCTGATCGGAGCCAGCAACGTCACGATCGGTTTTCCNAGGCTGGTCGCTGGACTGGCCGAGAAGCCCGGGCAGCCATTGGAAATCTGGGGAGTGCACGGACACGGCAGGTCATTCGGCATATGGAGCAAGGTGCTGGGACGTTCGTTGCCGGGCATCACCGAGAGCCGATTCTGGGAGACTTTTGCACCGACGGAGAACGGGCCACCTCCCCGCGCCCTGCTCACCGACATCGGCAACGACATACTCTACGGCCAAGAGACAACTCGGATTCTCGAGTGGGTCGAGACCTGTATCGAACGGTTGCAGAGATGGGACACGCGGATCGTGATGACCCGACTGCCGTTGGCCAGTCTCGAGAAGCTCTCGCACATCCGCTTCACGGTGGCCAGGAAGATCCTCTTCCCGGGCTGTTCGTTCTCCCTGGCAGAAATCCGGAAACAGGCCCACGAGGTGGATTCGAGAATCGTGGCACTGGCCAACAAACACTCGATCCCACTGACCGAGCCACAGGGCCACTGGTACGGGCTCGATCCAATTCATATCCGCAGCCGGTGTCTCGATTCGGCCTGGCAGCAGATTCTCGGCGGGTGGTTCCCCGGCGAGTCCTCTCCGTCATTCCCCCGGGTCGGGTTGCGCCGCGCCTTGCAGGTCTGGCGGTGGTGGCCGGCCGAACGTGGACGACGGGGCCAGGTGACCGAGACCCCTCAGCCCGTCTTCCAACACGACGACCTCAGCGTGCGGTTGTACTAGCCAACCCCGGCTTCAGGATTTCAGCAGCGTCAACGGGTTCTTGCGATTCTCCAGCGGCACCGACACCGGGCCACCCTGCCGATGAGATTCAAAGACCGAAACGATCATCTCGGTCGCCGCACGGGCATCATAAACACTCGAAACCGGCTGCCGGTCCTTCTCGATCGCATCGATCAAGTCCAGCACGGCCGCGTGGTTCGATCCGTGCTTGTTGTCCCGGGTCTCAGGTTTGCCAACCCCGTTGCTGGAGATCGCTTCCCATTTCGCTCCAGATCGACCGGGGGACCACGCCGCATCTCTCAACAACCAGGCCGTCTTCTGGTAACCCGATTGGAACTCGAGGACGCCCTTGGAGCCAAACACCTTCAGGCCAAACCGATTGCCGTGACCACGATGTGACGAGAAGAACCCGTTGATTCCGTTCTTGAACCGGTACATCGCATCGATGGTGTCGGCCGCCAGCGGCCCAATCCCCTCGTTGCCGTTGTAGACGTGGGACCGATTCACCGGCTGTCCTTTCTCGAAGCAGCGGGCGTAACAACTCTCCACGTCTCCGGCAAACACCCGCATCAGGTCCAGCATGTGCGTGCCGAGCACCCACAAGTCCTCGCCACCGCCCCGCCGTGCGTCCTCCTTGCCACGGGCTCGCAACTCGAGCACCTGGCCGATCTGGCCATCTCCGATCAACTTCCTGGCGATGGCAACCTGTGGCGAATAACGATTGCCGTGAGCAATCGCCAGTTTGACGTGCCGCATCTCACACGCCTTGACGACCTCGTCGGCCTCGACCAGGTCCCTCACAAAGGGCTTCTCCATGTAGACATGGCAGCCCAGTCGGATGGCCGCCATCAGCATCTCGTGGTGCCGATCAAGCCACCGCTGTGAGATCGACACGATGTCGGGCTTTTCCTTCTCGAGCATCTCGCGGTAATCGACGTACGCCTTCCTGGCCCCGGTCCGTGTCAGAGCCCCTGGCAGGGCCGACTTGTTGTCGTCGGCGACGGCCACGACCTGGCACTGCTCGACACCCTTCCAGACCGTATCCAGCCCGTGACCGTAATTTCCCTTTCCGGTCCGCCCGATAATGCCCACGCGGTACGTTCTCGCCATCACTCGATCTCCAATCCCAGATTCTTCAGGAACGGCTCCATCCGCGGTTCTCGTCCCAGGAACTCCCGGACCATCTGCATCTCGTCAACAGTTCCGCCCCGAGAGAGAATCTTCTTGCGGTACTCACGGCCCGCCTTGGGGCTCAGCATCCCCAGTTCCTGGAACCTCTGGAACATGTCCTCGGCGTACACGAGGCTCCAGAGGTACCCGTAGTAGCCAGCCTGGTAACCCGTCAGGTGACCGAACGCCGCCTGGAAATGGGTTCCCGGAACCGAATCATACAATTCGATCTCCTCGAAGAGGTCCAGTCCCACCTTGGTCGTGTCGACCTTGCCACTGGGATCGAGATGGTAGGTCATGTCGACCATGCCGTAGTAAATCTGGTGTTCGGCCTTCATGCCCGACCCCAGGTACTTCGCCTTGACCATGCCAGCCAGCAACTCGTCGGGAAACTCGGCCCCGGTCTTGTAATGCCGTGCAAAGGTCTTCAGCACCCTGGCGTCCCAGACCCAGTGTTCGAACATCTGGGACGGGGCTTCGACAAAATCGCGGGCGACCGATGTCCCCGAGAACTCTCCGTACTTCGATTCGGTGAGAATCGTGTGCAGGCAGTGACCGAACTCGTGAAAGAACGTCTCGACCTCGTCGTGGCTCAACAGCGATGGAGCATCCTTGGTCGGCTTGGTGAAGTTGCACACCAGTGCCGCCAGTGGCCTTTGCACGCGACCGTCGGCCCACTCCTTCCGCGGGTGCAGTCCCCACTGAGCGGCGTGTCCGTACTTGTTGGGACGGGGATGGAGATCCAGGAAGAAACGACCGATCACCTCGTCGGACTCGATGTCGGTCACCTCGAAAAACTTGACGTCAGGATGCCAGGTCGGTGTCCCCAGTGTCTTGGCCTGGTCGGTGATCTCCTTGTAGCTCAAGCCGTAAAGCGACTGGGTGATCGAAAACAGTCCATCGATGACGCGGTTCAACGGGAAGTACTGGCGGACCTTTTCGGAGTCCACCGAGTACTTCTCGCGCATCAAACGCTTCTCGTAGAACGACTGATCCCAGGGTTTGAGCTGGGCATCCTTGCGGCCGGTGTGCTGTTGCTTGGCCTCGGTGTATTCGGCAAAGTCCTGCTGCGCCTTCTTCCGCAACAACGGACGCAGTTTCGTGTAGAAGTCGATCACCGCCTGTGCCGACTTCGACATCCGGACCTCGGTCTCGTAGTCGGCCGGGTGAGAGTAACCGAGCAGGTCGGCGACCTTGGCACGCAACTTCAGGATCTCCTCGATCTGCTTGACGTTCTTGATCCCGCCACGTCGCTTGTATGCGATCCAGACCTTCTGACGAGTCAACTCGTTCTCGCAGTAGTCCATCAGCGGCAAAAACGACGGGTAATCCATGCCGACCATGTAGATGCCATCGGAGATGGGTTGGTTGTCGAGCCACTCGGCAGGCATCCCCTTGAGTTCCGCCTTGGTCAGCGGCACCCGCGTCTCATCGGCCCGGATGTTCGACTCGAAATCAATCGACTTCTTGCTCAATTCCACCTGCAACTCTTTCAACTCCGCGCGTTTTTCGGCAGGCAACGTCATCCCCGCCCTGCGATAGTCCCGCAGCGTCCGCTTCAGCAAGCGGGCGTCCTCGCCCGAGAGCTTCGGGTTGGTGTCGGCATATTCCTTGACCGCCTCATAGAGGTCCTCGCGTTTCATCACGGCGATCATCCAGTTTCTGACACTGACCTCGGCCTTTTGGCCCTGGTTTCTCAGGGCGGTGTCCGGCGACACGTACGCCATGAATTGCAGGAACTCGGTATCGAGCCGCAACTGGACGACCAGGTCGTCGATCGCGACGATCGTATTGGCCAACGTCCTCTGGGAAGTGGGAACGGCGACAATCTTTTCGACCGCCGCGTCCGCCTTGACCAGCGCGGATGCAACCGGTGACCCCTCGTACCGCTCGGCCCCCGACACCGGATTCGATACCGCCGTGAGTGCCAACAGAATAAACAGGCCTCGGAATTGTTGTCTCATCGAAAACCGTCCTCAACTGTGATCAGGCCCACCACGGCATAGGAATCGCGAGGTGTCGTGGTGCCATTGGAAAAACGAAGGCAAACGCCCAAACGCGTCAACGACCCGTGTCAGTCTGGCCGTGAGTTTTCGGATCGTACTCCACCAGTCTGACATTGTCGACGAAGTACTCACCGGGAGGTCAAAACGGGCACAACAACACGCAAACCCATTTGGCCTTCTTGGTGATCACCTGGACCTCCTCGGCCGGAGCCACGGTGATCACCGTTGATAGGCGGGCAGGTAGTGCATGTAAACTTCCAGTACCAGCGACGCCATGGCGGTCCAGTACACCTTGTTGCGTCCGACCACACTGGCCCGTTCTGACATTCCCGCCGGAGTATCCCAACTCCCGTCCTCGTTCTGTTTCTCGAGAAACATCTCACGAACCTGGGGATGCCACTGGTTCCAGTACTTGCCACCGGCCTGGTAGTTCCCCTGGATGGCGTAGTAATGGAAATAGTAGAAGTAGGTCACCCCGGCCGACTTGCCCCAGGTCACGGGGACCTTGGACATGTGATCCAGTGCCTTGATAACCGTGGGATCGTTGTAGTGACCCAGGAGTTGCAGCGAGAGAATTCCCGCCGCCGTGGTGTGAGGTCCCTGTGAGGGCCCGGTGTAGCCAAACCCTCCCTTGGGATGAGCACAACTCTTGATGTACTTCACCGCATTGTCGATGGTCTGCTGCGGCACGGGTATCTCGGCGTTGTTGGCCGCTCGCAGCGCCACCACCTGCATCACC
>PBOU01000021.1 GCA_002724415.1 Planctomycetaceae bacterium
CAAGTGGGCCAATCGGTGGCGTACATCGACCTCCAAGGAAAAGGCCAGAAATTTGCAACGATTGATTACAGCGAAACTCCTCCCGCGGTTTNCGGTGGCCGCGAAGTGACGCTCGNCCAACTCGGGCTGGCCGACAATCCNGTGGTCGTAGAGGCGGCGGCACAGGTCGGCGCGGAGTCGGTGAATTGTCCGAGTTGTGCAGGGCCACTGACCATCCAGGATCCGGGGGCGTCACAGCGAATCGCGTGTCAATATTGTGGGGCTCTTCACGCGGTCAATGACGGGAAGTTGAAGTTCCTTGAAGAGTTGGGGAAGCCGGAGCACAAACCCATAATTCCACTCGGCAGCGAAGGGGAACTGCAGGGAATCAAGTTCACGGTGATTGGCTATTTGCGACGTTCTATGAAATACGCAGGGGTCGTCTACCCGTGGTCGGAGTACTTGNTGTGGGCCAAGGGGCGACCTTACTACTGGTTGGTGGAGAGNACCGGGCACTGGAGCCTGGGGACGGCGGTTTCCGGTGGCCAGGTGACTGGCGGCGCAGGGTCGGACGTCGAGATCCACTGTGACGGTGTCAAGTACCGGATGTTCGACAAATACAAAGCGACCGTTGACGTGGTGGTCGGGGAGTTTTACTGGCAAGTGGAAAAGGGCGAAACGGTCGATGCTGCCGACTACGTCTGCCCCCCGCTTATGGTGTCGCGTGAAATCTCCAAGAAGGTGCGAGGGAAGTCACTGTCTACGGTGAGTGGCAAATCGCGNGAAATAAGTTTCACGAAATTGGAGTACATCAAGGCGTCGGAAGTGGGCGCTGGGTTTGNCCTCAATGAAGCCAAGGCGGGCTATCCGGATTCCTCGGTGTTTACTGACAAGTTCAATTTCGATCAGCCGGCTCCGAATCAACCGTTTACGATGAGCCAAATCTATGCACCATGGGCCGNNATGATGCTTGTGGCGATTTTCCTGGCCTTGATCGCCGGGGCGATGGGCGACGCGCATGCTGTCGGGCGATTGATGTGGGCGTGGTTTGCGTTGTCGGTGCCGGGGGCGTTTACGCTGNTGCTGCACTTTGCGTATGAGAAGAGCCGATGGTCGGAGAGTGACTATTGTCCGGCGTGGCTGCAGCGGANTGAGTGACANTTACCAGCGAGAAAANACATGACATTGAAGACTCTNTACNTAACGTTCGCCGCTGGGGTGTTGGGACTCTACGCCTTGTCGGCTGCCGCTGGCTGGAAGCCACCGAAGGTGGATTTGGGTTCGGGTGGTGGAGGCAGCGGTTACCGGTCCTACGGAGGGTCGGGCTGGGGCAAGTGAATCCCTTGTGTGGGGGGCATCGTGGAGCGAACTGAAGAGGTGAAGGTGAGTGACACGACGGACCGTTCCTCTGGAGTTCGCCCGAAATTCTTTTCACTGACCGTGTGGGTGCTTGGCAGTTACCTTGCCGTCGGTGTGGTGTTGTCGCTCGTCTATGTGGACCGGGAAGTGCTGCGAGAGGAGTTTCGTTTTGCTGGGGGCGACATGGTAAGGGCTGCGGTGACCGGGGAGATGCAGGTGCTGGATGCGTCCAGGCAGCACGAGGCCGATCGCTATCTGGAGTGGGCCAAGCGGCCGAAGCCGGACGCGACAGCGGAGCAACCTGGCTCGGCCCGCCTGGCGTTGGCACCACAGTGCAGGTTGGGCAAGTCGGCCCAGGTGTTTGCGATTTTGAATCCCCTGACAGCCACGCCGCTGGAGTCGACCGCTGCGGACTGGAACTGGGCCGGCGTGATGGCGAGTCGCGGTCGACTCGATCTCCTGGAAATCCNGTCAGGCCNGCGNTGGACGCTGACGGGGTCCANTCTGGAACGGTTGNTGGACGAGGAGAACGAGGGGGGACGTGGCGNTGCCGATGNAATGACNTTGCAGTTGGGTGACTACCGCCCGGGGCCCAGGATGCTGTCGGTGACCGCGACNGACAATTTTGCGACTGAGGGAGACTTTGTGAGCCGTCCGTTCGAGTTGGCGTCCGAACGGCCAGTGGCGGTTGCGATCGAAGCGGGGNTGNAAAANGCATGGCTTTCCGTCGAGGGCCGGTTGCACAACGAGAAGACGTTGGGGCACCAGAGGGTCGCTCTGAAACTGAAAGATTTTCACGGGGTTGTGGGATCCTCGGAAACTGGTGAGACAGTCGTGACCCGGCGTGTTGGTTATCTGGCCGCCGTGCCCCCGGGAACATATACCCTGCATCTTCATGCCGAACGATCCTCGGCATCACCCGGGGAGATGCTGGTGATGGTGAATGAGGGCGGGAGTTATCATTGGCCGGGGTTGTTGTGGTTGATGGCCATCGTCGGCGGTGTCGGGGTGGGATTGGGCCTGTTCAGTTCCCGACGTTCAGTGGTGTCACAGATATGACAATGCCTGGCCGAGAGGACTGTTGGAAAATCGGGGGCAGTAGCCGGTCGGTGCTGCATTGCCGGACAAATAACACGTCGTTGGTGTGTTGTGTTGACGACGTTGAAATTCATGGGAATTCTGGAGGAGGTAAGTAACGTGTTTGCAGATATTTTACAGCCACTGGTGACATCGCTGGTCTTCACCGTCGCGGGTTTGATCCTGTTCGGTGCAGCGATCTGGTTGATGGCCAAATTGGCACCGTTTTCAGTGCGGAAGGAGATCGAGGTCGATCAGAATGTCGCCCTGGCGGTGATCATGGGATGTGTGATCCTGGGGATTGCGATTATTCTCGCCGCATCGTTGATCGACACGGGTGGAGCGGTCCTCACGGCGCCGGTCAGCCAAGCGTCGCCGTAGAAAGCGGCGCACGATGGGCAATACCGAGCAATTCGAGGAGGGCGGGACGGTTCTCGTCCGTCCTCCGCTGCTGTATTTGAACGTCCTGGTGATTGCCACCTGTGGCTTGGTCTACGAGTTGATCGCGGGGACGCTTGCCAGTTACGTGCTGGGCGATTCGGTCACTCAATTCTCCACGTGCATCGGCGTCTATTTGTCGGCGCTGGGGGTTGGTGCCTGGTTGAGCCGTTTTGTCGACAAATCGACGGCGCGGTGTTTCATCGAGGTGGAACTGGGGGTGGCCTTGCTGGGAGGGCTCTCGGCCCCGATTTTGTTCCTGGCCTTTTCCCATGTCTCGTGGTTTCACGCTGCCCTGTACGGGGTCGTTTTTGCTATCGGCACGCTCGTGGGCCTTGAACTGCCACTGCTGATGCGGATTCTGCGAGAACAGCTCGAGTTCAAAGAACTGGTTTCTCGAGTTTTGACGTTCGACTACATCGGTGCGTTGGTTGGGTCGCTGTTGTTCCCGATTCTGTTGGTGCCGAGCCTGGGGTTGGTTCGAACGTCGTTGGTGTTTGGGATGCTCAACGCGGCTGTTGCGTTGTGGGGCACATGGTTGCTGGAACCGTTGCTGAAGAAGTCTCCTGGTCCGCTGCGTGTCCGTGCGGCCGTCGTGATGGTTGTTTTGATCGTGGCGTTCATCAAGGCGGATCGATTGACGGCGATTGCCGAGGAGCAGTTGTTTGCCAATCCAGTCGTCTACGCACGCACCACGCGTTATCAGCGCGTGGTCGTGACACAAGGTCGGTCAGGTTTTCAGTTGTTCCTCAACGGAAATCTCCAGTTCAATTCCATCGACGAGTACCGGTACCATGAGGCGTTGGCGCATCCCGCCATGCTCTGCTGTCCTGTTCCGAAAAGGGTCCTGGTGCTGGGGGGTGGGGATGGACTGGCGGTTCGGGAAGTGCTTGGGTACGCGAGCGTGGAGTCCGTGACGTTGGTCGACCTGGATCCAGGGATGACGGGCTTGTCNGAGGAGTTTCCGCCGCTGAAAACGCTGAACGCCGGGTCACTTGACGACGATCGAGTCCAGGTGGTCAACGACGACGCCATGATCTGGCTGGATCGTTATGACGGCACGTCCTTCGACGTGATCCTGATTGATTTTCCCGATCCGAACAACTTTTCACTCGGCAAACTGTACACCCGGCATTTTTACCGCCTGGTCAAGCGGCACCTCGCCGACGGCGGAACGATTGGCCTGCAGAGCAGCAGNCCTCTTGTGGCGCGGGGTTCGTACTGGTGCGTCGCCCGGACAATGGAGGCAGCAGGCCTGGAGGTGCGNCCCTACCATTGTGCGGTGCCGTCTTTTGGCGTCTGGGGGTTCGTCCTGGCCTCTCGTGAACCGGTGGCACTGCCCGAGGAGGTTCCCGTGGGGCTCGATTTCCTCAACCGCCAGTCGCTTGCGGCGATGTTCCAGTTGCCGGTGGACCTTCAGCCAGTGCCGGTGGACATCAACCGCTTGGACAACCAGGTGCTGGTGCGGTATTACGACGACGAGTGGAAGAAGTGGCAGCCCNGCCTTTGAACCAGCGTGGTCACACCGTGCGGCGCGTGTCTCGGCGAGAATTGTTGGCAACCTTCCTGGGGGCATCGTGGGCGGCAGCCGGATGTCGCGACGAGGAGGTTCCGGACCTGCCGCCCGGGCGGTTGGTTGAACCATCACGAACGGTGGGGCACCGGATCCGGGATGGGGTGGGCGANTTGGTGTCGCGTGCCGGTGACATGCCTGATGAGGACTGGCAGACGTGTGACGTGGTGGTCGTTGGTGGGGGAGTGNCCGGGCTTTCCGCCGNTCGACGCATGGTGATGTCGGGATGCACGGATTTCGTCCTGTTGGAACTGGAAGAGGTTGCCGGCGGGACGGCCCGAGGTGGGATGTTGGCGCANCAGGCGTGTCCCTGGGGGGCGCATTACTTGCCCGTGCCTCAAAAAGAAAACNGGGCGTTGGTCAGTTTGCTCGNGGAAATGGGAGTGCTCGAGGGGGTGGANGTCCTNGGGCAACCCCAGGGGGCCGAGGAACACCTGTGCCGGGATCCCCAGGAGCGGTTGTTCTACGCCGGACGATGGTATGACGGGTTGTATCTGAGGGCCGGNGCCACAGTCGAGGATCGTCGCCAGTGGGCAANGTTTCAGCAGGTNCTGGATCGGTGGANCGCCTGGCGTGACCGGCAGGGCCGNCGTGCTTTCACGCTGCCATTGGCCGGATGCAGTGATGATCCGGCAGTGACGCAACTGGANAAGATGACGGCAGCCCAGTGGCTGGGNCAGCAGGGGTTCGATTCGCCCAGGCTGTTGTGGATGGTCGACTACGCCTGCCGGGATGATTATGGCATGTCGGTGGGACAGGCAAGCGCCTGGGCCGCGCTGTTCTACTTCGTTTCAAGACGNGTGGCTCCGGGCNGCACAGGACGGCCGTTTTTGACGTGGCCCGAGGGGAATGCGCGTATAGTCCGGCACCTGGCAGNGATGNCCGGGGACCGTCTTCGTTCGGGTGAGGCTGTGNTCGATATCAATCCGGTGGTTCGGGACGGACGCGAGATCGTCGAGGTTGTGAGCTTGGCGTCGAACGGAGCGGACGAACGGGTGCGAGGGTATCGCGCGAAACGCGTGATCATGGCGACCCCGCAGTTTCTGACACCCTATCTGGTACGGCCGTGGCGTTCCGATCGGCCCGAACATGTGGCGAGTTTCGAGTACGGGTCCTGGATGGTGGCCAATNTGGCTGTTGATCAACGACCGGCCGGCATTGGGTTTCCGATGGCCTGGGACAACGTGTTTTACAACAGTCGGTCGCTGGGTTACGTGGTGGCAACCCACCAAGCGGGCGAGGACCGTGGGCCAACGGTCTTGACTTACTATTATCCGATCGTCGACCAATCCCCCAAGGGGGGGCGCCGTTTCTTGGAATCGATNGGTCGCGATGAGTGGGCGGACGTGGTGCTGGCGGACATCGAGCGGGCNCATCCGGAGATCCGCCAGTTGACCCGNGAATTGAACGTCGCCAGGTGGGGGCACGCGATGATTCGTCCGANGCCGGGTTTTGTCTGGAGCGNTTCTCGAGAGTCCGCGAGGCAGCCCTGGCGGGGAATCCATTTTGCNAACACTGACTTGAGTGGTGTGGCATTGTTCGAGGAGGCGTTTTACCACGGGACGCGGGCAGGCGAAGAGGTCTTGGCCGNGTTGTCGATNTCNCANCAGAGTGTTCTTTGAGGCGAAGGGAACCCGCAGGCGATGTCGACCTCGATTGAATCCACCGCAGAAACAGTGGGCCGACCGGTGCCGTGGTTGTTTTCGCGGGGCGTTGACCTGGCGGCGTTTGGAGGCAGTGCTGTCGTGTCACTGGCCTTGCTGGCGNTTGGGGCACAACTCGGAATTCTTGACGGCGACACTCCGGAATGGGGCTGGGTCGCNATGATCCTTCTCGTCGACGTCGCGCACGTGTATTCCACCGCGTTCCGGGTCTATTTCGATCTGGACGAATTCCGGCGGCGGCCTGCTCTGTACGTTGGCGTGCCGTTGGCAGGGCTGGTGATCAGCTGGGCCCTGTACAGCGAGGGCGAGATGCTCTTCTGGCGAGTCCTGGCCTACCTGGCTGTCTTTCACTTTGTGCGACAGCAGTATGGCTGGATGGCGTTGTATCGGTCGCGTGGCGGCGAANGNGACGGGTGGGGCCGATGGGTGGACACGGCGGCCATTTACCTGGCGACCGTTTTTCCGCTGGTCTACTGGCACGCTCACCTGGATACAAAGGCGTTCGAATGGTTTCGGGATGGAGATTTTGTNGAAGTGCCCGGCGTGCTGGCGGAGTTGCTGGAACCGGTCTACTGGTTGGCCATGGCGGCCTATGTTCTGCGTTCGGTGTTGGCGTATCGTTCCGGGCGAGGAAGCCCGGGTAAAGATCTGCTGGTGCTGACAACCGCGGTGTGCTGGTATGTCGGAATCGTGACGTTTGATTCGGATTATGCGTTCACCGTGACGAACGTGATCATTCATGGGGTCCCGTACGTGGTGCTGGTGTTTTGGACGATGCAGAGGAGGTCTGTTTCCGGAACCCCGGTGTGGGTGTCCGCGTCCCGGCGATGGGTGGTGCTGTTGGCGACGATCTGGCTGCTGGCCTATGTCGAGGAACTGGTCTGGCATCATTCACTGGGGTTGTCTCGTGGTTGGCTTTTCGGGGACAGCCAAGCGGTCGAAATGCAATTGGCCGGCTACCGAGAATTCCTGGTCCCGTTGCTGGCGGTCCCCCAGTTGACGCATTACGTGCTCGACGGATTCATCTGGAGGCGTCGAACAAATCCAGCATTCCGTTTGGTTCCGNAGCCAGGCTCACCTCGGATCAGCGATAGCGCCGGCGTCTGAGTTCCTCGAGAGGGTAGAACGTGTCTCTCCAGCGGACGCCACCCTGTTTGAGNGTGATGGCCATGGATCGGACAAAGGCGAACAGGATTCCCAGCGAAGCGGGAAGCAACAATGGAAACACCCACGGTCGCGAACCGAAAACAAAGGCGCCGCTGGCGTAGGCGAAGTGCGCCACGGCCAGTGTTGCCGCGAAACCCCAGGTGGGAGGTCCCTCTCGTGTCGCCAGCACGACGAGCGGAGAGTAGAACAAGAGTGCGGCGGTTCCGATGGCCCAGCAGGTCTTGGGGACAGAATAATTCAGGCCGGCAAACCCGTTCTTTTCCAGGCCGGTGATTGTCGACCAGGCCGACTGTTGCCAGCGGACCTTCAGGTAATTCCCGGCGGCCAGCAGGTCTGCTCGAGCACCGTGCCGCTTGAGCAGTTGGCCNAGTTTCAGGTCATCGGCCACATCGTAGGCGATTGGGACATGNCCGCCGGCTTCCTCGTAGAAAGANCGGCGNACGAGGTTGAACGCGCCGACACCAGCGTAGATGTGGCGGGTGGGCAGGCGGATCAGCCAGGACTGGGTCGCACCGGCGAAGATCAGGCCGAAGAACGACACCAGGGCGGTTTCGAACAGGCTTCCGGTGAGCATCGACGGAATCATGGCAAGGTGGTCGAGCCGCTCTTTCAACGACCAGCCAATCGCGAGCCGTATCGTGTCCTCCTGGAAAATCACATCGCCGTCGGTGAACAGGAGCCAGTCGCTGTCGCAGGAGGCTGCTCCTCGCCACATCGCGTGATTTTTTCCCAGCCAGTCGGCGGGAAGAGTCTCGATGTGGACCGGGCGGACACGTGGGTCCAGTTTTGCGAGCCGATCGATCTCATCGCCTGTGCTGTCTGTCGAGCGGTCATTGACGGCGATCAGGGTCATGTGTGGGTAGTCGGATGCCAGGAGGGAGGCGAGGCAGTCTGAGATGCGGCCGCCCTCGTCCTTCGCCGTGACAACCACAGTCAGGGTGGGGAAGGTGTCGAGGGGGGCGTTTCGGCGAACAAGCCGTGGAAATCGACGCCACCAATGGGCCGACAGCGGCAGCAGAAAACCCAGGCACCACAAGCCGCACAGCGACCAGCCAGCGATTGTCAACAGTTGATCCATGGTTGGTTATTGTAACTCCCCAGGCGGTATACTGGTGCGATACTGTGTCCCTTCTGGGGGCGTCTTGCTCGTGTGGTGGCTCGGGGAGTGTTCGTGATGCGGGGGCGAATGTTTTGGGCTGCGTGGATGCTCGGGGCCCTGTTCGTGTTGTCGGTTGGCGGCGACTTGGCCGCGGCGCGAAAGGTGAAGCTCGTGATCGAGCTTCCCTCTGGGGTACCAACCGGATTGCCGGTGCCGATACCAGCGAGAATCGAGGGCAAGGCGATTCCAGGAGCTGTTTTGTCAGTTCGGCATGTGGCGTTCGGCAAGGAGGCCGTGTTTGCTCAGTGTGAGGTCAATGGCCGTGTGGCGTGGCTTGTTGCGGCGGTTCGCGATGGCCAAGCCGGTCAGCGGGAATTGCATCTCCGCGGCAAGGTCGTGGGCAAGGCGCGGGAAGGGCGAGTGGTGCGTTTTGAGGATCGAAAAGGTGGAATCGAGTGTCTGGACGGTGACCGGAAAGTTATGTTCTATCAGCGTGACCCGCATTCCCGTGATGCGGGCAAACATGTCGCAGCCAACTACTTTCATCCGTTGTACGGCCTGGATGGTGAGGTCCTGACACAGGACTTCCCTGCCGATCACCCGCATCACCATGGCGTGTTCTGGGCTTGGCACCAGCTTCTGGTGGGCACAACGCGAGCGGGTGATCCGTGGGTCAACAAAGACTTCCTGCCGGTTGTCCGAAAAGCGGAGGCTGTCGAAAGCGGCCCGGTGTTTGCCACTCTTGTGACCGCTGTTGACTGGACGTCGAACCTTGTCACCGATGCCGATGGGCGGCCACGGCCGATTGTTTCTGAGTCCGGCCGTTTTCGAGTCTTTCACGCGGTTGGTGAGACTCGTCATATCGACTTTCGAATCAGGCTGTCTGCGCTGCTGAAGGATGTGAAGATAGGCGGTTCGGAGAATGTGAAAGGCTATTCGGGCTTTACGGTTCGAGTGAAACCCCCGATGGAGATGCAGATCCAGGACCGTCGCGGACGAGTTGACGCCGATGCCGTTGGTTCTACCAGTCCGTGGGCTGACATCAGCGGTCGTTTTGGTGGTCGGGCCATCCGGAGTGGCGTGTCGATTTTGTGTGACAAACGATTGCCCGAGTTTCCACCGAAATGGTTGCTGAGGTTTTATGGGATGCAGAATGTTGCCTATCCCGGGCGGTTGGCCGTGCGATTGGAGCAAGAGCATCCACTCATTTTGCGGCATCGCCTTGTGGTTCACCGCGGTGCCGGGGCCCGACCGAGTGAGCAGCAACGGGCCTTCCAGTCGCTAACAATTCGGTGATTGGCGGCAGTCGAGGGGTGGTGGCGGTGAAATCTCTAGAAACAGATTGATCGCTACGACCGGCAAACTCCGATAAACAGATAGCGGTTCGAGCGGGCCGCGTTGACCGAGAACCGGGGAAAGGAGTGTGAGGCTCCTGCCGCCCCGCGACTGTAAGGGTGACGCAAGCTGCAGTGTGCCACTGGTTCGTCGTCGAACTGGGAAGGCGTGGCTTGCAGGGTGATCCCGAGCCAGGAGACCCGGAATCGGTTGTTGAAGTTCCATGGACGTCCTCGAGGGAAGGGCCGGAACAGTGATGAAGCGGTTGCTGCTGGTTGTGTTTGCGATGCCTGGGGCGGCATGGTCCCAGGATGAACTGCCTGCTGTCCCGCCACCAGTGCTGGACACCACCGACGTGGTGGCTCCATTTCCTCGCAACCCACTCAGCGGACGCGCGATCCTGTCGTCGACACGCACGGAAATTCCACGAGGTCAAAGTGGCAGTTCGGTGACCGTGATTTCCGGCGAGGAACTTCGACGTTCTGGCCAATCGCTCTTGCATGACGCGTTGCGGGGGACAGCGGGGTTGGATGTCGTTCGATCTGGCAGTCCCGGGCAGCAGACGTCGGTGTTCATTCGAGGAGCGGAATCGCGGCACACGAAGGTGATGCTGGATGGGATTCCGTTGAATGATCCCAGCAGTCCAAGTCGAGCGTTCGATTTTTCGAATCTTGCGGTTGAAAATATCGAACGAGTCGAGGTGATCCGGGGGCCACAGAGCACGTTGTACGGGTCGGATGCGATTGGCGGTGTGATCAATATCATCACGCGGCGTGGCCAGGGGCCGGCGTCATACCGATTTCGGACAATGGGCGGTCGTTATGGAACGGTCCAGCAATCGGCAAGCGTCTCGGGGAGCAATGACCGGGTGTATTACTCGCTGGGCGGCTCTTATTTCGAGAGTTCCGGTTTCACCACGGCTGCACCACGCCTGGGCAACAGCGAGGACGATGGGTTTCGAAACGGAAATCTGTCGACTCGATTGGGGTGGCTGGTGAACGAGCAGACCGACATTGATGTGGTCGTTCGTTATACCGATGCCGATTCCCAGAGTGATAGTTTTGAATACCCGGTTGGCCCCGTCGACAACTTGTTGAGGAAACTCAAGACCGAAACCTTCGCCATGCGGACCCAGCTTCGCAACGAGATGTATGATGGGATGGTCGAGCAAAAATTTGGCTTTGGGTATATGGACTTGAATCGCCGGGACACAGATCCTGGTTTTGGCGGCACACCGGCTTACGATGGGTCGACGGTCAAGTTTGACTGGCAGGCCAACGTCTTGTTGTACGAGACAGACCGGGTCCGAAACGTGTTCACGACCGGGTTGGAAAACACAACCGAGACCGCGTCGTCGTCNTTCNCTGATCGCCGGTCTTTGTATGCCACTGGGTTCTTTTTGCAGGACCACGTCATTGTTGACGAAAACTGGTCGACGGTTTTGGGGGCGCGATGGGACCGGTACAGNGCTGCGGGCCCGGCCAATACGTACCGAGTGACGAGCCGGTACTCGTTGGAAGAAAGTGGAACCGCTTTCCGCGGCAGCATCGGAACCGGTTTCCGGGCCCCGGCGATCAATGAGNTGTTTGATCCGAGTATTGGNAATCTTGATCTTCGGCCAGAACTCAGTTTTGGTTGGGAACTGGGTATGGATCAGTCGTTCGGCGACGGGGACCTGGTTCTGGGGGCGACATATTTTCGTAATGACATCGACGACCTGATCGTGTTTTCGTTCGACGGAACGGGGCCGTGGGGGGGGCACTTGTACAACGTGGACCAGGCCTTGACGGCAGGTGTCGAAACAACGGCAACCTGGATGCTGGGGCAGGCCACGACAGCCACGCTGGGGTACACCGCGTTGGATGCCCGGAATCGGACGACCGGTTCCCGTCTCGTTCGAAGGCCATCCAACAAGTTTCGAGTGGGGGGNGANCACCGTTTTGATGAAGAAGGTGTCCGGGTTGCATTGAATTATCAGTGGGTTGACCGTCGAGACGATTTCGACGGCGAGGGCTTCGTGACGGCGCTGGATGAATACTCGTTGCTGAACGCCACTGTGACGTGGGAGTACACCGACAGGCTGCAGTTCTTCGCA
Source organism: Planctomycetaceae bacterium (assembly GCA_002724415.1). Classification (GTDB taxonomy): domain Bacteria; phylum Planctomycetota; class Planctomycetia; order Planctomycetales; family Planctomycetaceae; genus UBA8437. Next base: position 11,787 of record PBOU01000021.1, read on the forward strand.
CGGCTGGACAATATTACCGACGAGACTTACGAAGAGGTGTGGGGATTTGCCTCGCCGCGTTTTGGNATCTATGCGGGGGCGACCGTCGTGCTCGGCGGTGACTGAACCTGCGGCGTCACGTCGGGGTCTGCCTAGCGTGCTTCCAGTACGAACCGGAACGGCTTGAGCACGGTGATCGAGATCGCCTGGTCGCCACGGCGTGCAGGTTGGAAAGTCCATTGCCTTGCGGCTGCCAGNGCGGCCTTGTCCAGGTCGGCGTGGCCACTGCCGCGGTGAACCGATGCCCGGGTGACTCGGCCGTCTCGTCCNATCACCATTNTGANGATGGTTGTGCCCTGCCGNCCACGGCGGGCAGCGGCGGTTGGGTAGGCTGGTGTGGGGTTGTTGGGCAATGCCGTTGGCAGGGTGCGGGTTGCGCCAATTTCGCGTTCGGCCGGTGGTCGTGATGTTGCCGGTGGAGGTGGTGCCAGTTGGGTCGGACGNGGTGGAGGTGTTGACTGTGGGCGGGAGGTGATAGCCGCCTGGGGCGGTGGTGTCGCGGGCCGTGACAATTGTGGTCGCCGGGGGACGGGAGTGACGCGTGGCAGGCGGGGCGNTGCGGGGGGCGTTGTGTGTGGAGTTGGCGGTCTCGTGGNACGAGTGGGGCGGGCTGGCGCGATGGTGGGTTGCTCCGGGGGCACCGATTGAGTGAGAGACGGTGTGGTGCTGTCNGGCTGTGGCGTCACTTCGGTGGGAGTGGCCAGCGAGGGGCGGAGTCGAACAGCGGTGCGGCCGGAACGGACATCGGCAGCCGGTTGGGTGGCGGAAGCCGGTGTGAGCGCAAACACGGCCGCGTGGGCCAGGGAACTGGCCAACATTGCGATGATCAGGGGGTCGCGCAAAAGGAGCACTGGGAAAACGTCTGGTTGTCTGAGTGTTTTGTGCAGGCGTGGCGGGTNGACAAGCTTTGCCGAAGACGTTCAGAATAGCACCTTGCCAGAGAGAGTGTCATCCCGAGGCCGGGAGAGACCGAGCAACAACTGCAACGGTGACCGTTGGATGTGGGGTCAAAACTTTTCGGAATTGTTCTCGCGTGGTGGTCCGGTCATGTGGCCACTGCTTGGGTGTTCAGTGCTTGCAGTGGCTTTGATTTNCGAACGGGTNTGGGCGTATTGGCGGTTGAGGGTCGCCTATGGTCCACTGCTGGCGGAGTTGAAGTCGCATGTCGAGCAACAGTCCCTCGAGCGGTTGCTCGACCGTTTGGTTGGTAGCGACCGGCCTTTGCATCGTGTGGTGGCCGCTTACCTGCGACATCGGGAGGCCGAAAAATCATTGAGAGACCAGGTCGTGGTCCGCGAGGCCTCCCAGCAAGTGTCNCGCTATGATAGCCGACTCAACTGGTTGGGGATCCTGACGCATGCGACTCCATTGCTGGGGNTGCTGGGGACGGTGGCCGGACTGGTTGGGGCATTTCACCAGATCGAACTCAAGGGCGGGCAGGTNCAGCCCGGTGACCTGGCCAGTGGGATCTGGTCGGCGTTGTTGACGACGGTGTGCGGACTGACCATCGCCCTGCCCTGCTTGGCCGCTTACCATCTCCTGCAATCGGTGGCTGGCCGCGCTGCCATGCAGATGCAGTGGATGACGTCGCAGTTGGACGAGTGGTTGTTTCAGGAGNAGTCNGCCGGGNCGCCGCCCGGACCACCNTCGGTCGTGGACGCTGTTCGTGAAGTGACTTCCACCCCTCGAGCGGTGGGTTAGGTTGTGAAAGAAATTCCCAGGCAAAGACGTCCGTCTTTATCGATCGAATTGAGTCCGTTGATCGATTGCGTGTTCCTTCTGCTGATCTTTTTCATGCTCAGTTCGACCATGCTGGCTCCAGCAATTGAACTGGATCTTCCTGATGCGGCCGTTGCCAGCGACGTCCAGNCGCCGGAAATTGTTGTAACGGTCGACCGTGCAGGCCGGGTGCTGTTGAATGGGCAGGAAGTGGAGGTTGAGGGGTTGGCAGAGAGNTTGGCCANGATGGTTCCGGAGACGCGGGACAAGGTNGTGACCTATCGCGGTGATGCACGTTCTGAACATGCCACGTTTGTGCGGGTGCTGGAGGCCGCTCAGGCGGCCGGCGCGGATCATGTCGATGTGGCCCACGATTACGAGGGCGGTTCGGNGTCGGGGCGGGTGGCTGACTGACTAGGCGGCGCCGGATCCCAGAACCTCGGCGATGGCCTTCCCGTGTCCGTCCTTGGTGGCGAAGAAGGGGCGTTGTTCGACTTCGACGTTGTGTCGGGGGGAAATGCCCATCGCGGTCAGGATCGTGGCGTGGAGGTCGGTGATCGAGACTGGGTTGACGATGGTCGTGCAGGGGCGTTCATCGGCGGTGCGGCCGTAGGCAAAACCTTTGCGTGCGCCTCCGCCGAATAACAAGACGCTGCCGGCGCCGGTGAAATGCCGGTGCATGCCATAGAATTTCAATTCGTCGATGACGGGTGGTTGTTTCACCTGATCCGGGACGCGTTTTTCGGGTTTCCCTTCCATGATCATGTCCCGGCTAAATTCGCTTGCCAGAACCACCAGCGTGCGGTCCAGGAGGCCACGCTGTTCGAGATCCAGGACCAACTGTGCGACAGGCGCGTCAATCAGTTTTTTCATTGTTCGTAGCCGTGTGTGACCATTATCGTGGGTGTCGAAGCCCAGGAATGGGACATACTCGGTCGACACTTCGACGAATCGGGCGCCAGCTTCCACAAGCCGACGTGCCAGCAGGCATCCCTGGCCGAACGGTCCGGTGTTGTACGTGTCAAAGCTCTTTTGGGGTTCCTGCTGGAGTTCAAACGCAGCAGCCGCAGGCGAGTTGAGCAGTCGGAATGAGTTCTCCAGAGAATTCAACAAGCTCTGTCGTTGAAAATCGTTGGCATCACGTGCCAGTGGAGATCTTTCGACCAGCTTTCTGTATGCCCGGTAACGTCTTCGAAGACGGGCAAGGCTCATGCCTGGAGGGGGCTTGACCGCCCGTGTGGCCTGCTGGGGGTCGGGGACTCGAAACGGGCCGTGTTCACTGCCAAGGAAGCCCGCGGTTTGGAAAGCCTTCAACTCTTCGGCTTCACCGTTTCCCTCGTAGCGTTGCCCAATGTCTATGAACGCCGGGAGTGCGGGATTTCGAGGGCCCAGCGCCTGTGAGATCCAGGCTCCCAGGTGTGGGGCGGCGACTGTCAAGGGAGGTTCATAGCCGGTGTGCCAGTGATACTGGTGTCGCGAATGGAGAATCTTTCCCAAGTCACCGGCGACAGCCGTGCGGATCAGGGTGCCCCGGTCCATCACGGCAGCAGTCTTTTCCAGTCCCTTGGAGAATCTCATTCCGTCGACGGCGGTGGGGATCGATGGAAATGTGCTCAGGACGTCACCGGCAGGCAGTCCCTTGCGGAACGGGGTGTACCGTTTCGGGTCGAACGTCTCGGTGTGGGCCATTCCTCCGGCCATCCACAGAACGATACAGGCGTCGGCGGTGGCTGTTGGTGGTTTTGATTCGGCGGCAATGGCTTGCCGCGGTGGACCGGCCTGCAAGGCCCCGAGAGCAGCAAGTGATGCGGAGGCCAACAGGTCGCGGCGAGTCCACGTGTCCTGGCGGAGATTGAAACGGTCCATGATGTGTGGTCCGGATGTGGGATCAATGAATCAGTTGGAAATCGGGATGCATCAGGAGTGTCCACAGAACATCCTGTAAGCCCTCGGCAGTGAGCGGGGTTCCGGCCAATTCAGTCAGTTGTTGAGTTTCGGATCGAGTGGGGCTGCGGGAGAAACCTGTTTGAAACAGCCTGTCGAGCGTGAGGTTGAGGTCCTTTTTGGCAGTGGGCAGCCAGTGGGCCGCTCCGTGTTGCAGTGCTTTGTTGAGGCTGGAGCCATTGGTCAGTTCCATGGCCTGCAACATCGTGGCCAGTGAGTCGCGGCGGGTGACAATCTGTTCCCGGTTGGGCCGTCCCAGCGCTCTTTGTAACGGGTCGGGCATGACGAAGGCCGCACGGATCAGGAGCGGTCGGGAGTTCGACTTGTCCGCGTCGACGACAGCCTGCAGGCGTGGCAGTTGGCCGCCTTGTCCGCGTCCATCGCGTTTGGCCATCAGCTTGTCAGGAACCAGCGGTGATCCGGTGAGTGCGGCCACCGCGTCGACAAACTGTTCGGCCGTCATGCGACGAACATACGGTCCTCCGAAGAGATACGTTTTCGACTTGCGCGGGGCCGGGATGGCCTGGCTTTGGTAGGCGCGGGACTGGCAGATGGTTCGGAGAGTGTGTTTGAGGTTGAAGCCATTGTCGGCGAGATCCTCGGCGAGCCAGTCCAGCAGGTCGGGATTCCATGCCGGACGCTCCATTTCATCGACAGGTTCGACGAGACCATGGCCCAGCAGTGTCGCCCACAACCGATTGACGATAGTCCGGGTGAACCGTCCGTTCTTGCGTGTGACGAGGAGGTCGGCCAGCCGCCTGAGACGTTCAGTCCGAGATCGCGTTGCTGTGATTGTGCCCAGTGATGGGAACAGAAAACCGATGCGAGCTGTTCGGCCGGTTGGCTTGTTGCATCGGTGCAACTCGAGGGGGCGCTCTGAAAAGACAGCGGCAAGGGCGTAAGCGTCGTCGAGTGTCCAGTCGTTGATGAAGCTGTCGTGGCAGCTGGCGCACTTGAGATTTGTCCCCAGGAAAACCTGTGAGACGCTTTGGGCGGCCTGGATTTCTCGTTGTTGACTGGCGTTGACGACACCTCGCCACTTGATGCCCCGGATAAACCCACCGGACCCATTGACCGGGCTGATCAACTGGTGAGCGAACTGGTCGTAGGGCGTGTTTTCGTAAAGCGAACGGTAAAGCCAGCCACTGATCTGGCGACGGCCATCATCGATGAAACCGGTGCCGCGATAGGCGTTGCGGAGGCAGTCGTTCCAGAAGGCCATCCAGTGAGCGGCGTAACCCTGGCGGTCCTCCAGAAGGCGCGTGATCAGCAGGTCACGCCGCGTCGCGGGAGGGTCGGCAAGGAATCGTGCCGTCTGGGAGGGAGTGGGAAGAAGACCCACCAGATCCAGGTGGACACGCCGGGCGAAGGCGAGGTCGGTGAGTGGCTGGAGAACGGTCGGTGATGTGGAACGAGTGTGGGCAATTATCAGTCGGTCGACGGGGTGGCTGGGGCCTCCTGGGCGAAGTGGAGGAAGCGTCGGCCGTCGCGGGGCCAGGTTGGCCGTTCGGGATCGGAGCGGGGCGGCGGGCAAGGTGCTGTCTGGCGGCAAAAGGAAGGCGAGTGCCAGCAATAGGGGCGGGACGTGATTCATGGTTGTCTGCCCAGAGGGGGGTGGTGCGGGAGCGGAGAGATTGTAACCAACCGGGCGGGGTTGAGGGACGGTGGGCCGGGCGCGGATTGTCGCCGGTGTGCGCAACCGGTACGATGGCGGGCAGACCCCGTGTTTCCCGTCACTGCGAGCGCGACAATGTCTGTTGCCCTGCCGGTTCCATCAGGCTTTGGGCTTCCTGCAGATTTCGCGGAAGTGTTGACGATAGACAATGCCACCGAACGCTTTGCCGAGGGGGCTGAAGTGGCCCGCCGGACGGCCGAGGCCGGTGTGGCCATCGAGCCGGCTCCCGACCACGCGGCGATTTTCACCGACCCGCCGCAATTGGTGTCTGGGCCGTTGAANTCAATCGGTTACGACCTGGGGTGGGACAANCGGTGTTATCCGTCGCCGGTTGATGGATGCGACTACATCAATGTTTCAGCGAGGCTGGACCCAGCCAGCGTGGCCTACCAGCAGGGGTGGTTTCGGTACGTTGCGGTTGTGCACCCGGTTGATGAACCGGCCCGTGTTCAGATGATGAGCCAGGGCTACGGGAATCCATTTCTTCATCATCTGACTCTGGGCGTCGTGCCACCCGAACGGGAGGGTGACGACGAGTTCAGTTACGCTGCGAGGGTGGTTCGGTTCATGGCCGATGCGCGGCAGCGAATGGCCGAGGTGATCGGGGAAGAGCCAGGGACACTGATCGCCGCCTTGCCGCCAGAAGTGGTTGGTGACGAGAGATTCGCGGAGGAGTCGGCAGATTGGGTCGCCAGCCTGGATGAGGAGGATTACCAGTTCCAGGCAATGCAGGGGGGCGGGTTTCTGGTGCAGTACTTTGTGCTCTCGGGCGGGCGNATCGAAGTGGCCTTGCGAGTGGGGACGACGCAGACGTTCAATCCAGTCAGTGTCCAGAAGATTTCCCGGGACGAAATTAGCACGATTCAGGATGGCGGGCGAGGCGATGCAGATCCGGTCATGTGAGGCCCAACTGTTGCAGATCCCNCTCGAACGGGCCGTCGTGTCGGGCATGTCGAGNGGAGATCGAGGCGCGGGGCTGACGTCGATCTTTATGCCAATGGTGACAGTCACGACCGAGAGTGGGCTNGTCGGCCGTGGTTACACATGGACCCTCGCGGCTGGTGGAACGGCCATGCGGCAAGTGCTGCAAGACGANATCGGGCCGGTGGTGGTTGGCCTGGATGCTTGTGATCACGAGCAGATCCTCCACCGATTGTATTGGAAGACGCAGGGCGTGGGGCGGCATGGGTTGGTCACACAAGCCATTGCGGCGGTGGATCTGGCTCTTTGGGATCTGAAAGGGCAACTTGCGGAATTGCCCTTGTACAGGTTGCTGGGTGGCTTACGGGACCGGGCGCCGGCCTATGGGTCTGACGGTGGTTGGTTGAACATGAGTGTCGAAGAGATGGTGGAGGCTGGTCACGAATATCTTGGAATGGGCCTGCGAGGTGTAAAACTCAAGGTCGGGCATGATGATCCGGCGATTGATGTCGAACGGGTCTCTCAGGTGCGAGATGCCCTGGGGGCGGAGGCATGGATCGCNGTCGATGCCAACCAGAAATGGGACTTGCCCCGGGCGACCCGGGCCGGGCGGGCGTTTGAGCAGTTGGGGTGCGCGTGGTTTGAGGAACCGATGCTGTGCGATGACGTGATTGGCCATGCTCGACTGAGTCGACGGCTCGACATCCCTGTTGCGCTTGGTGAGACTCTGGGGTCCCGTTTTGAAATCCATTCGTTTCTGGAAGCGGGGGCCGTTGAGGTCGTTCAGCCGGACCTGGCGAGGGTGGGAGGCATTACTGAGTTCCTGAGGGTCGCAACGCTGTGTGAAGTGTACCGCTGCCCGGTTGAGCCTCACTTGATGATGGAAGCGTCGGTTCACCTCGCTTGTGGTGTTCCGGGGGTTGAGGGCCTGGAATACATGCCGTGGCTCACACCGGCGTTTGCTGAGCCATTNCGTCTTGAAGACGGAAACCTTCTTGCTCCCCAGGGGCCGGGATTGGGGCTTGAGATTAGTGAATCGTTGATCGAGCGTTTTCGAGTTGCCTGATATGGGCATGGGATTTTGTTTCGGATGAGTAGGCGGATACCGCGATGACANGTGGTCGTGATTACGACGCGATTTTACTGGTGTCTTTTGGAGGCCCAGAGGCCCGGCAGGATGTGTTGCCGTTTCTGGAGAATGTCACGCGCGGCCGGCAGGTTCCTCGAGAACGATTGCTTGAGGTGGCCGAGCACTATTACCGGTTTGATGGGGTCAGTCCCCTGAACGCGCAGGTTCGGGAACTGCGGGAGGCCCTGGTTGCGCATTTGGCGAGTCGTGAGATTGATCTCCCGGTTTACTGGGGGAACCGGAACTGGGAACCACTATTGCCCGACACGATGTCGGAAATGGTTGCAGGGGGTGTCAAGAACGCCCTGGCGGTCGTGCTGGCCGGATACAGTTCGTATTCGAGTTGTCGGCAGTACAGAGAGGACATCGAGGCGGCTCGCCAGAGCGTGGGAGAGCTTGCCCCAACGGTCGACAAGGTTCGGGCGTTTTTCAATCACCCAGGTTTTGTGTCTGCGACAGCCGAGTGCCTGCAAACGGCATTGGACGAGGCCGGGGACGCTCACGTGGCATTCACCGCACACAGTCTTCCGGCCAGCATGGCCACGGGGTGTGACTATGAACTGCAATTGAACGAGACTGCGAGGCTGGCGTGCAAGGAGTGTGGTGTTCCCGATGACCGCTGGCAGGTGGTTTACCAGAGTCGAAGTGGCCGGCCACAAGATCCCTGGCTCGAACCGGACATTCTTGATCACATGCGACTTCTGGACCAACGGGGGGTAACTTCGTTGGTGGTGCATCCAATCGGCTTCTTGTCTGATCATCTCGAGGTTCTTTTTGATCTCGATGTTGAGGCATCGGAACTGGCCGACGAACTGGGCATGAAATTTGTTCGGGCTGCCACTGTCGGGGTGCATCCGGCGTTTGTCGGGATGCTGGGCGACTTGATTGCCGAGCGGTGTCTGGATCAACCGGAGCGTCGGGTTGTGGGTGAGTTGCCCGCTTGCCTGGACGTGTGCCGGGTTGATTGTTGCCCGTCTGGACGCCCGGTGCGTTCCGGGTGANGACACGCCACGGGGCGTTGGAGTNNNGATNNGNNTGGTTGNTCGCACACTTTTTCTGGAATAACCGCTGCGATGGCACGGGAAATTGGNATTGGCGTGATTGCCATGGGCTGGATGGGCATGACACACAGTCGTGCCTACCAGCAGGTCGTCAACAGGTTTCCGGAATCGGGCGTCGTGCCCAGGTTGAAGATCTGCGCGGACAGTGATTCGGCGAGGACTCNCGAAGCGGTCAAGCGGTTTGGCTTCGAGCGTGCCACAGACGACTGGAAGGAGGTCTTGGCGGATCCGGAAGTCGAGGTGGTGAGTATCACGGCGCCGAATTGGCTGCACCGGGAAATGTGTCTCGCGGCGTTGCAGGCCGGAAAACACGTGTTCTGNGAGAAACCGGTGGGCCGTGACCCCGTTGAGTCCGCGGAAATNGTCGCCGCAGCTGCGNCCTCGGAACAATTGAGTTTTACGGGGTTCTGCTACCGGTGGAGCCCGGTGGTCCAGCACCTTCGGGAATTGATCGAAGCGGGCAGCCTGGGCCGGTTGACTCACTACCGCGGCCGCTTCTTTTGCGGTTACGGTCATGATCCCCACAGCGTGTTGTCATGGCGGTTTGACAAACAGCGGGCGGGCTACGGAGTTCTTGGAGACCTGATGACCCATGTGCTTGACATGGCATTGATGCTGGCCGGTCCGATTGCCCAGGTTGTCTCGCAACAGGAAACATTCATCGCGGAACGNCCAGTGCCTGANGAGANTGGCACCCATTTCTCTGTCCGTGCTGATGGGCCGACCGAGGCGGTGACCAACGAGGACTACGTGGGGGCGATGGTCCGTTTTGGTAACGGGGCGCGTGGCACGCTGGAAGTGTGTCGGGTNATCGGAGGATCGGACTGCGAACATTCGTTTGAGNTGAATGGGACTCTCGGNTCGGCTCGCTGGAGTTTCGAACGGATGAATGANCTCGAGTTGTATCTNGACGGNCAGGCGTCGGAACGTCCCGGGTATGCCCGGGTGCAGACGCGCCCGGAGTTTCCCGGGCACGGCGACTTCAATCCGGGGGGGGCGGTNGGCCTGGGGTATGAAGACCTGATGACGATTGAGGTGCACCAGTTTCTGCGAGGGGTCGCTGCAGGGGTTCCGGTCGAGCCGGGATTTGAACAGATCGGCCGNGTGGCCGCGGTGCAGGCGGCAATGGCACGGAGTTGGGAAAGCCAGACCTGGGAAGGTGTGGCTGACGAATGAGGGGGAAGAGATGAGAGTTGTGCAGTGGGAGATTCCCGGCGTCGGACGACGTGTGGGGGTGGTTGACGGCGAGGTGGTCTTGGACGTGACATCCATCGACGAGACCCTGGATCGGGTGTGTNCGGTCTTTGCNCAAGCGTGTCGTCGTGGAGTCAGTTTCGAACNGCAACTCCAGGANGTTCTGGAANGTGGCGAGCCGGCTCGGGTGAATTATGAGGAGTTGCTCAATTCCCGCGCTGGGGGAGGAGTGCCGTTCCTTCATCCCCCNTTGGATCATCCCGATCCGCATTACGTGTTGGTGTCAGGGACAGGATTGACTCACACGGGCGGNATGGAATCTCGCAACNAGATGCATTCCANNGATGGCGGTGAANGCTCCGAGGGGGCGGCTGCAAGTGNCGAGGANCCGCAGACCGACTCNGCTCGCATGTTTGCCATGGGGNTGGCCGATGGNAAGCCAGGGNCCGGGCGGCGTGGAGCGATGCCAGAGTGGTTCTACAAGGGCGATGGCGGCACCTTGCGAGGGCATGGTGGCGTTGTTGACCTGCCAGCGTTTGGGTTGGACGGCGGTGAAGANCCGGAGTTGGCCGGTTGCTACATCGTGGATCCCTCNGGGGTCCCCCGGCGAATCGGTTTTGCNCTTGGGATCGAGTGGTCNGACCACGAGACGGAAAAAATCAACTACCTGTATCTTGCTCCTTCCAAGCTCAGGACCTGTGCAGTCGGTCCCGAATTGATTACGGATCTTGAATTTGCGGATGTCGNTCTCGAATGCACTGTCGAGCGAGCAGGTGAGGTNATCTACGAAAGCGGACCCCTGAAGAGTGGCGAAGAGTGGATGTGTCACTCTCTGGCCAATTGCGAGGATCACCATTTCAAGTACCCCCAGCACCGTGTTCCCGGTGATGTGCACGTCCATTTCTTTGGGACGAGCAAGTTGAGTTTCAGTTCGCGGACATGGAAGTACAGTGAGGGGGATGTCGTGACCGTCTCAGCAGAGGGGCTGAGTGCTCCTCTGCGGGTGAGAGTGGCCGCGGCGGCAGCGGAAGCCGCGAGTCCGGTTCGAGTGGAACCGGCATGAAGAGTTGAGTGCACCCGGTTAACAGGAACAGGGGGCGAACCTTGCAGTCCGCCCCCTGCCCTGCTGTTGCTGCCGGACGTTGGTCACTTGACCGGTGCCGGCGGCGGGGTGACCGGTCGTTTTGCTGGGACGACCTTGACCTGGACCGGGTTCGAGACAGCTCCGTCGCCCCGAACGATCACGATGTCGGCTTCGGCATCGGTGGCCAGGGGGAGTGACGGCAACTTGATGTGCACGCCGAGGTCGTACCACCCGTAGATCTCAGCCTGCAGTTCCAGCCCGTTGATCTGAATGATCACCTCGCCGGGTTCGGGGCCAAACCCTTCTCCGGCGATGTCGATCATGTCGCCAGCGGCGGCCGAGATCACGTTTGCGGAAAAACTTGCCGGGTCAACGGGAAGGACGTCGCCGCGGGCCAATACGACGCCGTTGTTTTCCTCAAACGGTTCGTCCACATCCCTGTGGGAGTCGACAAGGACGTGCAGGAACCGGAACGGGATCTCTCGTTTTTCGGAATCTCGATCCAGGGTGTTGGCCTCGAAAGGAAGTCGAATGTCGACCGTTTGGATGGCTCCGGCATCGATCTTGTCGATCTCAACGCCCGCCTGTGGGACGTCCCGACTGGGTTCCCGGTCGTTGGAGGCCAGCAACATCACGTTGAAGTCGTCACGGATCTTCTTGTCACCGTTGTTGCGGAACCAGACCCGGTAACGGGGGCCAAGTTTCTGGTCGGGGTGCCCGGCGTCAACAAACCGGACGGCCAGGAGTTGAAGGTCTCGTCCGTCGTCTCGGGCGGGAGCCACGTCGACCCATGTCCCACTGGAAACAACCGGCAGACTGACCCAGGTCGGGTAGCTCCAGATCACCCACGGGCGACAGGGGCGGCACACCAGCGGTCGGCAAAACATGGGCCGTGGGTCGCAGACAGGAAGGCAGGTGTCCCACCAGCTCCAGGAGACCCAGGGGCTCCAGCGGGGCATCCAGGTGTGTGCGGGGTAGCAGGATGGCCCGGCGTACCAGCTGCCGAAATGGAAGTTGACGAAAGTGCTGTGGACGTGTCCGTGGAAGCGTCTGGAGTTCCATCCACCGTTGCGGTTGAGCGATCGCGACAAGCTGAGGCGGCGTGCCACGTCGCCACGACGCGACATTTCAAACTGCCGTCCAAAATCGAGTTTGCGCCCAATCCGGGTGTCGGCCAGTCGTCGCAACTGCCCCGTTTTCAAACGGTCTGCGAAATTGGGGCGACGGCTCGCCAAGCCTACTTTTCCTCTCGGTTCACGAAGCTTTCCGTTTCGCTCAATAGTGGGCCTGGGGGTGGGACGTGACGAGGGGGAGGCGGCCTTGCGAGGTTTTGCTTTTGCCGAAACTGAGGGTGAGGTGGTTGACGGGTTTTTTCGTTTTGAACCATTTCTCGACCGGATCCGGGAAAAAATATTCTGCCGAGTCCGGGAACTCAGTGTGGAACGTGAACTCGAGTCGCGTGCCGTGATTTTCGAAGGGCTATAGAGCCTCTGTTTCGAACGGCCTGCGGAATCCCGAGTTGTGGTTGAGGGGGAAGTCGTGGTCGGGCGACCGGGACGTTGTTTGGCGACATCGCGTTTGGAACTTACGGCCGGAGCCTTGGTGCGTCGCTCGGTGGAAACGGAAGGCTTGCGGATGTCTCGTTTTGAGGACGACGACGGATTCTTGATGTCGCGTTTTGAGGAAGGCGACGGGGTCTTGATGTCTCGTTTTGAGGACGACGACGGATTCTTGATGTTGCGTTTTGAGCTTGTGGACGGAAGGCGGTCTCGTGAGGAGGTTCGAGATCGCGGTGACGCCGACTTTGAGGATTTTTGAGTGGTGACGGTTTTGGGCAAACGAGGGATCCGCAGGGGCGATGAAGATCGCGTGGCTTTTGAAGATGGTGTCCGACGGGCCGATGACCTGGTGGTTGGTGTACTGCGGCTGGAAGGCGCCTTGGAACGGGATGGCTGTGCCGAAGTGCGACTGGATCCACGCGAAGGCAACTTGACTGTGCTACGAG
>PBOU01000022.1 GCA_002724415.1 Planctomycetaceae bacterium
GCCCATGAGGTGAAGAACCGTCGCGTGGATATCCGTGACGTAGTGCCCCGGCTCGACGGCGTGGAACCCGAGTTCGTCGGTTGCTCCGTGGATGAATCCGCGTTTGACCCCAGCACCAGCAAACCAGACGGTAAAGCCATGTGGGTGATGATCACGCCCATCGGCACCGCCACCACGTCCCTCGACGGCTGGCGTGCGACCAAATTCCGTACAGAAGACAACCAAAACGTCGTTCAACATTCCGCGGCGTTTGAGGTCTTTCAGCAAGCCGGCAACCGGCTTATCGACCTTCGCACTCTGCGCGGCATGGTTCCTCCTGAGTGAATTGTGCGAGTCCCAAACGCCATACGGGCTGGGATACACCTGCACGAATCGCACGCCGCGTTCGACCAGTCGCCTCGCGGCGAGCAATCGTTGGCCGGCGACCTTCGTGTTGTTGTTGTCCAGGCCGTACAGCTGCTGCGACTCTTGCGTCTCGCGAGTCATCCCGATTGCTTCCGGCACCGCCATCTGCATGTTGAAGGCAAGCTCGTACGACTTGATACGAGCCCGTACGGCTGCATCCTCGGGATACTCAACCGCCGCCAGTTGGTTCAGCTTTCCCGCCAATTCGAATTCATTCCGCTGCTCCGCAGCCAGTACATCCGCGTTCCGGTTTCCGTACGGGAGCGGATTGGTCGGATCGAGCTGCAAGGGGATACCGGCGTACTTTGGCCCCAAGTAATTCGACTCGATGGACTCCTTCGTGTCGGCACGGGTCGGTCCCCCAAGCACAATGAACTGCGGTAGATTCTCGTTGCGGGTGCCGAGGCCGTACGTCACCCATGCGCCAATGCTGGGTTGGATCTCGTCAAGCTTGTGCCGACCCGTATGAATCTGGTTTTCCGCGGCATGATCGTTGTCGGTCGTCCAGATGTTGCGGACGAAAGAAATATCGTCGACACAGGTTGCCAAATGAGGCCACCAATCCGTCACTTCGACCCCGAGTTCGCCGCGTTTGCTGTAGTCAACCTGCAACGGAAAGATCTTGGAGTACTTCTCGCGAACCTTTTCGATCACCGCACGCGACCGCTTGTCGTGCAGCGGCGACTCGAGAGGATTGTCGAACGGCGTCTCCTGAAACGTCATGCCGGCGTACTTGTTCAGTGCGGGCTTTGGATCAAACGTCTCAAGTTGGCTATAGCCGCCAGACAGAAAGATCCAGATCACGCTTTTCGCCTTGGGAGCGAAATGGGGTTTCCCACCTGGCGGCGACCAATCACCGGTTTCATTGGCTCTCGTGATACCGTCCTGGTGCAGCAAGGAGCCAAGCGCCAGGCCGGTGAAGCCCATTCCAAAGTCAGCGAGGAAGGCCCTGCGAGAACTCATTGTTGTTCCTATTGTTATTCCCCGTCCAAGTGGAGGAGAAGCCAGTGGAGGGAGGGGACTTGCGGGATCGTGATGAAGGGCACCGGCACGTGTCCGGTATTCTCGGTGTTTGTGGGAACCGTGGCTAACGCCCGACGGCTGATGAATCATGGTCAATGGATGGTGATGAAGTCGTTATGGTTGAGTAATGTTCGTGCCAGGCTTTCGCGAGCACGCTGGCCGGCCCCCTGCGCGGGTGCGACCGACCCTTTGGGAGCGGCCGCGGCGAGCTCTTCCGGATCCGCCAACTTGTAGAGCTCTCGCTGTTTCGCAAGAAACTCGCGGCAAACCAGTGCTTCCTTTTTTGTCGGTTGCCGAGACAGCAGCTGTTCAAACAGACCGATCACGAAATCGTTATCGACATTTTCGGCGGAGGCCAGCTTCTTCACCAACGCGCCGGCCAACAGCCGGCCTTGATTGATCGCCAACCGGCTGTTCGACATCGCGAGTGCCTGCTGCGGCACAATACTGTCAGTTCGGCGGTAGCAGTCGCCGGGATCCGGCGGATCGAACAGTGTCATAAACGGCATGGCGCCGCCCGCTTCCGGGTAGATCGTGAAGTAGAGGCTCCGTCGCAATGAGGACGCCTCGGACGTGGCGGCGATCTCGGGTCCCCCAATTGTACGATCAAGCTGTCCGGACGCGGCCAACATGCTGTCGCGAATCACCTCGGCCTCCAAGCGACGACGGTCGAACTTCCACCACAGGCGATTGTCTTTGTCGATCGAGAAGTTTGGGTGGTTGGCACTCCCGGGACGCGACCCGAGTTGATAGGTGTTGCTCGTGACGATCAACCGATGGATGTGCTTCATGCTCCAATTGTGTTCCATCAACTCGACCGCGAGCCAATCGAGCAATTTCGGAAGCGTGGGCTTCTTCCCGGAACGCCCAAAATCGAAAACACTTTCCACAAGCGGTCGGCCGAAGTGCCTCATCCAAATGTGGTTCACCGCGACGCGAGCGGGTAACGGGTTGTCATTGTCGGTGATCCAATTGGCCAGGGCAGCACGCCGGCCCGTGCTTGTCGTTGGGTACTGCGGGCCAATCGGCGTGTAATTGCTGCTGCCGCCCGCCGCCTTCTGCAAGCCCGCGAGCGCTTTCTTGGCAGCCGTAATGTCTTGCTCGGCTTGCTTGACTTTCTTCTGATCGGGCGAAGCGTTGACCTTGTATTCGGCCAACAACTGGTTGGCCTGAGCGAGCTTGGCCCGGCTCGCCAGCCCCTTCGCTGCGTGTTCCGTTTCCGCTGCAACCCTGGCAAGTCCTTCCATGTCGTCATCGTCGGTCTTTGCCAGGAACCTTGCCCGATCGGCTTTGATCCGTGCCGCGAGCGCCTTGAGGTCCGCTTGTGCGGCATCCAGTTTCAGTCGTGTCGCCACAGTCGCGAGACGTGCGGGCTCCGTCTTTCGACGGAGACCGCTTACCTTCATTGTCGCTTTCTGGACGGCGGTGTTGGATGACTGTCCAACTGCGGCGGCAATTTGCATGCCGTTCAAGCCGCCTCGCGTGTAGCGCACTTCGTCGATCAGCCCGTCGACGCGTCCCGTGCCATCGGAGTTGCCGATGTTGAAGCGAGTTCCGGCGGGTGGGCGGGCGAGCTTTGCGAAATCGTGCCTGTTGGAGTTCCGCGGGAGTTGCAGCGATTGCAGGGGGGTCCGCAACGTGAGATTGGCGGCGTGAAAGACGACGGCGTGCTTGCTCATCACCAAGCAGACGTAGTAGTCGTGGCCGGTTTGCAAGATCAACGGCTCGCCGAGATTTGCCGCATCGCGTGAGGTGGCAACATCACGAAGCAGTCCTTGATCGTTGAAGTACCGGACTCGCAATTCAAAGGTCTTGTCGTCGATCCCCCGATGGAGCAACGTCCAACTGCCTTGGCAGTCTGCGATCGTTCGGTTGTAGTTCCGCTGCGAAACGTCGAAATGGACGAACGCTTCCAGGGCAAAGGTATTCGCATAGAACTGCTCGTTGCCCGATGCCGCAAGAAACGCGAAGCTCCGGTTCTGTTGAAACTCGGCAGCTTGCAGGTTGGCCAGATTTTCTCCAGGGAGCTGGGACAGGAATGCCCTGGTGGTTCCAGTCTGCGCAAGCGTCAACGGCTTCGCGGGAGTCTCCTCACCGGTAATGCGTTGCAGTGTGTGGCCCTTCCCGCTCGAGTCCGCAAGGAACCCGGCTTCGTTATCTGCACCTTCGAACCGCCACCAGGCAATCACATGGTCGATCGACCGCGGTTTGGGCGATGCGACCTTCCCTGCCTTCTTCACTGCCTCGGAAAGCTCGACGTCGGCTTCGGCCAGTTGTCCCGCCAACGGTTCAAACACGGCAGTTGCTTTGACGAGTGCGGCCTCTGCTTCCTGGATCGCTTTGCGACGGCTGGCCGTCTCTTCCTCGTGAACAAACGGTTTCAGACCTGGATACCATGCAGTGGGCGGCAGATCGACTGGCTCGATGGCGAGCGGGGCACGACCGAGAACCGCCAGAACGGCTGGCTCAACCGGTGGGCGATCGAACCGATCACGCGTGTCACCCAACCGGTACATGAACGTCTTTTGGCCCTGGTAAAGATCGTAGACGCGAGGCAGACCCGCAGCGATCGGCTTCAGCAACGAGCCCGCACCGTAGCGGGTGTACTTCGCCAGGGCCGGGCCACCGGGAACCCGGTCGTGGCGAAATTCAAGAGGCTCGAAGAACGCGCGAAACGCGAAGTACTCTTTTTGGGAGATCGGATCGTATTTGTGGTCGTGACAATGTGCACAGTTGATCCGCAATCCCAGGAATGCCTTGCCGGTGTGCTCCACCAGATCCTGCTTCCACGTGTCGTAGTTCAACGAAAACCAATTGCGAACGATAAATCCCAGTGCCGGTATCCGAGAATCATCAGCCGGGTACAATTCGTCCGCGGCCAACATCTCGCGGACCATTTGATCGTATCCCTTGTCGTTGTTCAGCGATTGAATAATCCAATCTCGCCAACGCCAAATGTGCGGGTAGCTGTTGCGGACATCACCAACCTGCCGCCGTCCGTACCAATCGCTGTACCGCCACACGTCCATCCAATGGCGTCCCCACCGCTCGCCATAGTGTTCGCTGGCGAGCAGGCGCTCGACGATTTTTGCGTAGGCTTCCGGTGAATCGTCGGCGAGAAATGAATGCAGCTCTTCACGCGTTGGCGGCAATCCGATCAGATCAAGATAGACTCGCCGGAGGAGGATTGCCCGGGAAGCTGCTGGCAGCGGAGCGAGACCGGATCGCTCATGTGCGGCGGCAATGAACGCGTCGATGGGATTGCGGGGCCAGGCGGCGTTTCGCACGTTTGGCAGCTCTGCTCGCTGCGGCGCTTGAAACGCCCAATGGTCCCGAGGGGCCTCTTCCGGCCGTTCGTCGTCGGGCGAGCGAATTCCATCGGCAATCCAACGCTTGATTCGGGCGATTTGTTCATTGGTGAGTGGTTCACCTTCCGGCGGCATCCGCTCGACCTCGTCGGAGGCAGTGATACGCGCGACGAGCTTACTGGCGTCGACCTGGCCCGCGACGGCGATGGGCCCGTTGTCGCTCCCTTTCCGAATGAACTCGCCCGTATCGAGCCGCAATCCGGATTCCTGCTTCAGNGCGCCGTGACAACTGTAACAGCGGGATTTGAGAATCGGNTTGATCTCGCGGAGATAGTCAACTGATTCTGCATAGCTCGACGACGCTGTNGCGACNCAGCAAGCAAAGANAATCGCTTGCGTNATGCTGCTTCGATTTCGCATCTGGTTCGGGCGGGAAGGGGNGGNGGNGAGTCGATCAGACNTCCATTGTCGCCGAACCATTGACCCTCTGCAACACGATCGTGAAGGGTGAAACAAATCGACCGACCACGAAGTCGTTGGCTAAATGCGGTCACACAAAACGGTTCACGAGCAAGTCGTGAACAACACGTCCGTGCACGTCGGTTAATCGGAAATCACGACCGTTGTGACGATAAGTGAGTTGCTTGTGATCGAGGCCAAGCAGATGAAGGATCGTGGCGTGAAAATCATGATGCGAGACTGGGGCTTCAACAGCATGCACTCCAAAGTCGTCGGTGGCACCATAAGTGAAGCCGCGTTTGACCCCGCCGCCAGCCAACCACATCGAAAACCCGTAGTGCTGATGCCCACGCCCGAGCGTCGTTCGAGTCAATTCGCGAAAGGCTTCTTCAAATGGNGTCCGTCCAAACTCCGTGACCCACACGACCAGCGTCTCGTCCAACAGGCCCCGCGATTTCAAATCCGTGATGAGTGCCGCAAGGCCCTGGTCGGTTTTGGCGGCGTTGGTGCGGTGGTTCTTGATCAGGCCACCGCGGTTTCCGTGAGCGTCCCAGCGCCGTCCCTGGGAACCATTGAATATCTCGACGAATCGCACGCCGCTTTCAACCAGNCGTCGAGCGGTGAGGCACTGATTGCCGAACGGAGTATGCCCGTACAGTTTGCGTACGCTTTTCGGCTCGCGGCGCAAGTCGAATAATTCCTGGGCCTCGCCCTGCATGCGGAACGCCGTCTCGAACGAATCAATGCGTGCATCCAATTCGCCCTGGCTCGCGTGCTTTTCACGATGCAGCGCATTCAGCCTTGTCATCAAATCCAGTTGCTGGCGTTGCTGCTTCGCAGAAACGAATTCCGGTCGTCGCAGATGATCGAGTTGAAACTGACCTGAACTCGTGTCGATGACCGTGGCCTGGTACGTCCCGGGAAGGAAGCCCGATCGATACATCGTGGGACCGCCGGATGACACCCCGTCTCGCAAAGCAACGAAGCCGGGCATGTTGCGGTTTTCACTTCCCAAACCGTACGTCACCCACGCCCCCAGACTGGGAAAGCCGGGCCGCAGGTATCCTGTGTGCATCGAGATCTGGCCCACCGAATGGATGGACGACGCGGCGTGCATGGAATTGATCATCGTGATCTCATCCACAACCTTGCTCAGGTGGGGAAAGATCTCGCTGACCCACATTCCACACTGGCCGTGCTGCTTAAACGGAAAGACCGGCTGCACAACCTTGGACTTCGAGTAGTCTTTCTCTGGGTTGAGACCATCGAGTTCCTCTTTGGAAAAGAGATCGACGGCGTTCTTTCCCGCGTACTTCTTCAGCAGCGGCTTGTGGTCGAACGTTTCCAGATGGCTTACGCCGCCCACCATGAACAGGAAGATGACATTCTTGGCGCTCGGCGTGAAATGAGGCTGCTTGGACTCGAGGGGCGAACGGGAAGGAGTCGCCGCGGCGTCCTCTTCGGCCAGCAGTCCCGCGAGCGCAATGCTACCGAGACCGATTCCGCCCAGGCACGCGCGNCGATTCATTTTCCATGCTGTCGTTGCATCAATGGAAGACATCGCAGCATCCAATCNAATCAACGGATGTATATAAACTCATTGAGTCCCATGATGGCGTGGCAATAGTGAACCAAAACGCTCTTGNCGTTCTTGTCNTCTTTGGTTGGTTTACGANCCAGGAACTGAATNCCCANCGCTCGCTCTTCATCGGTCGGCGGGCGTGTNAANGCGACTTCGTAAATGTGGTCGACCTGAGCGTCGGGCGNTNCNCCTGCTTCCCGCTCGATCCGCTCGGCCATCAACTCGGCCTGCTGCCAGAGAAACGGTGCATTGAACATGAACAGCGCTCCCGACGGTGTCGTACTGACCGTCCGCGCGCCGACGCTTTGAAAATTGTCCACGGCATCAAAGACGCGCAACACGGGATGCGTGTTGAAGCGAGGAGCCATCATGTACACGGAGCGTCGCCAGGTCTCAGGCTTCTCCTTGCCCGCCGTCCCCTTGGCAATCGAGCCGATGGCAGTGCTCGGTCCGTACATCTGTTTCTTCAACGCACCGGAAACGCTGAGGATGTTGTCACGGATGATCTCGGCCTCGAGGCGGCGGGTTTGATGGTGCCAAATCAATCGGTTGTCCCGATCGAGTTCGCCCCATCGTTGGCTTGACGCCTGGCGATACGCAGCACTGTTCATGATCAAGCGGTGCAACGGCTTCAACTGCCAGCCGTTTCGAATGAGTTCGCTGGCGAGCCAGTCCAACAGTTGCGGGTGCGTTGGCTTGGCGCCAAGGAAGCCAAAGTCGTTGGGCGTATCAACAATGCCGCGGCCGAAATGGTGCTGCCAAATGCGATTGACGATGACACGCGCGAGCAGTTGCCCGGCGCCGCGATCAACGTCTGTCATCCACAAGGCCAGGGCGTAGCGAGGATCCGCCGTCTTCGCTTCCGACCCGGCTGTGAGCCAAACTTCCGAGCGGCTATCCCCGCGCATCAACACTTCGACGAATCCGGGCGTTACTTTTTTTACGGGCCGTCTCCAACTGCCACCCGCCAGCAGATGAGGCTCACGAATCTCCAATGGAATCACCTTGTCACTGGCCCGCGGCTCCACCTTCACTCGACTGAAAAAGACGGCAGTCAAACGGTAATACTCTTCCGCAGTAATGGGATCGATTTTGTGGTCGTGACAACGCGCACAACCAATCGTCAGCCCCAGGAATGCACTGCCTGTTGTCGAGACCATTTCGTCCAAGCTGTGGAACATTTTGTCGTTGGGATTGTCACTGTCCTTCAAGGTGGTTCCCAACTGGAGAAAACGGGCCAGGTCGGTTGCCAGGGCCGAGTCACCGAACAGGCCGCGGCCGGCCACCTGGTAAGCAACGAATTCCTTGTAGGACAGATCTTCGTTGAATGATTTGATCACCGCGTCGCGATACTTCCAGGCATCCGGACGGAATTTGTTCTCGTGCACATCCGAACCATCACTTTCGCCAAACCGCGCGACGTCCAGCCAATGTCGCCCCCAACGTTCGCCGTAGTGCTTGCTGTTCAACAACCTCTCGATCAAATCTTCGTAAGCAGTTGCGGGCGGATCCTCAATCAACTGCTTGACCTGCCGAGGTGATGGTGGCAAGCCGATGAGATCGAAATAGACGCGGCGGATCAGCGTTCTTCGATCGGCCTCTTCGGCGGGAGTCATGTGCTGCTGCTGAAGTTTCGCCAGCACGAAACGATCCACAGGGGTTCGGATCCAATCCTCACCGCGCACTTTGGGCAACGCGGAGTCACTCGGCGGACGAAAGGCCCAATGCTTGCGACCGGCCTGGAGATCCACGGCTCGCAGATCAACTTTCCGCCCGTCGCGCGGGTCGGGAGCACCGATCTCAATCCATTTCACGAAGTCGCCAATGATTTGTTTGCTCAGCCGTTCATTCGGCGGCATTTCGAATGATTCGTGGCGAATCGCCTCGATCAGCAGGCTTCGTTCAGGTTTCCCCGGTACGAGCGCCGGTCCACTTTCACCACCGGCCAGAACTCCCGCCTTGGAATCCAGCAGCAGTTTGCCTTTGAGCTTTTTCGCCTTGGCAGCGCCCCGCGAATGGCAAGCATAGCACTTCCGGATCAGCACAGGACGAATCTTGGACTCGAAGAATTTGACGCCTTTGCCATCAGCCGCGGCCTCCGCAGACAGCACGTCATTTGTCCCAAAATGAATCGCCAGCAGAACGACGATGCAGGCGGCAGGGCTTCGTACAGGCAACCTTGCTGGACCCAGACGCCTCGGACCGCCCAGGCAAATAAAACAAATCACACATCAACTCCT
>PBOU01000001.1 GCA_002724415.1 Planctomycetaceae bacterium
TCAGGCTCGACCACGCCAGGCCGTAAACGGCAAAATTGATCAACGTGTACCAGAGATGGTCCACACGGCTGATCGAATTCACCAGGCCGGCGTTTTCGTTGATGACAATGATTGTCGATGGTGAGCAGAGACAGGCCGCCACGACCAGAACCGGGTTTTTCAGTAGTGATGCCAGCAATTCATCGAGTTGGCCGGTCGCGATCAGTGACGGCAGAAACGCCCATCCGAAGAGGAAAAACAGGGTCAACAACATGGCACGGACCTGGGATCTGGACTTGATCCCGATCCACAAGGCGATCCAACTGCAAAGTGGAAGGTAGACCACTATTGAGAGGAGGGAGCAGAGGGAGTAGTCGTATTGGAGAATAGCCGAGCGGAATGCTGCCACCGGAACCGTGATAATCGCCTTGAGACCATCCTCGAGTCCGGGAGTGCCCATGGCGAACCAACTCTCGAACAAATAAATCGTTAACAGGGGGACCGAAAGCACGTAGATCAGGCGACGAATGCCACGATGCTTCTCCAGGATGATCTCGCGACTGGTCATTGGTGAAGCGAGTACAAGATCGAGTGTCTGGTGTGAGCGTTCACTGGTGAGCAGGCTGGAGGCGTGAACGGTGATCAGTAGCACCGACAGGGCCCAGACGATGTAGAGGGCTTCAGCGGCAACTCCCAGCCGGGCCTGGAAGGCCAGGCCGGCCACGATGGCCAGGACCAGGAAAAGAGGGGTCTCGATCGAGACCAGTACTCGAATCAGGTAACGAGCCGTTCCGAGTGTTTTCTTCTGGGTTTCTCTCCACGTGATTGCCTGGTCTTCGGGCAGACGCTGGTCGTCGCGGACCAGGATCACTCCACCGGTCGTGAGGTCATTGAGCCAGAAAAAGAAGCGATCGAGTTGCCTGAAGAATCTCAGCACCAAGTTGCGGCGGATGACGTGGGCGCGGCGGATCAGAAAGAACCGGGCCAGGGCCAGGTAAATCACCGTTGGGACTCCCAGCACGATCATCTGGATCCAGATGACTGAGATGCTGTCGGTGGTCAACTGGATCGGTGCGGGTGAATTGGTGTAGACGACGGTCGTGGTCCGGGCCACCATGATAGGCGAATCGCGAAAAGCCTGGGCGGCCAGGATCAGGAAGGGACAACTCAGTAATCCCAGGGTGTACGTGCTGACAAATGCGGCAACTGTCGAGCCACACCAGCTTGAGCACATGATCGCCAGGGCGCCGACATGGATGCAAATGAAGAGGAGAGTCACGATTCCACTGACCAGTTCAAGCGTCGAAACGCCTCCCAGCGAATACGCGAAAGCCAGCAACGGGAGCGAGAGCAGCAAAAAGGAGAACATCGGCACCAATCGACCCAGGAGTTTTTCCATCAGGATCGTGAAGGGGCCCAGTCGCGTCACGAGCAGCATCGTCAGGGAATCGCGTTCTTTCTCGGATGTGATTGCACCACAGGCCAGGGCGGGCAGGAACAACAGGATGCCCAGGGACTGGAGTTCGATCACCCGGTGGAACATGTCGGTGCCGGATCCCAGGATCGCCAGGCTGTTGGATCCGTTGCTGGACAGGATGGAAGTGAATTGCCAGAAGGCCAGCACGAACAGCAACGACGCATACACCAGTCGGACGACATAAGTCCGCTTGCGTGCCGCCTGTTCGATCAGTTCTTTGGTCAACAGGGGCAGGCCCATTTGTGGCCACCGACGACTCATGCGGTCTTGCCCTCGGTCAGCTTCATGAACGCAGTTTCCATGTCCATGGCTTCGGGTTGGAACATGTGGATCCGGGCTCCCAGGTCCACCAGTGCATCGTGCAGGTCCTCGACTGCGGTGTGGTCTTCACGGAGTTGGATGGCGAACCGGTCGACCTGGACTTCAACACTCGAAACACCGTCGATTTGACCGATTTTCTGGATCAGCGTGTCGTCGGCGTCAGTGAGTTGGACGTGAACGATCCGCATCAACTGCAATTGACGGTAGATGTCTTCCAGGGAGCCGTGTGCGACCATTTCCCCGGTTTCTATGATTCCAATCCGGGTGCAGAGGTGCGCCAGTTCGTGAAGGATGTGACTGGAGATCAGGATGGTCTTGCCCATCTCGGTCAACGCCTTGAGGAGTTCACGGACTTCGATTCGCGCCCGTGGATCCAGTCCGCTGGCCGGTTCGTCGAGCAGCAACAAGTCGGGGTCGTGCAGCAGGACCCGTGCGAGAGCCAGTCGCTGTTTCATCCCGCGTGACAGGGAATCCACCTGGTCGCCGATCTTGTGAGTCAGGTCGGTCAGTTCCAGGACATCATCGACGACGGTCTTACGCTGTTGGCGTGGGATGCGGTAGGCAGCGGCGAAGAAGTGCAGGTATTCACGGACATTGAGGTCCTCGTAGACACCAAAGAAGTCGGGCATGTAACCGATCTGTTCGCGCACCGCGTGCGGATGATCAGCCACGTCGATTCCATTGACGTGAACGGATCCATGGAATCTCCCGATCAGGGTGGCCAGCACCTTGATCGTGGTACTCTTGCCGGCTCCGTTGGGGCCGATAAATCCATAGACCTCGCCACGAGGGATCTCGAGGGAAATTCCCCGGACGGCGTGAATGGCACCGTAGTGAACGTGCAACTTGTCGATCGAAACGATCGGCGCCGCGTCGGCGTGTTCCGAGAGACTGGGTTTGTCAGCGGACATGTGTGTTACCGTGAGACCGTCGACATGGTGGAGGATGCCTCACCGATTGCGCCGGGAGACGGTGGTTGGGCAAGAGTGGGGCGATCGTGATAGAGGTGGCGATACAGCACAAGGCTCTGACCTTCGGCGACAGCTATCACCAGCAGCCACTGGCCGGGATCGGTCGGGTCAAGCAGTGGCAGATCCTCAAAGTTGTCTCCACCGTGGGGGGCCACTCTTGAAACCGCGCGAAAGATTCCCACCGTGGGCCGGACACATGAACCCTCCAGGAAACCAACGTTCTTCCCGCTGTCGGAAAAGTTCGATCCGGAGACATTGAGGCGTTGTGGGGGCGCCAGGCGAGATTGAGAACGCCCGTCAAACAAGGGGACCCGGCTGTTCCAGAGATGCCGGGCCGTGTGGTTTCCGTGGAACAGGATGGCTCCGCTGCGCGGTCCGAACGCCCGGTGGACTGTGTCTCGAAATGCGTTGCGGGCCTTTTCGGATGCGTTCGACAGGGCTTCCGGCTCGATGGTTTCCCAGTCGAACTGGGGCAACGGGTCGGACGGGGCAATCCGAAAAATCCGGTTCACCTGGGGTGACCACTGTGGGAGGTCCTGGACTGCGGTGAATCCGGTTGGAATTGAACCGATGTACTCCGTTGGCTCGGCGACCCCGAGATCGAGGTGAGATTGAATTGTTGGATCGTACGGGGTGTTGGACAGGAAACGCCGGTGGTCGATTGGAGTGAACAGGCCGTGTTGGATGCTGGTTGTCAGGTCCGTGTGGGTACCGGCCAGGTGCAGTTCGAACCGGTTTTCCCTGACAAACGTGCTGTTGTCCCCGATGTCTCGGAAAACCACGCTGCGGGCATTTCCGGTGGTGCCCATGTACTTGTGCGAGACTCCGACGATCAGAACAGTGAAGGCAACCGTCATGAGTGGAAAAACGAACCACGTCCACTTGCGGAGCTTCAACCATCCCAGCACGAAGTAGTCCACCGGGCCGATCACAATGACATACCCCAGCAGCAGCAATCCCAGCAGCCACATCGGAACGACCTCGAAGTCGTCAGGTGTCAGCCGTTTCACCAGTGTGCCGACGGAATTCAATTGCCACTTGATCTCGTTGTTCAGTCCAGTCACCTGCGCCATCCGTTCCTGAGACGGGATGGCCACTGTCTGTGGGCCGGCAATGGGCCGTGGGGTCGAGGGGCTCAACTCGTGGAGTTGATTCCAGAGAAATGAGACGCTGGTCTGCCAGTCCGGGGAATCCTGGAATTCCGCTGTAAATGGACTGTCCTGGTGTACCACGAGCCGACCGAGCCCCTTGTGCACTCGGGTGGGGTTGCGGGTCAACTGTGGCATCGAATCGGTGTCGAGTGCGGGGCGTGGAGACTGCCTGGTAGAGCGGACGAGCCCGTTGACGAACTCGGCCTGTGGGCTGGAGAGAGGGCCGTCGAGGAAGAGGCAGAGGTTGCCGCCGGCGTCGACCCATTGCGAGATCGCGGTCAATTGGTTGCGTCGAAGTGCCCGCAGTCCATCTGGCAGCACCACCAGGATATTGTATTCGCACAACCACAGCGGATCAGTCGGGACATCGGTCGGATAGATCCTGGCCGGGTACGTGGCGACCAGCCTTTGCCGGGGCAATCCCGAAGACCGTTTGAAGGGCGACTGGATCAACGCCTCGGCGTTGAGGCTGCTGGTGAGCAGGAGTTCCTCGGGTGAATTGGCCTGCTGCCACGGTTCACAGAAGGCGACGACGAAGGAGCGGCGAAGTGGGCCGGCAACTCGCAAGGAGCGTTCTCCCAGGGGGAACACACCAGTGTCGCTGATAAAAAATGCACGGATGTCCAGGGGGCTTGAGGGATCATTGTCTGTATTGAACGGAGGCAGAAGCGTCCGAAAACGGGTGCCAACGTCGGTCAGGACGATCTCGCGATCGCTGAGCAAACGGCCCCGGATACGGCGTCCCTGGACAATGTGAACGTCGAGGTGTCCGCGTGGCAGCCGTTCACCGCTCCATTGCAGTGTCCAGTCGATCGAGAGTGGGGAACCGCTGCGGAGGTCCTGGTAACGCCGGTTGAATTCAATGCTCAGCCGAGGGTCGATTGGTTCTTCCTGCGAATCAACCTGTGGGGTGACACCTCGTGGCCGGGGTGTGTCCTGTGCGACCGCGGTCGTTCTCATCGGCCCCGGCTGGCACAAGGTGATTGCCGGTGCCAGGAGCAGTGCGAGACGGAGGAAATGAGTGGGATGCATGATGGGACCAGCTAGGTACTCACACGGGCGGTTTTTCTCTGGAAATACCACCATTCGACCAGCAGTATCACAAAGGCAATCCAGGCCAGGGTGGGCCACAGTGGACGGTCGGAGTCGATCGTGGCTGTGCTGGCACCGACACGAAGTTCCTCGTCTCGCGGAACGATCTCGTCGGCTCCAGCCAGGGAGGACTCCCCGGCGTCGAGTACACTGGCCCCGATCGTGGCCACCGGGCCGCTGGAGTCACTGATGCGATAAAGACCGACCCGCGGGGCGGGGACGCCCGAGAGCACGCCATCGTTATTGGTGCGGAACGTCTGGGACGAGGAATCCGGCGCGGTGACTGAATACACCTGTCCGGGGTCAAGTGTCCTGGGGCTCAGCACTCGTGTTGGCTGCCCCCGCACTTCGGCAAGACCCGTCGCGTGTTGTGTGATGTCGATGGCGTTTTTGACCAGGACGGGAAATCCGACCCGGTAGGGCAATGTCGAACGGTCGGTGTGAAAGAGCAGGTAGTAGACCTGTCTCGCCGGGCCGTGCCGGGCAAGCACCAGCGGTCCTGATTGGCCGGTTGCCAGGATCTCGTAGCCAGCCTCACGGAAGTGCTGGTCGAGTACATCGTCGCCTCGAACCGGTTCGTCGGTGATCTCGATGCTGTCGAGGTTGACGTGTTGGAGCAACTGGCTGTTGCGATTCCAGTCGACAACTGGTGAGTTGCCCGTGCGGACGGTGACCAACTCGGCGAGATCCTCGGGGATCTGGCCCACCACCAGTCGGACCGACGCCTCGATGTTGGGATTGGCCTTTTCGGTGCTTTCGGTGATCGCCAGGTCGAAGACATCGGGATGTGTTGTTGACGGGGGGCCGGGATAAACGACCACGTCGGGAAATACTTTCAGGGCGTGTCGATAGCTTTCGAGTTGGGTGTCGCACCAGAGGTGAAGGGGGCGGGAGACGGGCAATTGGAGGTAGGCGATGTTGTCTGATACCAGGCCATCAAATCCATCGGGGACAATCCGGGTTACGAGGTTGCTGACCCCACCGGTTTCGAGCGAATAGACCAGCCTCTTGGACTGGCCAGGTTCCAGTGCGACCGGCTGGCGGCCGATCTCCTGCCCATCCTGTTCGAGCAGAACTTCACCGGAGGTCTCGTCACCGGGCGATCCATCAACACGGACGAAGACGTTCCACTGGGTCAGGCTGTCGTCGGTCCCGGCAGAGGTTTGCCGGCGTGCGTTGAATGTGGTGATGCCCATGTTGGACGCCGATGTCTCGAGTTTTTCGTACTGCAGTTCGAAGGACAATTCGACATCAACCCCCGCGATCACCTGTCCGGAGGGAGATGTCTCGAGGCCGTTGAAATTCCCGTCGGAGACCAGCGTGACGCTGGTGATTGTCTCGCGACGTGACAAGGCCTGGGCCATTCTCAGCCCATCGGCCAGGTTGCCGGCAACATCGCGAACGGTGAGTTGTGCGAGCGCGTCCTCGAGAATTCTCTGGTTGTTGGTGAACTCGGTCAGTTGTCGGGCGCTGTCTCCAATGGCGATCAGGCAGACCCGGTTGGGGAGCGTGTCCTGGATCAGTTCTTGCACCCGTTTCTTGGCTCGTGCCAAACGGGTTGGCCCGTCTTTGGTGTCGATGGCAGCCATGCTGGCCGAGCAGTCGATCAGGATCGGCACGTTCTCGTTCGATCCAGGACCTCGTCTCAGGAACGGCTGCATTGCCGCCAGGATCAGGCTCAAGAGAATTGCCAGTTGCAACCACAAGAGCAGATGTTTCTTGAACCGTTGGAACGGTGAATTGACCCGTTGATCATTGAGCACGCTGTGCCAAAGGACCAGGGAGGGGATTTCGAGCCGCGGTCGCTTGAGCTTGAGGAAGTAGACGATGACCAGGGGGATGACCAGCAGGAACAGCCAGGCCCATGATGGGGATAGAAATCCGGCAGGGCTCATTTCAACCACCCCTGTCGTTGGAGCAGGTCGAAGAGGATCCAGTCGAGCGGAGCATCGGCACTCACAGAGAGAAACCGTCCGTTACGCATGCGGCATTGGCGTCGCACGTGTTCCTCAAGTCGCTCGCGGTGGTCATGGTAGATGCCGTGTAGTTCGCCGATGGACGAGACATCGACGGTGCCCCCGTGTTCGCTGTCAACCAGTCGCAGATCCCCGGTCAATTCGGGGTCGATCTCGGTGGGGCCAAGAACTTGCAGGGCAAAAATTTCCAGCCCAGCACTGTAAAGCAGGTTGAAAGGACGGGCGAGTGAGGCGGGAGTCAGGAAGTCGGAGAGAATGATGGCCAAGCCCTTGCCGCGATGCCTGCGTAGCATGGCTTCGACCGCTGTTTCGATCGGGGCGTCGCCACCACACTCGGCTCGTTCGAAGAAGTCGAACAGCCGTTTCATGCTGGCCCGCCCACTGGTTGGCGGCAAGACCCGGGGTGGCGCACCGGTATTCCCCACCACGTAGGCACTGATTCGTTCGATTCCCATCAGCGCCGTCAGTCCCAATGCGGCACCCAATTGGCACGCGCGTTGAAACTTGCCCTCGAAGTTCATCGAGTTGGAACCATCGACCAGGATCGCGACGTGCATCACTTCTTCGTACTGGTAGAGCTTCATGTAGGGGCGGTTGAGCCGAGCGAAGATATTCCAGTCCACAAAGCGGACGTCGTCTCCGGGGACATAATTGCGGAAATCGGCGAATTCGGTGCTGCTGCCCCCCTTGCCCGAGGCATGTTCACCTTGCGTCCGATTGGTCTTCCGCCTGTTGGGTTGCAGTCGGAGTCGCTCCAGGCGAGTCAAAACCTGGTTGTCCAAGAGCGTCGTCAACTGGTTGTCGCGGGAGGCGGTGTTCATCGGACCGGGCCGTGATGAGAAGGCGATGGGGCACGGGGGAGTGTGGGATCAGGAGGTCTGTTCCAGTGATGCGACGCAGTCGGAGACCAACTGGGCGACATCGACATTTTCGGCTTGCCCGTCGTAGTTGAGGAGCACACGGTGTTGCAGCACCTCGGTTGCAAAGCCGGCGATGTCCTCGAAGGCGACGTGAGCCCGTCCCTCCCCCAATGCCCTCACGCGGGCTGCCCGGATCAGTGCCTGGGCGGCTCGTGGGCTGGCTCCCCAGCGGACAAACTGCCGGACGCCGTCCGGGGCTCCCTCGGTGCCGGGATGAGTCGACAGGACCAGTCGGACGGCGTAATCCCTTAGCGGATCGGCCACGACCACCTTGTCGAGTGTCTCCCGGATTCGCAGTATCCCGGCCCCGTCGAGCACCGTGGGGAGTTCGATGGGCTGCTTGAGGATCGTGCGGCTGACGACCTCGTTGAGTTCTTCCCGGTCGAGGCCACCGACAACAACCTTGAACATGAAACGGTCCAACTGCGCTTCAGGAAGCGGGTAGGTGCCCTCCTGTTCGATCGGGTTCTGGGTGGCAAGCACGAAGAAGGGCTGCTCGAGCGTTGAGATTTCGCCACCGACAGTCACCGTGCCCTCCTGCATTGTCTCGAGCAAGGCCGACTGGGTCTTGGGTGAGGCCCGATTGATCTCGTCAGCCAGCAGCAGTTGGGTGAAGATTGGGCCACGACGAAATTCAAAGTGATACCGACCTGACTCGTCGGTGTTCATGATGTTGGTGCCGATGATGTCGGCAGGCATCAGGTCGGGGGTGAACTGGATACGGCGAAAATCCAGGTCGAGAACACGAGCGAGCGACTTGACCAGTTCGGTTTTTCCGAGTCCGGGAACACCCTCGAGCAACACATTGCCGCCACAGAACATCGCAGTCAGGACGGAATCAATGACCCGGTGTTGCCCCACGATGACCGATCCGATCGCGTCACGGATTCGATGGTAGTCGCGTCGAAATCCTTCTGTCTCGGCGTCCTGCAAGTCGGTGGTTGGTGCCCCCGGATGTCCTGGCGATTCGCTGGTGGGTGGTTGGTCCACCGGTTCGGGAGATGTGCTCTCGTTGTTCATCGGAAGTCGGTCCTGATGCCAGACGTGGTGTCAGCAAAAATGAAGGAGGATGTCTCTTGGTATGTCATTGGTTGGACGGGGAGTCGTCTGTGTCGCCGCGACGTCGTTTGATCTCCAGCAGCCGTTCGGTGGTGGACAGCAGATCTTCCGGTGGGGGCGTGTTCGGCGGCGACCCGGAACGATCGAATTCGGAAACGCGGTGTGAGGATTTTCCGGGTGTCGGGGTGATGTCGGCCAGGTGTTCGGGCAGGGAGGTGGCTGGCTGTGTGCGGGATGCGGCGGGGACACCGCGTTGTGCATCGAGTCTCGAGTCGACGACCTGTTTGCGTTGGAGAAGGGCCCCCATGGTTTCAGTCGAGGCGGCTTGCGCGGGGCGGAACCAACCAACGATCATACGAGGGTCAACCTGGACACGGCGTATTGCCACGTCCAGTGGCACCAGGCACGCCAGGCCGACCAGAAACCAGTCGAAGACCTGGCGAGAACTGGACTTGGGAATTCGGCGATTGTAGATCTGTTCGGGCTTCGTGGAGGGGTCGAGCATCTGGCCCCCGGTTTTGTCGACGATTTCCTGCAACACCAGGGGGTCGGAATTGAACTTGAGGTATTCGGGCGAGTATGAAACGATCAGTCCACCGTGAGCCAAATCTTGCCGGCCGTCGCCAATCCCGGTGGCTCGGACCTGGTAGCGGCCCTTGCCCCAGAGTGGAAAACTGGCCTGGTACCGCGTGGGGCCCACCTGTTTGAGTGTCAATGATTCGGTGCGGTCATGCGGTCCGGCGACCGCGGCGACGAGGTTCAGGGGTGATGCGTCGGGATGAAAGTCCTCGACGACCACCGTTCCTCGGCTTCCCTCGGTGTAACTCCACAGCCGAAGATGCCCCTTGCGGTGGACCCGCGAGATCCTGGTGATCAGTTGTTGCACGAACGCCCGGTATTTGTCCCACGAGACCCAGTCCCTGCCCCAATTGGTCGAGAGGTCGGAGGTGAAGGCCGCTGTGGTGCCCAGGCCCTTCTTGAAGGTGACCAGCAATGGGTCGATTTCTCCTTCTCCCAACTCGTTCTCTTTTGGGGGAGTTTGCAGGATGGACTCGGCGCGTGGCTTGGCGGTGGTGAGCACATAGCCGTGCAGGCTGGGCAAACCGTCGAGGCCCTTGAGAATGGGGGAGGGGAAGGCGACCTGTGGCTGGACGGTTTCATTCTGGATCATCGTCCGCTTCAGAGTGTTGGATTCCTTGATGAAGATTGATGGCAGCAAACTGGGATCGTCGGGAAAGTAGTAGCGGCCCCCGGTTGCCGAGGCGATCTGTTGCATGATCTGTACTTCCCGTCCGCCATGGGGGAAAATCGAAATCGTCGAGATCGTGATCTTGTTGTCTGCGAATTCGGCCAGGACCCGGGGCGAGGGAGGCTGCGGGTCCCCGTCGGAAATGATGATCATGTGTTTGGCCGAGGCATCACTCTTCTTCAGGTCCGTGAGCCCCATTTGCATCGTCGAGGCGAAACTGGGCATGTCGCCGATCACCGCACCGTTGATCTTCTTGGCCAGGGAGGGATATTCGCGGGCCGGCGTCAGCTTGAAGAGCCACTCTTCTCCCATCGATCCGTAGACCAGCACCCCGATTTCGTCCTGGGGATGCAGCACCTTGATCGCCTGTTTGGTGATTCGCTTGCCCCAGGTGTTGCCCTCGGGGAATTCACAAGTGTGCAGGATGATGGCCAGGGCTCCCTTGGGAAGCACCTTTTTCTTTGTGATGTCCATCTCGACGGGCAGAATCTCCTCGATCACCGTTTTTCGGTACCCGCCCGGGCCAAAACTGTTGGGGCCTCCGGTCATCAGGAAGCCGACGCCGAGGTTCTCCACCGCGTCTTGCACGGCACCGAGTTGCACCACGTCGAATGATTCGACGCCGACGTTGACGAATATCACCACGTCGTAGGCCATCAGCGAGAGAGCATCCCGTGGGAATTCGTAGGCGTTTCGGATTTCCACGATCCGGCTGTTCTCGCGAATCGCTTTCACTAGCGATTCGTGGTCGGCCGGATTGCCCCTTGGGTCGGTC
This sequence comes from Planctomycetaceae bacterium, assembly GCA_002724415.1. Taxonomy (GTDB): domain Bacteria; phylum Planctomycetota; class Planctomycetia; order Planctomycetales; family Planctomycetaceae; genus UBA8437. The sequence goes on from PBOU01000001.1 coordinate 10,971, forward strand.
ACCACAAGGACTTTTCCCTCGCCTTCGACAAACAGGTAGTTGAGAACGGTGTTGTTCTCTTTCCAGTTGTCGTTGCCCTGGTCGACGACAATCGAGGCCGAGTATTCGTAGTAACCGGCCGAACGGAGACGTATTGGAAACGTGTAGCGGCTCTTGCCGGCTGGGAAATCAATGTCCCGCTCGGCGATCGTCCGGCCATTCTCCTTGAGGATCAGCCTGCCGCTACCGACCGTGAGGCTCGAGAGGACCACGTCCGCTTCGTATGTTTCACCAAGCTTGATGTTGCGAGGCAATTCGAGTTGCTCGATCCAGACTTCTGACTTGTAGCTGTATGTGATCGGCATCACGTCGACGGCGATCTCCCGGCTCTTGAGTTCATCGAGGATGCCACGGAGATCTCCGGCAGTTTCGGTTCCGTCACTGATCAAAACGATCCGTCCCCGGTTTTCGGCCGGTAGCATTGCGGCAGCCAGCGAGAGACTTTGCTCGAGGTTGGTGGCGTCCCGGTCGATGAGCGAGTTGAGCAGGATCCCCTCCTCCAGCGGGGTGGCTTCCGCCGGAGGCAACTCGACTGCCGAGTTGCGACCAAAGACAACCAGGCCGGCCTGGTCTCCCTCGGGCTTCTGCGACATTGTCGAGGCGACAAAATTCAAGGCCTGGTCCTGGGCATTCTCGTCGTCGGTTTCTCGGCCGATCGAATCGGAAATGTCCACGGTGTACATCACGGCGACGACATCGCTGGTGCGAACGGCCCGAGGTTCGGCCAGCAGCATCACGAACAGACCGATCAATGCCAGGCGTGTCCAGAGTGCCATGAGGCCGCGGGTTCGGCCCAGTCCGCTTCCGCCAGCGGCGTGCAACCACCAGACCCAGGGGGTCAACAGCATCAGGCCAAAGGCTTCGGGCCACACGAAGAGCATCGTATTGGACCACTCGAGTCCCAGGACGAGAATCGTGTAAAGAACCACGAAAGTGATCAGCGGGATCGTCTGCGACCACCGGAATGGCTGGCGGGGGCGAGGGAACAGGCGTTCAAGAAGAGTGGTCATCGGGATCGCTCAGGGATCGACGGCTACCAGGCGGTGGTTGCGAGTGTCGGCGACCCAAATGCGGCGGCTGGAGTCGACGGCCAGGCCCCATGGAGTGCCGAACTGGTTGGGGCCGGATCCGGTGGAACCAAACCGCCCGAGCATCTCTCCTTTGAGACTAAAACGGGAAATCCGCCCTGCACCGTATTCAATCACCCAGAGATCCTTTTCGGGACCCAAGGCGATATCGTAAGGATAGTGTAACCGGCTGGTTGCGTCTTGCATTCCCAGAACTTTGAGGAAGTGTCCCTGGCCGTCGAAGACCTGGATCCGATCGTTGAATGCGTCGACGATATACAGTTGGTCTCCGTGCCAGACCATGCCGCTGGGACGCTGGAATTCACCCGGCTGGTCTCCAATGTCTCCGAAGGTCAGCAGGTGTTGCCAGTCCTTGTTGAATTTTTGCACGCGGTTGGATCCGCCATATTCCGAGACAAACAGGTTGCCCTGATCATCTTCGACCACCGCCACCGGCCAGTAGAAGTCGCCGTCTTTTTGTCCCTCCTGGCCAACCATGCGAACGACGGTGCCGGAGGGGGCAAAAACGACGACGCGATGATAGTGCGTGTCCGCCACGGCGATCTGTCCGTTGGAGAGAACACAAATTCCCTCGGGATTTCCCACGTCGCTTTCCGGCATGTTCCATTGGCGGATTGGATCTCCGTTCTTGTCGAACACCAAGACACGGCCCGCGTTGTCGAGCAGGTAGAGCGTGTCGTCGTCCGCCGTGGTGACAGCTCGCGGTGCCGGAATGGTGGCGCCGGCCGAGGGAATCGACTTGCGAAAGACCTGCCGGGGGATGAACTGGTGATCGGTCGAATCGGTGCAGCCGCAAACCAGCAAGCTCAGCTGTGACGCGAGAAAGAACACGCGAAGCGACATGAGATGGTCCTGTCCTTGAATGGCTGGCCGGGGCCAGCGACCATCTACAGATTGTACGCTTTTGCTCACGTTCTCGTTGGTTCACCGGCCGGATTGATCCCGGCTTGGGGAGCGAGTGTCTGGATTGTCACGGTACCGGTGGGAACCGGTTGGGCGGGGCTGGACAGGTGGGTCAGGGTTCGTGAATCACTTGTTCCCGGCCGTGTCAGCCGCGTCTCCCGCAGCGGGCCAATTGTTTTTGAGTCGACGACGAGTGCCGGGCCATTGGGGTCGGCAATCAGCTGGATGTGTTCGGGTCTCAGGCACATGTCCACATCGCCGTGGCCGACACCCCAGGCGGGCGTCTCGGTTGCCGTAAACCAATTTGCCGGTCCGAGGCTACAGGCCACCTCGCGGGACGGCGGTGACTGGTAGAGCCTCGCGACGTCACCATCTGCGACCACACGTCCGTGGGACAGCACCACGACGTGATCGGCATGTCGCAAAACTTGCCGGGGTGAGTGGGTCGAAAAAATTAGCGACGTGCCACGGTTGCGGCAATTGTCGACGAGAGTGTCCCAGTCGTTGTCCAGACGCAACGGATCGACATGAACGAACGGTTCGTCGGCCACCAGTACGGTGGCGCCGGCGGCAAGGCCACGTGCGGCGGCCAACCGGGACCGTTCCCCGTTGGACAATGTGTCCGGTCGCGACGTGGCTTGCTCGGACAGCCCGAAGGCCTCGAGGATCTCTCCGACTGTGGGCTGGTGATCGGCCCCGGGGTGAACGGCCGCCAGGTGGTCGGTGGTGGTGGCCTGGGGCCAGAGTCCCCCATCCGGGGGAATCCAGAACAGGGGCAGAAGACTGCCGTCTCGAGTGAGGTGGCTGGCGATTTGCCCATGGCTGGGGGCTTCGAAACCGACCAGCAGGTTCAGCAGCGATGTCTTTCCTGCCCCGGAGGCACCAACGATCGCCGTGCAGCCGGTTCGGATCTCGAGATGCTCGACATCCAGTCGAGGGCGTCGGTCTCCGTCAAGCTGGACCGAATCGAGTGTCCACAGCGGATCGTGTGATTGTGTCATCGTGGGCTCCTTCCAAACGCGACTGGCAGGAGCCGTCCGATGGCAACCAGGGCCACGGCCACTGCGAGAGGAACCAGCATCACGATCAAGGTTGTCGTGGAGAGCGCGGCATTTCGACCGAAGTGCATCTGTTGATACATGCGATGGGCAACCGAGAGCCAATTCGGGGAAGCCAGCAGTTCGTTGAGTGTCAACTCGAGAAATCCCCACCAACAGATCAGTCCGATCATCCAGGCTCCGCGTTGTCCGGATTGCTGCCAGGCCAGTTGCCAGCCGGCAGTTCTCTGGGGACCGGGAGGGGCTTGTTGCAGGAGCCGGGCCATGTGACTGGATTCCTGCGTGGGCAACACGGCTAGCAGGACGACGAGCATTGCGGCACGAGGGAGCAGCCAGAGTGTCTGGCCCAGGCAGAGCGCGATGATCGAGTGCCGCGGTATGACGGGTGCGGCCAACAGCAGCAACCATGTCAGCGTCAGACCCAGCAACAAGCTGCCCAGCATTCCCGGCAGCGAAAGCACGAGCAGGGACGCGGTCCACTTTTTTCGCAGCAGCCACGAGGTCAGCACCGTCGCGATCGTGGCGACGATGAGGGTGGGGATCAGGCTGAGCGCGGCGTGAGTGAGCGTGGGTAGCAGGACGGGCCCTGTTGCCCACACAGAGGATTCACGGGAAAACGCGTCCAACGAGAGGCTGCACAAGGGAACGACGCTTCCCAGCAACATCGCCATCGCCAGCCAGGCCCAGGCCGTGCGACGAGAGAGGTGGGTTCGAGGTGGCCGGGGCGTGGGCGCTGGACCGCCGCGTTCATGCCGGGCGGACCAAGCGAGTGCAAATAATGGAGACAGCAAGGCCAGTGAACACAGCATCGGCATCCAGCCGGCTCGCCACAGATCCCACGGGGACTGTTCACCCAGTCTTTGAAGTGCGATGAGTTCAAACAACGCGTTGGACCAACTGGCCGGGGTCAGTCGGCCACCGGCGATCACCCGAAACAGCGATGCGATCTCGAATTCGTGGAATACAAGCAAGGCCATCAGGCCGAAGGCTGGAACTCGATTCCGGGCCGGACCGTGCCAGAGTTGGCCCAGCCGCATGCCGGTGATGACATGGCCGGGTTTCACCCGGTTGGCGAGTCGTGCGGTCCAGATTGCCGTTGGTCCCAGGGGAGGTGGAGGTGCGAGGGCCAGCACCAACGTGCCAACCGGGACGACCTGGATGAGCAGCAGCAGGTCGTAGAAGGCCTCGTTGAGCAGCGGGCTGCGGACCAGGTCGAGTGTCACGTTGGAATAACTGTAGCCGACCACGAATCCGGGGGTGAGAAATGGGAGAGCGAGAATTGTCACCAGCCAACGTCGTGGGCCGGGGGCGGAGCATTTGATCTCACGTTCCAAAAGAACTGCCAAAGGAGTGGCAATCGCCGCGACGGCCAGGGCCCGCAGCAAACTCCAACCGCATTCGGCTTCGAGACTCATCGTTTGTACTCGGTTCGTAACCAGGCCAGACAGGCGGTTCGTGATTTCTCGAGTTTACCGATTGGAGCACCCTGTTGGACAAATGGCCGCAATTGCTGAACTTCCTCGGGCAGTCGTGTCACGTCCACCTCACCCAGTGGAACCTGGCGAGACGCTGAGTGAGCTAGGGCCAACTCGGTTTCAGCACTGAGTAGAAAGTCGACCAGGCGACGGGCAGCAGCCAGTCGCGAGGTTCCCCGGATGATGGCCACGCTGTTGGGGATACAGATCGTCTCACCGTCTGGCAATCTCACCGGCAGCATGGCCACCGGGTGTTGGTTGTCGTGTCCGACAAAGAAATCGTCCGTGTCGGTCCACCCCAGATCACAGGTTCCTCGGGCAACCAAGTTCTTGACTGTCGAGTTGCCGGGGACTTCGATCAGGCCCCGTTGCCGGGCATCAGCGTGCCATGCTTTCAGTGTTTTGCCCGCATCGACGTGCCACAGCAGGCAGTAATGAGTCAGCGTGGTTCCGAACAGGGGACGCGCGATAGCCATTCGGGACAAGTCCGAACCGGCAGCAACTGCATCAATAGCCCGGGGGGTTGCCGGCATCCTGTCGGTGTTGACGATCCAGACACGCAATCGTGCCGCGAACCCGCACCAGCGGCCGCCGGGATCCTTGTAAGCGTCGGGCATTCGCGTCCAGCCGCTGCCCTTGTAGCTGTCCAGGATGTCGTGTGCCAGCAGGTCGGTGGTGCCCAGGACCTGGTTGTTCCAGAACACGTCACAGGTTGGAGACGATTTTTCGCGGATCAGCCGATTGACCAATCCCAACGATTTTGTGGCTTCGGTGTCGTGACGCACCTGGACCTGGATGCCTGTCTCACGAGTGAATCGTTTGAAAATGGGGTCCGAATAGGCCGCATCGTGCGCGCAGTAGACGATCAATGGCTGGGAATCGACGGCAGGCGGAACCGATTGGACACATCCACCATTCAGCGTGAGCAACAGCAGAGCCAGCAGGCCGATGGCGCCCGGGCGACGCTGGCGTGGCTTGGCCGAGAGCGACAGGCTACTTCTTCGGGGCATCATCCGAGGTGGCTGGAGTCGCGGCTTTCGATGAGCGGGACGGAGCGGACTCGTCGAGTGACTGGAAATACTTTTTGATTCCCTGGATATACCCCTTGGGAATCTCTTCCTTGTCGATCGCTTCACTGACTCCTTGCTTGATCGCCTGAACGCTCTTGCTGTAGGTCTGACGAGCGTCCCCGGTGTCACTTTGCCCCTTGGTCTTGATTGACAACAGGACCTTGCCTGCGGTCAACGCGGACTTGGAGATTTCGGTTTTGAAATCGGTTTCGGCCGAATTGTCTTCGGGAACCTCGCCACCCTTACCGAAACCGCGGTTTCCGGTTCCGTCTCCGTCGGCAATCTGGTCGCCCATCTGTTGCATCATCTGCTGGTAGAACTCGCGGTAGTCATCCAGTGACTCGGCTCCCTCGATCCCTTCCACGGTCTCGCCATCCTCGTTGGCCTTCTGGGCCATGCGTGCGGTCTCCAACGCCTTTTCAAGCTGCTGGAGATCACGGGCCGTCTGTGCCAGTTCCTGCAGTTCCTGCTTGGTCAGTTCCATGGTCTCAGCGAGATGCTTCTGTGAACTTTCTGCGAGTTCCTTGTCACCTGACTGCATGGCCTTCATCTGTTGGCGGGCTCGCTTGAGGGCAGCTGCGAGTGGGTGCTTTTCGTCGAGTTTCTTGGAGGCGAACGATTGGATGTCGCGGAGCTTCTTCTGCATCTTCTGCATCGCCTCGGCCTGTTTTTTCTTGTCCGCCGGGTTGCTGGCGTCGAGGTTCGCGAAGTCTTCAAGATCCTTCTTGATGGATTCCAGCTCTTTTTTGAGGTTGTCGGTCGATCCCTCCTGCAACTCCTTGGCCCACTTGTCGATCTTGGGTGATTCGATTTGTCCGAATTTCTGGTCGCTGTCGGCGCGGTTGAGCGTTTGTTGGAGCTTGTGAGCGTCCATCATCTTGTGCAGGTCACCGAGTTGCTTTCGCTGCTGATCGATCTTCTTGCGGTTGGCCTCCGGATCGGATGTCTTCATCTTTTTCAAGGCCGCCACCAGGTCGTCGATCGCCTGCTTGACCTGGGGAGAATTGTCGGCGTCGTCGGTGGCCAGTTGTTCGGACCGCGTCCTTGTTTTCAGAGCTTCCTTCTGGAGCGCCTGGCGTTGTGCTTTGATCTGGTCGGCTTGTGCAACCTTGCCGAAGGGGTCCAGTTGTGGAAGTCCGAGCACCAGTGCGGCCACGATGGCCAGGCCGAGAGCCGGCTTGATCGCACCCTGGGAGAACGGCAAGGGGACGATCCGGAATGGCTGAACCCGGGCCGCCTGGCTGACGGCGTTGCGGGAGACCAGCGGTTGGTAGTCGCCGGCAGAACCTTCCAATTGGGTCAGCGTCAGGAACAGGTCCTTGGTGCCATGGTGCCTGTCTATGGCCCGGGCCGCGTCCGAGGCGGTGGGGCGTTCGTGCCAGAGGATGGCTACCAGCGATGAGAAGGCCAGTAGCCCAAGGATCAGCATGGTGGACAAGAGTCCCAGCCCGGTCCAGTCACCAGTTCCCACGGTGTCCAGCCCGAGTACGCCGGCGACCGTGGTGACCACGGGGTCGGCCGGGAGATCAAACAGCCCGGTCAGGCGAACTACCAGAACAACCACGGCGGCGACAATTGAGGTCCACAGCACCAGTCGGGAAAGGCGGTGTCCGTATCGAGCCCATCTGAGCCGGGAGGCGACCTGGGCCAGAACCTTGTCGGGGCCGTGTGGAGTCGCCATGTCATCTGTCCCAGGAGAGGGCGGGAGAGGTGCGTGTCCGCCTGAGCTCAGTTTAGCGTCGGTCACTTGTTTGGCTCAAGGACCTTTGCTTCTTGGGCTGAGATCAACCGGTCTCCGTTGCGATCAAGTCGTTGGAAGAGTGTCAGTTTTCCCAGAAATTCGCGGCTCGACACATCGCCGTCGCCGTTGCGATCCATTTTTCGGAACCAGTCGGGGCCAGTCCGGTTGTCGAGTTGACGTGGCCGGTTCACCGTCGGTTGTGGATTGGGCATCATCATTGCCTCCTGGCTGAACAATGCCGCACGCGCCACTTCTAGAGTCAGCACGAAGTCGCCGGAGAGTTCCGTTCGAGAGATGCGGCCGTCTCGTGTTGTGTCGGCCTGTCGCAAACGAGGGTAACCCTCGTGGAATTCCCGTGGAGACAGGCGACGATCCGAATCGGCATCCAGGAGTTGAAAGAGCGGACGGCCGTGGTAGGACACGCCGAGCAACAGGCGACTCTGTTGCACCGCCGTTTGATTCTTGACGAATTCGGTCAGTTCATCGATCACCAGTTTTCCGTCCCCGTTGCTGTCAATGACCGAGAAGGAGGCCCCGGGGAGCATCAGTTGGGGGAATTCTTTGAGTTCGATGGACCTGTTCTTGTTCGCGTCGGCGACGTGGAACCGGAGACGATAGAACTTGGTGGTCAAAAGTCGGTCGGAGCGAGCGTTTCTCGCTCGCAGTTGCACGGCCTGTCCCCCCCACGAACGAGACAGGCGGGGCCGGCCGCGGTGGCCAGCGACCGCCAGGTGAGTCCGACCGGTGCGAGGGTCCGGGAGAGAGGCATCGATCGTTTCGTGAGGTGTTGGCCGTTGGAGGTAGGCCAGCAACTCACTTCGGCCCAGTCGACCGTCATGGTTGCGGTCGACGACCCCGGACTGGGTTGGGGACAGGCCGAGGCGATGGGTGGGGATTGTTGTCGTCGTCGCGCCGCGGTCCGAGGAGATCGGTCGCCCGTAGTGAGCGATCAAACGTTTGACGAGTTGGCGGTGGTTGGCGGTGGCCAGGGCGACAAAGGGCTGTGCTTCAGCTCGAAACCGTTCGTACTGCAATGGGGCCAACTCGTCGAGACTGAAGGTCTCGTCATCGTTGAGGTCCAGTCGCCGGAGTCGTTCCGCTCCACTGAAAATTTCGCTGGCAATCAGCAGCCCGTCGGAATCGCGGTCGATGCGAGTGAACAACTCGTCCGAACGCATGGCGGATCGGGATGGAGGCGTGATCTCAAACGGAGTGCCCAGGGCACCTTGGACCACCCTGCTGAATTCATCGGGCGAGAGGCTGTCATCGGCGGGCGCCGTGTCAAAGTCCCTCCAGGTCCTGGTCAATGTGCGAAACCGTGCTGCGATTTCTCCCAGGCGTTCGACCCGGGTGACTTCTGTCCGACTCAGTTGACCGTCACGCGTGCGGTCGAGCGAACCGAAGAGTTGGTCGATGTAGCGTTGTCGGAAAGCGGTGATGCCGCTGTTGCCGATCCGGACCTGGAAACGGACCACGACCGGATGATCGGGAGCGAAGAAAATGAGGTCAAAACGGTCGAGATGTCTGTTGCGGTCCTCATCGGTTGGACGAGCCGGTTTCTCCTGCCCTCCCGCGGTCGAGACCGGAATCAGGCCGACCACGGCCAGGATGACCGGGGCGATATGGCGTCTGTGGCGTTGGATGAACGACGACATCAACCGACCTCACCAGGGCGACACGAGCGGCAGAAGTGGCCCGGTACACTTGCGCCGTTGTCCGTGGCCAAATCCTAAGTGCAAAGCGGTGGTCCTGACAATGTCTGGTGTCACGCCGGCTGGCGAGTGGCCCAGCCCGTCAATGCGTGAGCGATCAGCAGTCCGAGCACGATACCGATGAGCCCTCCCGCAAAAACATCGGCGGTCGAATGGACTCGCAACAGGCACCTGGACCATCCCACCAGGATCGCCCAGGGCAGAAACGACCAGGTCACCCAGGTGGGGCGTCCATTCAACCGAAGTCCGAGCAAGGTGACAGCCGTGGCCAGCGTGAAGCTGGCGAGTGCGTGTCCTGACGGGAAAGCGTATCCGGTGTGCACCAGCCAGTGTTCACGGATGAGTGGATGGAGACTGGGAAGCAAACTGGCGGATGATTCGATTGTGAACCGGTTTCGCAGTTCCGCGGTACGTTGTTGCTTGTCTCCAACTTGATAGAGACCGGAGGCTGAAGAGAGAACTCCTCGCCGAGCCAACTCATGGAAGTTCGGTCGCAGCACGCCTATGGCAGGTTTGAGCAGGTGTTCGTTGCACCTGGCTGACGCGACGAGTGTCAGGCCCAACCCACACACCACCACCACCGCCACCGTCGAACGACTGCGGGAAAACGTGCCGGTGGTGGCGACCCAGCCGACGGCCAGGGCCAGCACGACAGGCACACCCCACCAGCCACCACTGAACGAGACTGCCCAGGCGGCCAGTGCCAACCACGAATCGAGTTGGATGGCTGGCGACAGGGGGATGAGGCTCAATGCCAGCAGGGAACCGCCCAAAACGACAGTCAGTCGTGTGGTGGCCACGGCCGGCAGTTTTATCTGCGGATGGGCTGAATCATCTACCGGAGCCGTCATGTGGTCATGTGTTTTCGGGTTACTCGTCCTTGATCTCGAAAATGGCTTCGACCTCGACGGCCGGTCCGGTGGGCAGGGAGGCGAATCCCAACGCGCTGCGAGCGTGGTAGCCATCTCCCTCTTTGCCAAAAATCTCGTGCAACAGGTCCGAGGCACCGTTGACGACCAAGTGCTGTTCAATGAAGTCCTGTGTCGAGTTGACGCAACCGAGCAGCTTGATCACTCGGAGTCCATCAAGCGTTCCCATCTCGCGATGGACGCTTTGTAACACCTTGACCGCGCAGTCACGCGCGGCGTCGTAACCCTGTTCAACCGAGAGGTCACTTCCGAGTTTGCCCTTCATGTCGCTGGTGTGACCGGAACTGAACAACAGGTTGCCCGATCGGGCACAGAGGTTGAGGTAACCGGGTTCCTGGTCGGGGAAGGTGAGTCCCAGTTCGAGTGCTTTTTGTTCGGCTCCCATCGATGATGCTCCCGGTAGTCTGGCGATTGGTCAGGTTTCAGCAGCGGGGCCATGTGCCCGTTGCAGGCTACAGCATGGCGGATCGGAGGTTTGGTTACAAACCTCCACCGTGGACGACAGTCGCCGGCTCGTGTGGTCTGGCCGACAGTCAAGATCAAGACCGGGGTCTCTGACGGCCGATGGGAGAAAAGAGACGCCCGTCGTGACCCAGGGGCCAACATCATGCTGCGATCCATTTTTCTCTCTGCTGGTGTCTTCGTCGTACTGGTCGGAGCCAGCCTGTTCCAGGTCGACCGGGTGGTACTCAATGGCGAGGGAGAGATCGAGGAAGACCTGTTCGGATTGGTCACCGCCGACGAATCCGGGCGACACGTGATCCAGCCACCCGACTGGGCACCGTTTAGCCTCGTGGCCATTGGTGGGGTGACCTGCCTGTATGCGTTTGCCGTTCCAACCCGCCGTCGCGACGGCTAGTTGTTGCCGGCCAGCAGGAGTGTCGACCACAGGCTGGGATCGCGGTCGTATGGGAATTCGTCGGACGTGGCCAGCAACTGGTCACCCAGTTCCTTGTCACGGACGTGATAGGTGAAGCCGACGGCATCGATCGTGTCGGTGTCCCAACCGTGGAGCGCGTCCGAGCCAATCCAGGCTTGTAGCCTGTAGCCATCGGAGAGAAGCCGTGATTCGATTCTCATCGCCGCTTCCGGTGCGGGGGGAGAGTCTTCGCGAGCCCGTGCGATGGGACGACTGATGATGACCGGGCGGTCCTGCCCGGGGCCGCCTCCGGACGGCAACAATGTCATCGAATGGCAGAATCGGGAGGCTCTGTGAATCGTCTGTGTGTTGCGTGTGTCGATCCAGAGCGTCAGGCCGTCGGAACTGTCAGGCGTGGTCTCCTGGCAACGCACCGGGCGTTGTTTTCCAGCGACGTCCAGTTGCACACCCATCCCGGTGTCGTGCCAACCCAGTCGCAGGGTGGCAAAGGGGACTGCCGACCCGTGGCCGGGCGTTTTTGAAAGCGAGTCGAGAGTGGGCACCGGGCTGATGTGGTCCAGGTCGGGAAGCGTGGAGTCCCGGTCGGGGCCTCGGTCGAGACGGTCCATGCTCAACTGGTAACGGAACAGAAATCCACCGGGAAGGACTTGGGCCATGATCGACTGACGACCGCGAGGTTCAGGTTCTTCGGTACGAGGACATGAGTCCAATTGCTTGAGTGTGTATGGTACGCGGCAGTCTTGATCCTCGACAGGCCGCCAACCGATGTCTACCCGGTCACACAAAACGCCTCGTTCTCCGGGTTCCTCGATGGACCGGATGATCCGGGTCCGGGGTGCGCGGGTGCACAACTTGCGTGGCCTCGACGTCGATATCCCGCGAGATCAATTGGTTGCGATTACGGGAGTCAGTGGCAGTGGCAAGAGCACACTGGCACTGGAGGTGATTTTTGCCGAAGGCCAGAGGAGGTTCCTGCAGGGACTGACTCCGGGGCAACGCAGCCGACTGGACCGCTGGGAACGATCGGAGGTGGACCTGGTCGAAGGTTTGCCCGCCGCGGTGTGCATCGATCAGCGGTCCGGGTCAACCGCGGCCCGGAGCACATTGGCGACAATGACCGAGATTCACAGTCACCTGAGACTGTTGTTTGCTCGGGTGGGGCAAGTTCACTGCACCGGTTGTGGACGCCGACTGGAGTCCCGCAGCCCGCAAGCCATCGTTGATGTCCTGCAGGGACTGGATGAGAAGCGACGCGTGATGTTGCTGGCCCCGGTTGTTTCACGACGACGGGGCCGACAGCTTGAGGTGTTCGAACAGTTGGCCACGGAAGGATTTGTGCGGGCCCGGGTCGACGGGGAACTGGTGGAACTTTCGCCTCCACCAGAACTGGATTCTCACCTGGATCATTCGGTCGACGCCGTGATTGACCGGGTGGTCATTCGAGATGGGCTGGGGCCTCGGTTGCAAGACTCGGTGGAATTGGCCCTGAGGGTTGGTTCGGGGCGATTGATTGTGAGTTGTGAGATGCCGGATGGCGGATGGGATGACACGTTGTATTCCAGTCGCCTGGCCTGNGGTGAGTGCGAGTGGAGTGCGCCACCGATTGAACCTCGCACGTTGAGTTTCAACAGCCCGGAGGGAGCGTGTGAAACCTGCCGCGGCCTGGGCCGTGTNGGCGAANCCGGCGAAGAGAGCGAATGCTCCGACTGCAACGGCACCCGTTTGCGAGGGCTGGCACAGCAGGTCACCTTCCACGATGACTCGATCGTGGATATCTGCCGGTTGAGNGTTGAGGAAGCNCACACNCGGCTGTCCGGGTGGCTCGAGTCGAGTGAGGATGACGGCACACCGGAATCGGCCGTCATCCGTAAGGTGCTTCCCCATCTTGTTTCGCGATTGGGATTTCTTGACCGGGTGGGACTCAACTATCTCACGCTTGACCGCTCCACGCGCACGCTGTCCGGCGGAGAATTCCAACGGTCCCGGCTCGCCGGAGCACTGGGTTCGGGGTTGATCGGCGTCGGTTATGTGCTCGATGAACCGACCATCGGNCTGCATGCCACCGATTCCCAGAAGCTGGTGTCCTGTCTCGAGGATCTCAGAGACCAGGGCAACAGCGTGTTGCTTGTCGAACACGATCTCGCGGTTTTGCGACAGGCCGACTGGATCGTCGACCTGGGGCCGGGAGGTGGTCGCCGTGGAGGACGCCTTGTGGTCTCGGGATCTCCCGAGGACGTGATGGCCTGTTCGGAGTCGGTCACCGGTGCTCACCTGGCCGGTCGCATGGCCGAACGCCCACGGCAACGACGGGAGGTCGACCCGGGCCATGCCGTGACTCTCCGGAGAGCGAATCTCAACAACCTCAAGGACCTTGAGGTGGCGGTTCCGTTGGGTGTCCTGTGTGCGGTGACCGGAGTGAGTGGTTCGGGGAAAACGTCGCTGGTCAGTGGCACGTTGGTTCCATTGCTCTCGGCCGAGTTGTCGGGTCGGAAGTGCGAGGATGTCGGCACTCCAGCGGCCGAACTGGACTGGCCGGAAGACAGCGGGCTTGACCGGGTCGTGTTGGTGGACCAGTCGTCACTGGGGCGATCGCCGAGATCGACACCGGCGACCTACACCAAGATCTGGGACGAGATACGAAAAGTGTTCGCGCAGACGAGAATGGCCCGGGCCAAGGGGTTTGACTCGCGGCGGTTCAGTTTCAATACCGATCCCGGACGTTGTGAGGAATGCAGCGGGCGAGGGCACGTGACGGTGGAAATGCAGTTCCTGCCGGACCTCGTGGTTCCATGCCGGGCGTGCGAGGGACGACGATTTGATGCCGAGACACTTCGCGTGAAATACCGTGGCAAGAGTGTTGCCGAAGTCCTGGAGATGTCTGCTGCCGATGCTGTCGAGTTTTTCGAGAATTTCCCCCGGGTCGTGTCGCTCTTGCAGACCCTGGTCGACACCGGCCTGGGCTACATGGTGATCGGCCAGCCCACCGCGACACTGTCAGGCGGAGAGGCCCAACGGGTCCGCCTTTCGACCGAGTTGGGACGCCGTCGCCGAGGGCCAAGCCTGTTCGTTCTTGATGAGCCGACAACCGGACTCCACGCTGACGACGTGTCCCGGTTGATTGCTGTCTTCGATCGGCTGGTTGACGCCGGGAACTCGGTCGTGGTGATCGAGCACCACCCCGAGTTGATCGCTGCAGCCGATTGGGTGATCGACCTGGGNCCTGGAGGAGGAGCAGGGGGCGGGCGAGTGGTTGCGACCGGCACGCCGCACCAACTCGTCGACCAAGCGGACTCAGCCACCGGTCAAATGCTCCGGGAGGTCCTNGAACCCCGCNGGATGAGNTGANGTGTGCNGNCNGCTTANTNNNNTGNNGNCTCGGCCTCTGCATCAGNTTCGGTGNCGGACTCTTCCTCCCANGTCATCACCTGTTCCTCGAAGTCCGTCACGAGGCTCTTCTCTTCATCCGCCTCGTCATCGACAACGTCGTATCCGCCCTCGATCAACAGCGTGGCGTGGTCGGAATCTCTTTCGACCTTGCCGTCATCCGGCACGGCTCGCCACCACTGCAGGTGTGGCCAGTCGCGACGAACGGTTTTCATGCAGGTCATCATGGCACGCCCCTTTGAACCGGCACTGAATCCGGCGCGGCGGGCGACCGTCGTATACTTTCCGATCATTGAAGCTCGTTTGAGCTCCCAGAGGACCTCGGCCACTCCCTGGGCTCGTGTCGATGTCATCACTTCTCTCCTGGTCCGGCGAGACGTATTTCGGGGGGATTTGCATCCGCAAATCGGCCTGCTAGGGTCGATTGTACCGGGCATCGAGTCACTCCTCAACGCATCATTGTCCCAGACAGCCACAGCATCATGACCGAATGGTACGACGACGACGGTGTGAGATTTGCCTATCCCGAATCCTGGGAGTTGTCTCGCGAGGAGGAAGAGGCCGGCGTGGTGATGTTGACCGTCGTGGCCGACGGCACCTCGTTTTGGACCCTGGCGCTGTATCCGGGGGTGACCGCCGCCAACGAACTGGTCGAAACGGCTGTTGAGGCGTACCGTGAAGAGTACGAAGAAGTTGACGTTTACCCTGTCGAGGGTTCGTTGTGTGGCTTTCCGTGTGAGGGCTGCGATGTCGAATTTGTCTGCCTCGAATTGATCAACACTGCCGCGTTGAGAGCATTTGAAACACCGGGATTCACGGCCGTCGTGCTTTACCAGGGGACCGACCATGAACTCCGTGAGACGCGTTCGGTTCTTGAAGCGATCACCCGCAGCCTGACGTTGACGTTTCCAGGGGTTCCGGAACCGCCTCACTGACAGACCTGGAATCGCGGGTGTCAGGGGTGAGCGAAAAACGGTCACGAATGTCCGGCCTGCCGGTATAGCCATCACAGGGGCGTCCGGCGGGCTTCGCCTCTTGAGGGGCGACTCTCCCGTCGCTGCGAGGAGAGAGCGATGGGGGAACCGCTTGATGTCGACTGGTCGATTCTGGTGACTCCACCCGAGGTGCCGTGGCCACCGGTGCCGACCTGGCCAGTAATGTCGTGCAGAATCAGGAGCAATTGGAATTCGCCATCGGCCGCACCCGTGTGCTGAGAAAACCGCTCGTCGCGGGTGTGCGAGCGTTGTTTGCTCACGAGAAATCGATGAGCGTTTCAGTCGCTCCACCGTGATTGGCACTGGGTGTCATTTTCTGGAACCGGCCAATGCCGTGTTCACTCGAATCTGGCCATCCGGCATGATCTGGACGGCGATTGCGCCGGATTCCCGGGTGCAGAGAATCCGTGTGCCGGTCCGATAGGCTTGCTCCAGCTGTTTTCGGGTCGTCGTTCGTCCGCCGCTGACAAGCACCCACCCTGGCCGTGTCCATTCGACCCAGTCCTGCCGGTTGGCGGTCGGGCTGCCGTGGTGGGGTGACAGCAGGATGTCGATGGGGGCTCCCGGACTGTCGAGCAACTGCCGCTGTCCGACATCCTCGATATCCCCCGTCAACAGGATCCGGCGACCGGCATAGACAATCTCCAAAACCACGCTGCGGGAATTGTCGGTGGGGCCTTCGAATCCGGCAGGAGGGTGTCGGACGATGATCGAGACGCTTGGGTCCAACTGCAAACGGTCTCCAGCGACCACCAGTTCGAGCGAGGCACCCATTCGCGTCCTGGCGGCACACAGTTCAAGTGCCTCGTGTTGTCCGGAGGACAGAAATGTGGGTGAGATCACCAGCGAGCCAGTCGGAATCAATCCAAGCAGGTCGGCTGCAGCCGAGAAGTGGTCCCGGTCGGCATGTGACAGCAGCACCGCGTCCAGGCGTCGCTGTCGTCGTTGCCAGGCTGCGGTGCGAATCGTCCTGGCTAGCCTGCCGGAATCTCCGAGTGTCCCGGCGTCGAAAAGTAGTGTTCGCCCGTTGGGGCATTCGAGCAGAATTGCTCCTCCATGGCCGGCGTCCAGTACGGACAGTTGCAGCGTGTGATTGCCCGGTGGTTTGAGAGCGGTGAGCAGGCCAACCACCAATGCCAGTGCCAGGCCGACCAACCACAGAGACTTCAAACGCTGTCTCTGACTGGTGGCTGACAGTGTCAGCAGGCCATAGAACAGCAACAGCCAGGCCGTTGGTGGAGCCGGTGTCTCGACAAATGCCAGGGGGCTTGCAGCGGATTGCCGGGCGATTTTCAGGACGAGTTTCAGGATCCCATCCAGCAGGCCACCGACCAGAAATCCGAGTCCAGGAAACCAACTGCCGAACCCCAGCAAGAGAATCCCCAGCCAGAGTGCCAGGCTGACCAGTGGAATCATCAAGACGTTGACCAGCAGGCCGACGGGAGCAACCAATCCGAACCAACTGGCTACCAGTGGAGTGGTCACACACCAGATCACGAGGCCCACCAGCCACGCCTGGAATGTCCGTCGGAGAATTCTCTTGAACGAATTGCTTTCTGTGGAGATGGGGACCAGTTGGGCGGCACGGGGGGCTGACCAGGCCAGGGCGGCGACGGCCAGGAAGGACAACTGGGCGCCCGGGCTTTGCAGATCTCCGGGACGGATGCCCAGGAGGACCAGTGCACTCAGGGCCAGCGAATTGGCCGTTGCCGCACGACGCCGACATGGATGTCCCAGGGCATGGATTGCCACCAGGACAGCCGCTCGCAGGACCGATGGCCGCAGTTCGGCCACCACTGCGTAACTGCAGACAGAGGCCACGACCAGCACCGAGGTCACAGTGGGGCCGCAACGCAACAGGCGCGCCAGAGCCCAGACCAGGCCAGCCAACAGGCCGACATGCAGGCCAGAGATGGCCAACAGTTGCATTGTGCC
Organism: Planctomycetaceae bacterium; assembly: GCA_002724415.1. GTDB lineage: Bacteria > Planctomycetota > Planctomycetia > Planctomycetales > Planctomycetaceae > UBA8437. Next base: position 28,180 of record PBOU01000001.1, read on the forward strand.
GCTGCGGATGAACATGTTGCGATGTCCATCATCCAACTCGTCACGCAGTCCCAGGAGTAACGCCGCCGCCACCGGAGCGGTGCGAGGTGAGAGATGCCGTGCGAGGATCCTGTTTCCAGCCGTCCGAAGTTCTGCCAGACAACGACGGAACCAGTCGGTGGAGTGTTTCGATAATCCGGTCCGTCGAACTCCGCCGGCGGTCCTGACGATCAATAGGCCGGAGACACCTTGTCGAGCCAGGAAACTTCGCATGTCAAAACCACCAGGATTTCTGGCCGGAGCGGGACGCTTCAGCCAACCGGTAATTGACACGCGGTCCCCAACGTGTAGCCCACGTGTCCGGTCGTTGACAATGACCTGCAGTCGACCGGTCACCGGTTCGAAATGGGATCGGCGACGGATGGTCTCGACTCGCAGTTGCCAACGGGTTGTTGGTCTGTGGTGAACTGCGGCACTGCGGGGAGGTGGACGCGTTCTGGGAACAGTCTCGATGACACCGTTCAACTGCGCCAGTTGTCGGGTCGAAGTGATCAGGCGATCGATGGAGCCGGGGCGGCCGAGTGACAGGCCGACGTGATGACGAAGTCCACCGGTGCATCCGATCAACAGCAACAGGCCCCCGGTCGTTACCTGCTGGTGGTGGCGATACCTCCAACACACAGCACCCAGGATTGTGGAGACGCCCAGGTACGCGTAGGCGGGGGTGGCGACACAGGAATTCCAGGTGATTCCGGCAGCAAAAGCGGTGGCAACACTCAACAACGGGCTGCGCGGAGTCCGGGGTTCGGATGTCACGTTCGTCTCCGACGACGCGACCTACGTGCCTCCCCCTCCCTCTCGTCGAAAGACGAGCCTACCAGTGTTCGGAGTCCTGGCAAGACCCGATCTGCCTGGCACTCGCGTTTTTCGTCATGCGATGATCGCGTCGATTGGACGGCCGTAGTCGATTTCCAGTCGCTTGCGGCCGGGGATCTCCAGTCGCTTGGCGTCCAGGCCCAACTGTTGCATCACCGTCGCGTGCACATCGGTGATGTAGTGCCGGTGCTCGGTGGCATGAAATCCCAGTTCGTCGGTTGCTCCGTGAGCGATACCGCCTTTCAAGCCGCCACCGGCCATCCAGATACTGAACCCGTAGGGGTGGTGGTCGCGGCCGTTTGAGTTTTGTGCACCGGGGGTGCGGCCAAACTCGGTGCCCCACACCACCAGGGTCTCGTCCAGCATCCCGCGAGTCTTCAGATCGCGGATCAAGGCGGCGATCGGCTGGTCTGTTTCCTGGCACAGCCTGGCATGCCCCGTCATCAGGTTGCTGTGCCCATCCCAACGCCCGGCACCGCCATTGGAGCCGTGGAAGATCTGCACGAAACGCACTCCGCGCTCCACCATCCGTCGGGCTGCCAGGCATTGCTGGCCAAAAGTGCGGGTGACGCCATTGTCCAGTCCGTACCCGGACTGGGTGGTCTTGGTTTCGCTGTCGAACTGCATGACCTCCGGGACGGCCATCTGCATCCGGTAGGCCAGTTGGTAGGACTTGATCCGTGCCCTGAGGGCTGCGTCCTCGGGGAACTCCGCGGCGGTCAGTCGATTCAGTCGATTCAACAATTCGAACTGCCTGCGCTGTTCTTCCCGGTAGAGTGCCCCGCCGGGAGTGGCGAATGGCAGGGGGCGTGACGGATTGACATCCAGTTGTATCCCATTGTGTTCGGGGCCAAGGTAGTTGGCTCCGTGGGCTCCCTGGCCACCACAACAATCGGCGATGGGGGTTCCCATCACGACGAACTGTGGCAGATCGTCGTTGAGTGATCCCAGTCCATAGTGAATCCACGAACCCACAGTCGGAAAGAATCCATCCAACGAATGGCGGCCGGTGTGGAATTGCAGCTGGGCCCCGTGGTTGTTGTCGGTTGTCCACATCGACCGAACCACAGCCAGATCATCGATGCATTCACCCAGGTGTGGCCACCAGTCGGAGATCTCGATGCCACTTTCACCTCGTTTTCGAAATCCCACCTGCAATGGATAGACCTTGGGCCAGATGTGTCCATTGGCGTCGTCGGGAACCACGATGCGAACATTCTCGTCGACGAAGGGGTTCTTCAGGGCCCTGGCAAACGGTGTCTTGTCGATCGAGATGCCCGCGTACTTGTTCAGGGCCGGCTTGGGGTCAAAGGTCTCCATGTGGCTGGCACCACCGACCATGAACAGCCAGATCACACTCTTGGCTCGTGGCGCGATGTGGGCCAATCCGTCGGGGAGCGACGTTGGAGAGGCACCTCGGGTCAATCCGTCATCGGCCAGCATCGAAGCCAACGCAACACCGCCCAGGCCACGGCTCGTGTCGAGCAGGAAGGAGCGACGATTGGTTTGTTGGGAATGACTCATGATTTCACCGGATCGTCAGGAACTCGTTGTGGTTCAACAACACCAACACCAGGTTCTCGCGGGCTCGCAGGTGCGGTTGGGAGGCCGGGGGGACCGAAATCGTCTGGCCTTTTCCGAAAGGAACCAGCTTTCCGGGTTGTTCCAGCAACACGGTCTGGCCGGTGAGAAATTCCAGGCAAGTGGTTTGCTCGGGGACGCTCGGGCTTCGGCCCAGGATCCGCAGGAAGATTGTCTGGAGAAACCGACGGTTGTTTTCTGCCGTGTTCTCCAAACCGACCTGTCGGTCGACCTGCCGCGACAGGCGACGGGATTGTTCGATAGCCAAACGGCTGTTGATCAGGGCCAGCGCCTGCTGGGGAACCACTGTTTCGGCTCGTCGGTAACACTCGTTTGTACTGGCCGAGTCGAAGAGGTCGAGGAAGACCATCATCTTCTCGGGTGCGTGACGGTAATAGATACTCCGGCGGGTGGTTGTGAGTCCCGCGGTTGCATCCAACTCCGGCCCGCCCATCCGTGCGTCAAGATTTCCACAGACCCAGAGCACTCCATCGCGGACCAATTCGGATTCCAGTCGGCGGGAGTTCATTCTCCAGAGAAAACGGTTGTCGGGGTCATGATCGCGAGTCTTGGCCTGGGATGGCGTCGGACTGGACGACATCCGGTAGGCGGCCGACGTGAGCATCAGCCGGTGCAGGTGCTTCAGGTTCCAGTTGCTTTTGATCAATTCGACGGACAGCCAATCCAGCAATGCCGGGTGAGTGGGTTTCTGGCCGTTGTTTCCGAAGTCGAAAACGGATGCGACCAATGGGTTGCCAAAGTGTCGTAACCAGATGTGGTTTACACAGACCCGGGCGGCCAGCGGGTTGCGGCGATCGGTGATCCACCTGGCCAATGCCAGTCGGCGGCCGGTGCTGGTGGACGGGTAGGTCTTGGTCAGTGGTGGGTAACTGGCGTCTTCGTTCTTTCCGGCGATTGCCTGCTGGGCCTGCTTCAACCGTTTGTCCAATGCTCCCCTTTGTTTTCGGGCCGTCGCGATGGCCTTCTTGTCCTTGGTGCGAGTGGCCCGGTACTCCTCAGCAGCATTCGCTGCGACTGCGGCTTCCGCCTCGCGAAGCAGCGTCAGGCGATGCAATCGAGCCGCCTTCAGCGAGTTCTCCGGAGCCTGCAGGGAGGGTGGCTGAGCCAGCCGGTCCTGGTCGGCGGAAATGCGTGCTTGCAGGCTGGCCAACGCCGCACGGGCCGACTCGTGTTGTTTCCGGGCGGCGAGCTGGTTGAGTTGGGCTTGTCGACGGTCAGGCGGGGCCGTTTCCGGAGACACGGTTTGCGCCATCGCGAACTTGGGGTTCAAAGCTCCGGCCAGGACCGAATCAAACTCGGCGGCCGCGTCATAGGTCCAGATTGACAGGGTGCCGGCCCGTCGAGCCGGCAAGCGGAACGCCAGCTGTCTCTTGCCATCGACCCATGCATTGAGCCACTCGCCACGCACGTCCAGTCGCAGTTGGTAATCCCGGCCTCTCTGGATATCCAGGGGCCGCTGTCCCCCGGTGGGGTAGGTGGCAATTCCGTTGGTGACCTGCGTGTACTGGATCTTGCTGCCCTTGGGGTAGGCGCTCAGGTAGACGCCTTTCAGGTTGTTGGCATCGGTTCCGTCGAAGCTGATGCCAACCGAATGATAAGTCCGTCCACCAATGATCCGTAATTTCAACGTGATCGAAAAATCGAGGGGGTGGGGGCGAGTTGCCGAACACATCTGCCGGGTGTTGGCGACCTGCGATTGCACCAGTCGTGACTTGTTCCAGGTCCAATTGCCGGTGGTTGTTTTCCAGAGGCGTGGACGTTGCCTGGAGAAATCGTCGTCGAGAAATGGGATTCCGGCGATCGGTGGGATGCTGGTGGTGGGTGACGACTCCGTGGGGCNGGTGGTTGATTGGACANACTTGTTGGCTGCGTCCAATTCTCGTTGNCGACGTGCGACCGTCTCTTGAGCNGTGGTGATTAGGGCCTGNCGGACCGACTCGCGGGCACCNGGGTAGTAGGTGGTTGCAGCCAATTGGACCGGGGACACACTGAAGGGNNGCTGCGGCGACAGGAAGCCAGGGATCGAGGCAGCCAGGGGGTTGTCCTTTTCAGGTCGCTTGTCGTTGCCGCGCTGGTACAGGAACGTGGGCGTGTCGGGCTTGGCGTCGTAGGCCAGCGAGATGCCGTGCTTGTTCACATCCAGTCGACCGTCGATCGGATCGACGCGAATCTGGTGTGGTTCAAAAATTGCTCGAAATTGGTAGTAGTCTTTCTGAGCGATCGGGTCGTACATGTGGTCGTGGCACCGTGCACAATTTATCGTCAGTCCCAGGAAAGCCTTTCCGGTGTGTTCGATCGTGGCATCGAGCCAGGTGTTGCGATTGAAGAGGTAGTAGTTGCGGGCCAGGAAGCCGGTCGCCCGAAGCGATTCAGGAGTTGCGTCGGGCAACTCGTCGGCCGCCAGCATTTGCCGGACCATCACATCGTAGGGGCTGTTTGCGTTGAGCGATTCCACGATCCAGTCTCGCCAACGCCAGATATGCCGGCTGCTGTTGCGGAGTTGCTTCTGGTACCCGTACCAGTCGCTGTATCGCCAGACGTCCATCCAGTGGCGTCCCCAGCGTTCACCGTAACGAGGGTTCTGTAGCAACCGGTCGATGGTGCGATTCCAGCGATCCGGTTTCGAGTCGGCCAGAAATGCGGCGATCTCATCAGGGGTTGGTGGCAGACCAGTCAGGTCGAGAGTTGCGCGACGAAGCAGCACGGCCGCAGGCGCGGCCCGAGCCTGTTCGAGTCCGTGTTGTTGGTATTGCTTGGCCAGGAAGGCATCAATCGGATTTCGCCCCATTGCTTGACCGTCCAGGGCTGGGATTGGTGGTCGCTGTGGCGCGAGGAAGGCCCAATGGCTGGATGGATCCTCCTCCGGGGCCTCGTTGTCCGGATGATGTGCGCCCGCCTGGATCCATTCGGAGATCAGCTTGATCTCACCATCGGAGAGGCGGGCGCCCTCGGGCGGCATCCTCGTGTCGGCGTCTTTGTCACTCACACGTTGTAGCAACCGACTCCCGGCGGGTTGTCCGGCCACGATCACCGCGCCATCCTCGGATCCCTTGAGGGCTGCGGCTGCCGTGTCGAGCCGCAATCCAGCTTCCTGTTTCCGGACACCGTGGCAACGGTAACAGTGGACTCGCAGGATCGTCTTGACCCGGGAATAGTGGTCCGGCTCGGCAGCTGACACTGGCGAGAACGCTGCGGTTGAAACAAGGACGAGTAGAAGACGAACAGCCATCGATGGACCAGTTGGAACCCGGGTGGTCAGCGTCCAGTCTACCAACCATGCGGGGATGACCGATATGCTTGTACACAGGCAACGCGGACCCGGCACGGAACGGCCATGCCCTGCGTCAGCTGGAACCGGACCGTAGCAGAGGGCCCCCCGATGTCGAAAAGTTTTCCCGAATCCGAGACCGCAATTCGTTTCCTGGACCATCAACTGGATGCCATTCGCGCGGTGCTGGATGAATTTCCCGATGACGCGATCTGGAGCCGTCCGTGCACGGAGGGCGTTTCGCTGGGCAACCTGGTCTGTCACGTTGCAGGCTCGATGCGAGACTGGTTTGAAAATGGCTTGGCAGCCGGTGACTGGGTGCGGGACCGCCAATTCGAGTTCGATCGAGACGATGGTCCTGACCGGGCCGGACTGCACGCGTTGCTCGACGAGACTCGGACTTTGTGTGCGACTTTCCTGGCCGAGGTCTGCGAGACGAACTGGGAGGACGACCGGCAGTTTCGGGGGCGCACGTTGCCGGTTCGTGAAGTGCTGTGGCACCAGGTTGAGCACGTCGCCTACCACGCCGGACAGGCGGCGTTGTTGCGTCGACTGACTGGCGGATTGCCGGCTCGACCGTAGCCCTCTCAATGGTGGTGTGGGTAGAATTTCCGTGGCGTGTTTTGTGAACCAAGGAGTTGGCCATGCGTGGTGCGATTTTGTTGGGTGTGATCTTGGTGGCGTCACCGGTGTTGGCCGACGCGTGGCCCGGTTTCGGCGGCACACCGGCTCGCGATCATCGTACCGACGAGTCATTGGCGACGAGTCTGCACCTGGCGTGGTCACGACAGGCCAGGCATGCCCCCCGTCCGGCGTGGCCGCGTGATGATCGGATGTCATTCGATCGAGCCAGTCGCGTGGCCGTCGTGGACGGTCGCGTGTTCTATGGCAGTTCCGTCGACGGTCGCCTCCGTTGCCTGGACGCTGAAACCGGCCAGACCCGTTGGACGTTTTCCACGGGTGGACCGATCCGATTTGCTCCGGCCGTCTGGCGTGATCGCCTGTTTGTGACCAGTGACGATGGGTACCTGTATTGCTTGTCGACCACTGACGGCCACTTGATCGAGCGATGGCGCGGTGGGCCGACCGATCAGCAGGTGATGGGCAACGGCCATGTGATCTCTCGCTGGCCGGCTCGGGGAGGAGTGGTCATCGCCGATGACATTGTTTACTGGGCAGCCGGGATCTGGCAGTCCGAGGGCATCTTCATTCGGGCACAGCGAGCTGACACCGGCAAACTGGTCTGGCTCAACGACAAGTCCGGTGGCATCGAGATGCCTCAGCCCCACGGTGGAGCGACAGCCAAGAGTGGCGTGACGGCCCAGGGGCACCTGGTGGTCACCGGCAACAGGTTGTTGGTTCCGACCGGCCGCGCCGTGCCGGCGGTTTTTGATCGCGGCACCGGTCAATTCCTGTATTACCGGCTCCAACAGAACACTCACCGGGGAGCCACCGCGACGATGGGGCACGGGGGTGTTTTCATCAATGGGGGGCTGGCCTATGACCTGGGGACTGGTGGTCTGTTGAAGGGGCTGGGAGCCGGCAGCGTCGCATCGGCGGGCAAGACACTCTGGCGAGCCAACGGGACGACGCTGGAAAACTGGCAACTGACCCAGCGAACCGGAAAGGATCGCAAGGGGAAGCCGGTGACGATTCGCGAAGTGAAAAAACTGGCGTCGGTTGCCGATGTTCCCGGCGGACAGGGACTGCTGGTTGCAGGCGACACGATCGTCTCGGCGGGCGAGGACCTGGTTGTCGTGGTCGATGCGATCGCCGGCAAGTTGGCCTGGAAACATGCTGTCGACGGTGTCCCTCGTGACCTGGCGGTGTCCGATGGACGATTGTTCGTGGCCACCGACAGTGGTCGGCTGTACTGTTTTGGTGAATCGGAGGTCACCCGGCCGGTCCACTACACGCCCTCCCGGTCCAGTGATGTCCGCGATGACAAGCAGATTTCCACGGCCGCGGATCGGATCCTGAAGCGGTCGGGAATCACCAGTGGTTACTGTGTCGACCTGGGCTGTGGTGACGGGAAGTTGGCCAGCAGGTTGGCCAGGCACAGCGACCTGTTCATATTCGCGATCGATCCCGACCCGGCGCGAGTCGCATCGGCTCGCCGTCGCTTGGCTGCCCAGGGCCTGTTGGGACACCGCGTGACCGTTCACCAGGGACAACTGGAATCGACACAGTTTCCCAAGTACATCGCCAACCTTGTTGTGTCACAACGAGCACTTCTGGGACAGGCGGACGCCGCGAAAATTGCCCCGGAGGCAGGAAGGTTGCAGCGGCCCTGGGGTGGAGTTGTGGCCGTCGGACCGGTTGACGACCTGGCGTTTGACACGCGGAAGGGACTGGCCGATGCCGGAACCTGGAACCACCAGTACTCGACGCCGGCCAACACCCTCTGCTCGACCGATCCCATCAAGGGGCCGCTGAGGGTCTTGTGGTTCCACGATGTGAACCTGGAACTGCCCAGTCGGCATGGGCGGGCTCCCTCGCCGTTGTTCCACCGTGGTCGTTTGTTCGTGGAGGGGATGGACGCTCTCCGCGGCGTGGATGCCTACAATGGTCGCACGTTGTGGGAGTTCGCTCTTCCCGGCGTGTTACACGCTTACAACGCTGACCACATCGTTGGCGTATCGGGGACAGGCAGTAATTTCTGTGCCAGTGGCGACAGTGTTTACGTGCGGCGCAAGGGCGTCTGTTATCGACTGGATGCCGCAACCGGAAAGGTGCTGGGCACTTTCGAGGCCCCCCCGCATGCCGACGGCAAGAAAGCGTTGTGGGGACACATCGCCTGCGAGAACGGATTGTTGTTTGGTTCGTTGATCAACGAACAGCATATTGTGAAACATGCCTGGCGACCGGCGGACATGAGCCGCCTGTTCACCGAGTCGAAAACGTTCTTCGTGATGGATGCCAAGAGCGGCAAGTTGAAGTGGCGGTACGACGCCAAGCGTTCGATCCGCCACAACGCCATCGCGATCGGCGATGGGCGGGTGTTTTTGATTGATCGGGATCGGGCATTGGGTGATCTTCTGGACGAGAAGGCTGCCCGTCGTGGAACAAAGGATGGCAAACCGCCGGTGCATGCCACCGGCGAATTGGTCTGTCTGGATGCGGCCACGGGCAAACCGGCCTGGCAGAACAAGAAAGACATCTTCGGGACGGTCCTGGTTTTCAGTCAGCAGCACGACATGTTGTTGATGAGTTATCAGTCCACACGATTCAAGCTGCCCTCGGAAGTGGGGGGGCGGATGGCCGTGTTCCGGGCCAGCGAGGGCTACCGCGTCTGGGACAAGAAGGTGGACTACATCACGCGGCCGTTGGTCAACGATCGCACGATCATCACACAGCCGGCCCGCCTGGATTTGTTGACCGGGGAGGATGAACCGTGGTCCTTCAAACGTTCGTATGGCTGTGGCCAACTGGCTGGATCGAAGAACCTGTTGTTGTTCCGGTCGGCGACGGTCGGCTACGTCGATTTCACCCGGAAGGCCGGGACGGAGAACTTTGGTGGAATTCGACCCGGATGCTGGGTCAATGCACTGCCGGCCGGTGGGCTGGTTTTCATTCCCGATGCCTCGGCAGGTTGTCGTTGCAGTTACCAGAATCGGTCCTGGGTGGCGCTGCAGGGGGCCGACGAACCAGGCCGACCTGGTCCGATTCGGCCGTGATCCATTCCAACCATCCGGTTTCTGGCTTCGGGTCCTGATGTGTCCGGACAACACCAGATTCGCCTGGGCTTGATTCCTCGACCGGGGGCCGTTTGGTAGTCTGGGAGTTCGAGGCGTCTGTCTCTGTGCTGAGGGTAGCTGCTGATGTGTGGCATTGTGGGACTTTTGATCCGTCGTCCCGAGTTGCGCGCCAGGCTGGGGGAGTTGGCCGTGCCGATGCTTGACTGCATGGGGGACCGTGGGCCTGATTCGGCCGGCCTGGCCGTGTTCGATTCCCAGCCAAAATCGACGCGTCTGGGTTTCAGCCTGTATTGGCGCGAGGGAGTGTCGGATTGGGATTCGTTGCTTCGGCACCATCGCGAGAGAGTGGAAGGCGAGGCGACGCTTGATGAGAATGGTGACAACGGGTTGCTCTGGACTGAGATGACCCAGCCGGAGGTGGCGGCCTGGCTCGGCCAGGACTGGCCCGGCGTCAGCCTGCTGTCTGCCGGGAACAGCATCCGGCTGTACAAGGACGAGGGCCATCCTCGCGAGATCGCGATGCGGTATGGATTCGCCTCTTTCTCGGGAAGTCATCTGGTTGGTCACACGAGGATGGCCACCGAATCGATGGTCTCGCCCGCCCATGCGCATCCGTTCACCGCGGGCCAGGACTTTTGCCTGGTTCACAACGGATCGCTGTCGAATCCCAACAGCGTGAGACGCCGGCTGCAGCGGCAGGGGATTGCCTTTGAAACCGACAATGACACCGAGGCCGGATGTCGCTACCTGGAATGGCGGATGCGTGAAGGAGACAGCCTCGAGGAGGCCATCGAATCTTCGTTTGGAGAGCTCGACGGTTTTTTCACTTTCCTGATGGCGACCGACGAGAAGATGGTGCTGGTGCGAGATGCATTCGCTTGCAAGCCAGCCGTGGTGGCTGAGACGGATGACTACGTGGCCGTGGGATCCGAGTTTCGTGCGCTTGCCCATCTTCCGGGGGTCGCCGACGCGAATGTCTTCGAACCGGCCCCCAGGGTGATTTACTCGTGGTCGGTGAGTGAGGCAGAGGCTCCACAGGCAACGGCGGTGGCCTCATGAGCGACACTCGCACTTTCGACCTGGCCACGGTGACCGTGCGGGAATTGAACCAGTTCCTGCACGGAGAGTTGCCCGGGGCCGACGTTGCGCGGGTCAATATCGAGAATCCCAATGGTCGCCACAGTATTGCGGCGGGACTGGATTGTCCCGTCGAGGTCGAAATTCGGGGCCATGCCGGCTACTTCATTGCTGGGATGAACAAGCAGGCCCGGGTGACCGTGCAGGGCAATGTTGGCTGGAGCGTCGGCGAAAACATGATGTCCGGCGAGGTGCGGGTGAACGGGCATGCGAGTGAGTCGGCCGGTGCATCGGCTCACGGTGGTCTCCTGGTGATCGACGGTGACGCATCCAGTCGTTGTGGAATCTCTCTGAAGGGGGGCGACGTCGTGGTCGCCGGTGACGTCGGACACTTCTCGGCTTTCATGGCCCAGGCGGGCAACCTGGTCGTTTGTGGCAACGCGGGAGCCAATCTCGGTGATTCGGTCTACGAGACGGTCATTTATGTCGGTGGGACGATCGAGAGCCTGGGGGCGGACGCCCGGGAGGAGCCGATGGAGGCATCTGATGTCGAGACGTTGAGCGGCCTGCTGGCCGCCTCGGGAATCGACGCGGAAGCCGAGAACTTCCGTCGTGTTGCCTCGGCCAGGTCGCTGTATCATTGGAATGCGGAAGCTCACCAGGAGTACTAGGTCGCGTGAACGGTCCGTTTGAACAGCTTCCGCAGTCACCGCAACTTGCCGGTGGTCCTGAACAACTCGAGGCGAGTGCGTCGTTCGATGCCGACGTGATGGCTTATATCCGTCGTGCCACCCAGTGCGGGATCTATGACATCCGTGGCATGGGGGCCAAGCGGCGTTTGCCGACTTTTGATGACCTGGTGTTTCTGACGGCTTCGGCATCACGCTACCCGTTGGAGGGGTACCGCGAGCAGTGCACGTCACGAACGGTGCTTGGTGCCCGGTTTGCCAGCAAACCAATTGAACTCGAGATTCCGGTGACGATCGCCGGGATGAGCTTTGGGTCATTGTCGGCTTCGGCCAAGGACGCGTTGGGGCGTGCCGCATCAGAGATGGGGACCTCGACGACGACCGGCGATGGGGGAATGACGCCCGAGGAACGGCAGTCGTCCAAGACCCTGGTGTACCAGTGCTTGCCCAGTCGTTATGGATTCAATCCCGATGATCTGCGTCAGGCCGACGCGATTGAGATCGTGATCGGGCAGGGGGCCAAGCCCGGTGGCGGTGGCATGCTGCTGGGGCAAAAGGTCAGTTCCCGGGTGGCGGGGATGCGGACCTTGCCCGAGGGGATCGATCAACGGTCGGCGTGTCGACACCCCGACTGGACTGGTCCGGATGACCTGGCCATCAAGATCGAGGAACTCCGTGAGATCACAGACTGGGAGAAACCGATCTACGTGAAGATGGGAGCCACCCGAGTCTTCGATGACGTGAAGTTGGCGGTCAAGGCGGGAGCCGACGTGGTTGTGATCGACGGCATGCAGGGAGGCACGGCGGCCACGCAGCAGGTCTTCATCGAGCACACCGGAATTCCCACACTGGCGGCCTTGCCACAGGCCGTGGCGGCGTTGGAAGAGATGGACATGTCCGAGACGGTCGGGCTGGTCATTTCCGGAGGAATTCGGACCGGTGCTGACGTGGCCAAGGCGCTGGCCCTGGGGGCCGATGCCGTCTCGATTGGCCAGGCTGCATTGATTGCCCTGGGCTGCAACAACCACTGCCACCACGACGGCTCGGACTGGGTCGATGTGACTGGCGACTACCAGCAGTTGGGCACTGCTCCGGGATACTGTCATCATTGCCAGACCGGTCGTTGTCCCGTCGGCATTGCGACCCAGGACGAACTGCTTGAACAGCGTTTGTTGCCAGAGAGGGCCGCCGAGTGGGTCCGCAACTACCTGCAGGTTGTGAACATGGAAGTCACCACCCTGGCCCGGGCCTGTGGCAAATCTGACGTGCACCACCTGGAACGGGAAGATCTCGCCGCGTTGACGGTGGAAGCTGCCGCGATGGCTCGAGTTCCCCTGGCCGGAACCTCCTGGATCCCCGGCACGTGATCCCGTGAATGCCGGTGACGGGAGTTGATTGGTCGCGTGGCATACGGCCACCGCCGTCGGTAGACTGATCGTTCACAGCCACACCGACACGGGGCCCGGAGACCCGCGATGACGACCCGCGAAGAGATCAAGGCACGAATCGAACAGGATGGAATCGAATTCCTGTTGGCCCAGTTTGTTGACCTCAACGGGACCGCCAAGGTCAAGATGGTGCCTGCCAGTGAACTGGATGCGTGCATCGACAGCGGTGCCGGATTCGCGGGTGCCGCGTTGTGGGGACTGGGGCAGGGACCTCACGATCATGACATGCTGGCTCGGGTCGACCTGGACAGTTATACCCCCTTGCCCTGGAAGCCCAACACGGCTCGGCTGGCCGGCAACCTGTTCGTCGACGACCAGCCGCACCCCTACTGTGCCCGGACCAACCTGGTGCGGGTGCTCGATGCGGCTCGCGCGAGCGGTTACGTGTTCAACATCGGGATGGAGCCCGAGCACTTCCTGGTGACCCGGAACGAGGACGGATCGATTGCGCCGTGGGATCCCGGTGGTGTCGATCACCTGGAAAAACCCTGCTATGACTTTCGCTCGATGGCTCCGGCGATGGACTACCTGCAGGAACTGACCAGTTCGCTCAACTCGCTCGGATGGGGGGTGTACCAGACCGATCACGAGGATGGGAACGGGCAGTATGAGGTCAACTTCGATTACCAGGACGCGTTGACGACTGCCGACCGGATCACGTTCTTCAAGATGGCCACCTCGCAGATTGCTGCCCAGTACGGAGCAATCGCAACGCACATGCCCAAGCCCTTTGCCGATCGAACCGGCAGCGGACTGCACGTGCACTTTCACGTTGCCGATGCCGAAACGGGCGGAAACCTGTTCCTGGACGAATCGGATGAACGTGGCCTGGGACTGTCGCAATTCGCTTACCATTTTCTGGGTGGTGTGCTGGCTCACGCTCCGGCATTGATCGCCGTCACCTGTCCGACGGTCAACTGCTACAAGCGGCTGAAACTGGGGGCGGGGCTCCAGGGCAGCCGGTCGGGATTCACCTGGACGCCGGCGTTCATCAGTTACGGCGACAACAATCGTACCCAGATGATCCGGACTGCCGGGCCTGGCCATGTCGAGGACCGCACGGTGTCTGCCGGCTGCAATCCCTACCTGGGGCTGGCTGCCTACCTGGCGGCTGGGCTCGACGGCGTCGAGAACAAGATTGATCCAGGAGAACCGAACCTGGGGAATCTCTATGAAAAGACACTGGAAGAGATTGCCGAGGCGGGCATCAGTGTCCTGCCCCAGTCACTGGGCGAGTCGCTGGCCGAATTGGAAAAAGACGAGGTGGTTCAGGGCGGACTGGGCGTGATCGCAGAGGAGTTCATCAAGGTCAAGACCGCCGAACTCCATGTCAGTGAACAACAGGTCACATCGTGGGAGATCGATCGGTATCTGACCCTGTTCTAGGGCGATCGCCGGAACGAGTAACACAAGGACGGACGAGAGGCTGCGTTCTCTCGGCGGCAAACAAGGAGGTGATGACGGCGTGTCGTTGATGATTCCATGTCCGCATTGCGAGCGGCGGCCGGTCGGAGAATTTCACTTCGGTGGTCCAGTCCAGGAGCGACCCCAGCCGGGGGCAGCGACCGACCAGTGGATCGCCTACACCTACGACCAGCCGAATCGAAGAGCGGTTCAGTGGGAATGGTGGTTCCACCGTGGGGCCTGCCGGCAGTGGTTCCTGGTCCAACGTGACACCCGAACCAACCAGGTGCTGGACTCGGTCCTGCCAGGTGCGGCGATTGTCGGGGCATCCGAAAGCGGGGCCAGTGATGAGTAGCCACGACGAATCCTGCCAATTCACGTTTGACGGGAAGTCGATCACCGCGCGACCGGGACAGACGATTGCCGGTGCGTTGCACCAGGCCGGGGTCCACGTGGTCTCGCGTAGTTTCAAATATCATCGCCCCCGTGGCCTGTTCTGTGCCACCGGCCGGTGTCCCAACTGTCTGTGCACGGTGGATGGTGATCCCAATGTGCGGACGTGTGTCACGCCGGCCAGCCAGGGCATGGCCGTTCGCAGCCAGAACGCCTGGCCCGGGTTGAAATGGGATGTGTTGTCGGTGTTCGACCGGTTGCACCGATTCATGCCGGTTGGTTTCTACTACCGCGTCATGCACAAGCCCCGGTTCCTTTGGCCGGTGTTTGAGTCGATCGTTCGCCGGATTGCCGGCCTTGGTCGGATCGACCGGCAGTTGGGGGGGCGGCGCCGTTACGACCGTCAGACACTGCACAGTGACGTGGTCGTGATCGGCGGAGGCTGGGCGGGAATGCACGCGGCAATCGAGGCCTCACGCGGTGGCTGCGACGTGACCCTGGTGGATGACCGAGAGGAACTGGGAGGGCACGCCGTGTGCGACCCGGTCTCGTGGGTCGAGCGGGAGCAGGACTTCCTGTCCACTCTCCAGGCTGTTCTGGATGATCCCCGGATCCGGATCTTGAACAGGGCGACGGCCTTTGGTTGTTACGAGGACCGATTGGTGGCCGTGCAGGCCGGAGACCGGATGATCCGTTTGCGGGCCAACCAGGTTGTGGTTGCTACCGGTGGGTGGGAAAAACCGCTGGTCTTTCCGGGCAATGATCGGCCTGGCGTGATGTTGGCCAGCGGTGTTCAGAAGATGCTGTGGAGGGATGGCTGCCAGTTTCCCGGAGAGGCGATTGTTGTGACCGACAATCCCAGTGGCTACCACGTGGCCCACTCTCTGAAGGCCAGTGGCACCCGGGTCGTGGCCGTCTTGGATCACAACGAGCCCCCGGCAGCCGACCCGCATGACCTGCCGGTCCGGACCGGGCAAACCATCCATTCGGTGAACGGCCGTCGGCATGTCACGTCCGCTGTCGTCGGGCCGCTGGATGCCGCGTCGTCCGCGAACGAGTCGATTCGCTGCCGCTGGGTTGTCCAGGCTGTCGGTTTCACGACAGCTTCTGGATTGCTGGCTCAAGCCGGTTGCCGGTTGGTTTATGACGAGTCGCGTGACCTGTTCCGCGTAGATCAATTCTCCGACGGTTTCCGTGCAGCGGGTGCGGTCAACGGGACATTCGACATCGACGCGTGTGCTCGCGAGGGCCGGTTGGCCGGACAGGTCGCCGCGGCAGGAGAAGGGGGTGGCAGCGTTGATGTGATGCCTGCCGAGACGTCCCCTCCGGGACGACGGCCGCCACAGGGCAAGAAAGCGTTTGTCTGCTTGTGCGAGGACGTGACTGAAAAGGACCTGTTCGACGCGGTTGCCGAGGGCTTCGCGAACATCGAGACACTCAAGCGATACTCCACCGTCTGCATGGGGCCATGCCAGGGCAAGATGTGTCAGTCGGGTTCGATTGACGTGTGTGCCCGAGCCAACGAGAGGACTGTTGCCGAGACCGGGCGGACGACGGCTCGTCCCCCCGATCAGCCGGTGCCCCTGGGGGTGTTGGCCGGGCGATCGCCGCACCGGCACCTGGTGCGACGAACGGCACTGCACGACTGGCACACCGAGGCGGGAGCGGTGTTCCTGGATTCTGGAGCCTGGAAGAGGCCCGAGTCATACGGTGACCCGGGGGCCGAATACCGGGTGGTACGAGAAGGCGTGGGGCTGATTGATGTCTCGACCCTGGGCAAGCTGGAGTTGCGAGGTCGTGACGTGGCCGAGTTTCTGGAGTTTGTCTACCCGAACCGTTTCGCCAAGTTGCAGGTCGGCCGCGTGAGATACGGTGTCGTCTGTGATGAGTCGGGAATCATCCTCGATGATGGCACCATCGCACGACTGGCCGATGACCGTTGGTTCCTGACCACCACAACCGGAAACGCCGATGGGGTCGACAGCTGGTTCCGGTGGTGGTTGGCGACTCGGCCGGACTGGGACATTCGGTTGACGAATGTCAGCGGAGCGATGGCTGCGATGAACCTGGCTGGCCCCCGGAGCCGGGACGTTCTGGCGGCAGTGTGCGAAGACGATATCTCGACCGAAGCCGTGTCCTACCTTGCCGCCTCGCAACTCACCGTCGCTGGTGTGCCGGCCATCGTGTTGCGGATCGGGTTCGTGGGAGAACTGGGCTACGAGATACACGTGCCCTCGCATCTTGCCGAGCACGTCTGGCGAGAACTGATGACGGCCGGTGCGGCGTTGGGAATCCAGCCGTTTGGTGTCGAGGCGCAACGCCGATTGCGGCTGGACAAGCAGCACTTCCTGGCAGGACAAGACACCGACGCGTTGTCGAATCCCTATGACGCCGGATTGCCCTGGATCGTCAAGCTCGACAAGCCCGACTTTGTCGGTCGTCGTGCGCTGGAGCGAGCTTCTCAGCGGGACCCGGGACAGCAACTGGTCGGTTTTCGCATTGAAGGGAACCAGGTGCCGCCGGAGCCGTCGCTGGTACTCGTCGAGGGACGGCTGGAAGGCCGGGTCACCAGTGCCCGTTATTCTCCGGCCGCCGGGGCGACAATCGGGCTGGCGTGGGTTCCAGCAGAATCGGCTGAGAATGGTTGTCAGATCTCGATTCAACTGGACGGTCGGTTGGTCAACGCCGTGGTCCAGCGAGAACCATTTTATGATCCCGAGGGCGCTCGTTTAAAAAGCTGATCGACGACAGGACAAGATTGGAATGATCTCAAGACAATCCTCACCATTGGCTCGCGGCCCATTGGTCGCCTGGCATCGCCGTGCCGGTGGTGTTCTCGAACAGGTGGGAGGCTGGGAAATCTGTGTCAGCCATCCCGTGGGCCCGGAACCGGAACCGGAACCGGATGGTTCCGGCGACAACCTGTTGCTGGACTGGTCGCACCGCTCGGTGACCGAGTTGAACGGGCCGCGCACCGGTGAACTGGTCAGGGGGTTGGTGGGCACCGACGTGGCCGTCAGGCGTACGGCTGCCGGTCGAGCGGGAATGGTCTCGCGGCTGACACCAACACGGGCGATCGTGTTTGGCGATCCCGGGGCCGAGGTGCTGGCAGATGCGGCAGCGGTGGATGTCACCGGGGGCTGGGCCACGATCGTGTTGGCCGGTCCCGACGCCGTCAATATTCTGTCCTTGCTGACCTCGGCAGATCTTCGGACACGATCGATGCCGGTGGCCGCCTGTCGGCAGGGGCCGATCGCTGGAATCAACACGTTGCTGTGCCATTTTGCCGGACACTGGGAATTGCACGCCTGTCCGGATTCGGTGCTTTCACTCTGGGAGGCACTGCTGGATGAAGGCCAGGCATTTGGCCTGCGGGTGGCGGGTGCCGAACGGCTGGGGGCGGTGGTCACGGTTGGAGGTGGTGATCAGGAGGGCTCGTCGTGACGAAACGGATGTGGCGAGATCACGATCTGCAGGATTCCTACGATGTTGTCATCATCGGCGGAGGGGTTCATGGATTGGCGACGGCCTACTACCTGGCTCAACGCGGGGTGACCAACGTCGCCGTGCTCGAAGCCCGTTACGTGGGTTTTGGCGGTTCCGGCCGGAACACCGCGATCGTGCGGTCCAACTATCGTACACCTGAGGGCATAGCGTTCTACGACCACTCGGTGAAGCTGTACGAGAAACTGGCGGCGGACCTGGATTACAACATCATGTTCTCACAGCGGGGCCACCTGACATTGGCTCACAACGAACGGGGGGTCAGCGGTCTTCGCGAACGCGCGTTGACCAACCAGCTGTGTGGTGTGAATTCGCGACTGATTTTTCCCGATGAGATTCGCGAGCATGTGCCCGAGATGCAACTGAAAGGCTCGCTCCGGTACCCCGTGATGGCTGCGTTGTATCATCCACCAGGAGGCATCATTCGTCACGACGCGGTCGTCTGGGCCTATGCCCGTGGGGCCGATGCGGCGGGGGTCCACGTTCACCAGTTGACCGAGGTGACCGACCTGGAGGTGGTTGACGGTGCCGTCACCGGTGTGATGACCAATCGGGGGCCGATCAAGGCCGGCACGGTGGTCAACGCAACGGCCGGATATGCCAGCACGATCGCCGCAATGGCCGGTCGTCAGATTCCGTTGGAAACCCACCCTCTGCAGGCGATGGTGACGGAACCCCTGAAACCCTGGCTGCACTCGGTGATCGTCAGTTCGACCCTGCACGTGTATGTCTCGCAAACCGATCGGGGCGAACTGGTGATCGGTGCCGAGGTGGACGACTACGCGAGCTACTCGCTGCGTGGCACGTTGCCGTTTGCCGAGAGTGCAGCGACACACCTGCTGGAGTTGTTCCCGTTTTTGGCCAACGTCCGGATGCTCAGACAGTGGGCCGGACTGTGCGACATGACCCCGGATTACTCACCGATTATCGGCGAGGATCCGGAGGTCAAGGGATTCTTCATGACCGTCGGTTGGGGAACCTACGGCTTCAAGGCGGGGCCTGCCTCCGGCCACCTGTTGGCGGAACTGATCGCGACCGGCCGGACTCCCCAATTGCTCGAGCCGTTTTCACTGGCACGTTTTGCCGAAGATCGGCTGGTGGGGGAGAAGGCTGCCGCGAGCGTGTCGCATTAGGGGCTACAGTTTCCAGCCCTTGCGGTATTTCCGCTTGATGATCGACTTGGCCTCGGGACAATCAACTGCCCGGGCGGCTGCCGCGTCCCAGGTGATGTCTTTCTGGCCAAGCCGGTAGGAGAGGTTGCCCAGGTGGCCGCATTCGGTCAACAGGGCTCCGTAGCGGAAGTTGCAGGTGGTGTCGGTGTTGCCGCTGCGGATGGCCTGCAGGAACTCGTTGTGATGGCCCACCGAGTCGGTGATCGTGGGTTTGACCGGACTGGCTTCTTTTCCGGCAGCCATGAACAGTTTACGGGTGGTGTAGTCGGCCAACACTCGTCCGTCTGATCCCTCGAAGAGCACGGCCGACCCCTTGCCGTAGGATTCAGCTCCCTTGGGCTTCAATCCACCGTGGTACCAGGTGATGTGAACGGCTGGTCGGTCGTCAGTCGCGTTGAAGTGGTAATCGACCTTCATCTTCATCGGGCATTGGTTGTCGCCGTTGTGCCCCTTTTCTCCGGTCGCGTGGATGCGGTCGGGGTATTTCAATCCCAGGGCCCAGTAGGGGAGATCCATGTAATGGCAGATGAAATCGGCCAGTTGCCCACCACCAAAATCCCACCAGTAACGCCAGTTGAAGTGAAAATGAGACGCGTGGTAGGGACGTTCGGGTGCGGGGCCGAGCCACAGGTCGTAGTTGACGTGCTTGGGTGGAGTGGCCTGCTTCACGCGTTGACCGACCCGGACTCCTCCCCCCTGCCAGACGTGAACTCGCTGGATCTCGCCGATCACTCCGCCCTGGACCATTTCGACCACTCGGCGGTAGTTGTTCAACGGGTGGTTGTGGATCTGGTTGCCCATCTGGGTGACAGCCTTACGTTCGGCGGTCAGTCGCGAGATGACCCGGGCCTCGTGGATCGAGTGCGTCAGCGGTTTTTCGCAGTACACGGCCAGGCCCCGTTTCAGGGCGGCGACGACCGGGATCGCGTGCATGTGGTCGGGCGTGCTCACGACGACACCATCGAGATCCTTGATGTCGAGGACCCGGCGGAAGTTGTCGGTGGTCTTGGCCCGGGGATGCTTGGCTGCCGCTGCGGCGAGCCGGTTGGCATCGATGTCACACAGTGCCACGATATTCTCGCCGCTGACTCCGGCCAGGTTGCTGCCACCGCGGCCAGCGACTCCGATGACCGCCAGGTTGAGCTTGTCGTTGGCACTGCGTTTTTCGACGGCCGTGGCGGTGGAGGCCGTCCAGTTGCCGGCCAGCGGCAAGGTGGTGCCTGCAGCGACAGCAGCCTGAAGGAAATCTCGACGCGTTCGGCGTGTGTTTTGGGTGGTCATTCTGAGGCTCCGGGTGTGATTGAGGGGGAGGCCATTGCACCCGATTCCTCGGTGAGATGCAATGGGAACGACTAAACCGGTTCGCCGACTGCGGCTTCGAGTTCAGTGAGCAATTGATCGAGCCGGAAAGGCTTGTAGAGGACGGCCTTGAGTCCCCCGGCTTGCCGGGCCTTGACGATCGAATGCGTGGGGTCGTAGCCGAACCCGGTCATGAGGATGACCGGCACCTCACGGTTGATTTCACGCAGTTGGCAAAAACACTCGTACCCGGTCATGTCTTCGAGTCGGATGTCGGCCACGACCGTGTCGTAATGCGATTGTCGCAGCATCACGCTGGCGGAGTCACCGTTGTGGGCTGTCTCGACATTGCAGCCGTAACGCTCGAGCAACTCGTGAGCTGCCCGGCGGATCGATTCGTCGCCGTCGACAAACAGCACCCGCTTGTCGCGAATCCTCGGACGCTGTTGTCGACCGGGCGGAGGAAGATGGCTGCGTCTTGGAGCGATTGACTCACCCACCTCGTGTACCAATTGTTTGATCTCACGAGTCCGTTCGAGAATCTGGTTCAACCGGTCGCAGACGTTGGGTTCGTGACCGATATATCTTTCGAGCACCCAGGCGACGTCATTCAGGATGCCGTCGACCGGCCCGGCCACTTCTCGCAGTATCCGCTCGGTGTTTTCCGAGACCGTGGTGGCCTTTTCTGCGACCAGCAGTTCGAGCGTGTTGAGTGCGACGGACAATTCACGGCCAAAGAGTTCAAGAAACTGCAGGTCGTCCTCGGAGAACGCTCCGGGCTTGGGATTCTCGACGTTGAATGTTCCCAGGATCTCGTCATGCAGCGTCAGGGGCACGGTCAGCGAACTGCGGGCATCGGGAGCCCCAGCCAGGTACAGGGGGTCACTTTCGGTGTCCTCGCACAGGTAACTCTTGCCCGTGGCGGCCACGAAACCGGTCACACCGTTGTCCTCGGGAAGAGCGAACAGCTTGCGGTTGGCCGCCTCGTCGCGCATTCCAATTGCCAACAGAGGGATCAGTTCGAGCGTCTCGCGTTCGGTCAGTCGGATCTCAAGGTTGTCGTATTCCAGCAGGTCACGCGTGAAGTGTGAGATCTTCGACTTGAGCAGTTCGATGCGATCTTCAACGCTCATCTCCAGGATCTCCTGCGGCATCAGGTCACCCAGTTCGAGCCCGGCCTGATGAATCGCATGGAGTTTTTCTTGTTGCTGGACTTGCGTGGATACGTCCCGGACGAGTGTCACCAGGGATTGAATCGCGTCGGGTCCGTCGGCCTGGTGGTCGAGCAGTGGAGTGACGTGGACGTCGTAGAAACGTTTCTCGTCGATCTTCAGCGTGCTCCGGGCGGGCTGCCCACGTCCGATCGCGGTGTGAAACGGACAGAGATCCGGACCGAGGATTTCGGGGGTCCCGAACAACTCGTAGAAGGCCTGGCCAAGCGGCAACGTGTCCCGTTGCGCCAGAATGCGCAGTCGATCGTTGCACCATGTGATTTCGAGAGAGGGATCGAGAACGGCCACACCGGCTGGCAGTTGTTCGAGGACCTCGCTCAGTGCCATTTGCGACACGGCACCTTGCTCCGCCTGATTCGCAGAATCGCGAGATTATATGATCGTACGCCACGGCACGGCAACACGACCTGGGGCTGAATCTGGGATGAGCGACGAATTGGACAAGAATTGGGATGTCAGACACCCGAGCGGATAAACAACTCGTCGCCGTCCTGCACGACGTAGTCCTTGCCCTCGACGTGCCATAGTCCGGCGGCCTTGACCTCCTTCTCACCACCGAGTTCCAGCAGCTTGTCACACGGTGTGACCTCGGCACGGATGAAACCTCGGGCCAGGTCCGAGTGAATCGAGTCGGCGGCGTCGACGGCCGACGATCCACGTCGCAGCAGCCAGGCATGAACCTCTTTCTCGGCACAGGTGTAAAAGGTGATCAGGTCAGCCGTTCTCAGGATGGCCTGCATGAGTTCGTTTCGGCAACTGCCGGAGAGGCCGAGTTCCAGGGCCATCTCGGCACGGTCCGATTCATCGAGAGCCTCGAGTTCCAGTTCCAGTCCGACGGCGGCGACCATCACGTGATGACCGGCTGCCTCGAGCGCGTCAACGATCTTGTCGTCAACTTCGGAGTCGGCGGTGTTGATCAGCACGAGCCGCTTCTTGAGTGTCAGCAAAGAGAACGAGCGGCAGACTTTTTCCTGCAGCTCGGTCAGTTCGATGCCGTCAAGATTGAGATTGGTCTCGAGAGCCTCCGCCAGTGGCTTGAGTGCCTCGAGTTCGGCCTGCAGTTCTTCCCGGTCCGGTCGTGGCTTGGTGGCATCGACCTCGAGTCGACTCACGCGGCTGGAAACGATCTGCAGATCGGCCAATGCCATTTCTTCAGAAAAACGTTCGACCTCTTCAACCGCGTCAATATCGCCAAAGGCCCCCACGACCTGTACCAGTGCCTGGGCTTCTCGAATCACGGCCAGCCGCTGGGGATTGACGTCCTGCTGCCGTCGGTCGAGTCCGGGTGTGTCGAGCAATTCAATTCGGGCGGGGACTTCCTTTCCCGGCCGGTAGTGTTCGACCAGCTTGTCGAACCGTGCATCGGCGACGATGGCCAGTCCCACTTGCCCGGTGTGGGCCTTGGCCGGGTCGGGTGCTGTGGCCGTCAGCAGTTCAAAGACCGTGCTCTTGCCACCACCCTGGAATCCGACAAGTCCGGTTTTCATGGGTTCAACCTAGAGACAGAGGCCTGCTGTGAAAGTGCCGGTCTAAAAGAAACAGTCGGTGCCAGTGGCTGGAAACGCGTCACGGAAGTGGTCGATTCGGGGCTCGGTCATGTTCTCGGTGAACGCGACACTGACGACGTCGAAACGCGCCGGACAATCAAGGAGTTCGTGGTGCTTGAGGTAGGCCAGTGCCAGCCGGGATAGTCGCCGTTGCTTGGAGGGGGTTATGGACGCGACGGGAGCTCCCGCGCGGTTGGACTGCCGTGTCTTGACTTCGACGAAGACCAGGGTGGCGCCGTCACGGCAGACGAGATCAATTTCACCCCGTCGCGTGCGGTGCCGTCGCTCGACAACCGTCATTCCCAACTTGACCAGGTGTCGTTCGGCCAATTGTTCACCACGTTCACCCAGTCGTGTGTGTCGCCGGTTTGTCATTGGACCTCTCTCCAGGCCCTCGACCCCCTGCCGGCTCGAAGCACTCCTTGTCCTGTAGGTTGAACTCGTGGGGATTCAGCGTCGCGGTCGCTCGACCACCGAATTGGTCATGCGATCGATTATTCGGCGCTCTCTTCGCTGGCCTCTTCAACCGCAACTGGCACGTCATCGACGATCGCTTCATTTTCGGGAGCGGATGTCCCGGGCACGATGACTCGGCGTTCGGCCAAGCGGGTCCTCTTTCCAACCCGGTCTCGCAGGTAAAACAGCTTTGAACGACGTGTCTTTCCGTGTCGCTTGATCTCGAGCTTTGCGATCTTGGGCGAGTGCACCGGAAAAGTCCGCTCGACACCTTCCCCGGCCACGATGCGTCGGACGGTGAAGGTTTCGCGGGTTCCTCCACCGCGGCGAGCGATAACGATGCCTGAGAACACCTGCACCCGCTCTTTGTCCCCCTCGAGAATCCGAGTGTGAACGTCGACCGTATCACCAACATCGAAATTCAGCGGGTTTTCCCGCAAACTTGATTCTTCGACTTGTTTGAGTAATTCCTGCTTGGAAGTCATCGATTCATTCCCGTCATCTGGGTCTGGGTGGCTTGGGTCTCAAGTGAGAGATCTAAAGTGGAGTGTTCGGTTGGGAGGAGATCCGGTCGTCGTTCGCTGGTCCTCAGCACGCTTTGTTCGTGCCGCCACCGAGAGATCTCCTCGTGGTTGCCCGACAAGAGAACGTCGGGGACTCCCATTCCGCGAAATTCGCGAGGCCGAGTGTACTGTGGGTGTTCGAGAAGGCCGGATTCAGCGAAGGAATCGTATTGGTGGGAAGTCTCTTCGCCGAGTACGCCGGGGACAAGCCGGATTGCCGAATCAATCACCAGCATTGCTGGTACTTCGCCACCATTGGTTACGAAATCGCCAACGGATATTTCCAGCGGATTCAATCCGGCACGAATTCGCTCATCAAATCCCTCGTAGCGACCGCACAACAGAAGCAAACGAGGCGTGCTGGCGATGTCCTCGACGAGTTTGTGGGTCAGGGGTTTCCCCTGAGGTGATAGCATGACCAATCGTCCAGGCTCTGGACCGTCGGATTGTACTGCTTCGACAGCGTCGAAAATCGGTTGGCACGAGAGCAGCATGCCCGGCCCACCGCCGAAAGGCTTGTCGTCGACAGAGCGGTGCCGGTCGGTGGCCCAGTCACGAAAGTCCCACAAGCGCACGTCGACCAGGCCCCGGGCAATCGCCAACTTCAGTAGGCTTTGCTCGAGATACCCCGAAAAGATGTCGGGGAACAGAGTCAGAACATCGAAACGAATGCGCGATGACATGATAAGTCGCGTCTGAGGGGGCTTCTGGTGCCGGTGGTTGCCACGGGCTCCAAATTAACTCTCGTCGCCGGAATCCTCACTTTCCTCTTCAGCGGGAGCTCCTTCAGCCGCAGCTTCTTCAGCGGGAGCTTCTTCAGCCGCAGCCTCTTCGGCGGGGGCTTCTTCAGCCGCAGCCTCTTCGGCGGGAGCTTCTTCAGCTGCAGCCTCTTCGGCGGGAGCTTCTTCA
>PBOU01000023.1 GCA_002724415.1 Planctomycetaceae bacterium
AATCTCAGCTTTTGACCGGGAGTGACATCCAACGCGTAGCGATCGATTTCACGAGGCTTGGAGATTCTTCCGCTGATCGTCAACGGAGCCTGTAGCTTGTCAGAGAACCTGGAGTCGATCACTGTCCCGGGCTTTTCGGGTTCGACAACCTCTGTTCCCCGGGTGACTCGCAGCACCGGGGCGGGGCCGAGCAGCCCGACAGATGGAGGCGTGGACACCAGCGCGCCGGTGTGGGAATGTGTTTGCCGAAGATCGACTGACAGGGTCGTGTTCTTGGACAAACCGGTTCCGACGGGCGTCACACGGATTTCACCTCCCGCAGTTGCGGCGGGTGGGAACACGGCATCCACCAGGGCCAGGTCACCGATCTTGACGCGAAACGGGCTGTTGCCTGGCGCCTTGAAACTGAGGTCGTGGACCTCGATCGTGTAGACGCCGTCGGCCGGAACGGTGACCTCGGCGCGCGTGTCTCCCCTGAGCGGAACCTTGGACCACTCGATGGCCAGTGGCGTCCCGAGGGCGTTCTTGATCTCGACCACCGGTTCACACCCGGAACCCAGTCGGCGTGCCTCGACGTCGGCAACGAGCCGTTGACCTGCCTTGGCCCGCACGTGCCCTCGTGAGATCTCGGCACCGCTGATCATTCCGGACAGGGCAACGGGAAGCGGGGAGGGGGCCGCGCTGGATGCCGTGCCGACAGGGCGTTGTGGCAAACGATCGACGGCCACTGTCAGGGGATTGCTGAGGCCAGCGATGGTGGAAATGCGAAGGGGAAACAATCCGGCCGGCGCGGTCTTGGAGAGAGTGATGTCGACGGTCAACTTCCCCGCGTTGGATCCGGCGACCACCTTGGACTGGAGGCCGGCAAACGGGGCCACCACGAGCGGGTTGGGCCCGAGGTTTTTTCCGGTGAGAACCAGTCGGGTCGTCTGTCCGATCTGCAGGCCGCGCAGGGACGTGGTGGCGAGTTGTGGGGCAGCGGGCAGCCCGGCGACCGGTTGCTTGTCCTGGGAGAACCGCTTGCCGGCATCAGCCCCAGCGACTTCGGAGAAGAGAGTGGCCGCGTCGTTGGCGGTCAGTTCACGGTCGAACAACTGGAATTCGTCGATGATTCCGCTGAAATGCTCGATGGCCGTACTGCTGGCACCGATGGTCAAGGGGGCCGTATTGGTCAACGCGGTGGTCTTGAGATCCAGCAACCAGATGTCGGTGCCCTCGGCCAGGTCTTTCCCGGGTTTGCCGATTCGGGTGGCTGGTTGGCCATTGATGAAAAGTCGCATGCGGACGTCATCGTGGTCGGTGTCCTTGTCGGCACCGGGGGCATCACCGACGGCCATCGTGGCCACAAGGTGGACCCGTTGGCGAACACCCAGCAAGCTCTTGACGCTGTAGTGGACGATCCGGAAACCGGTACCGTCGTTGACATAGAATTGGATCAGGTCTGTCTTGGGCTGGAAGTTGAGGCCGTAGTTGGAGTGAGACGCCTTGTCGGTGGATCTCTTGCCGAACAGTCCATGCGTGCCAGCGTCGTTGGCCGCGTGAAAATTGATCAGCAGCATGGCGACCGAGACGGCCTTGCCGCGGGAGATGTCAGGACTGTTGGGGACCTGGACAAACTGTTTGCGGCCGGCCTCGAGCAGCAGGGCGCGTCCACCAGTCGTGGTCGAAAACGGCGTGGGGACCCGCCGGGCACCCGCGAGCAATCGACCCGTGTTGTTGGCCTGACCACCCGTGGCCGTGTCGACGGCCGGACCGGATTTTTCATTGAAACCCAGGTCGACGATGGCGGTGCTGCGGACCGTGGCGGCCTGGCTCCCGGCCAGCAGGATTCCGGTGAGCAACGCGATGAGGCTGGGACGGATCATCAGGGGGATCTCCAGGGACTGTCATGTCGCTTACGACCATCTTAGCCACTGGCTGCGCAGGTTCCCACGCCCGGGCTGCCCACCGCAACAATGGCCAGTTCTCGGAATCAATAGAGCAGTGTGGCCAGTCGTCGCCGAGCCTGGCTCACCACCTCGGGGTCTGCTGTTGGCATTCCGAAGAAGGTGACCAGTGCGTCCCGGGCGTTTTGTCCGAGTCCATCACGATCACGTTCGACGATGCCCAGGCAGATCGTGAACGCCTCATCGAATTGCCGTTCTGCGGCAAGTGCCTCGGCCAGTTTCAATTGCAGTTCCCCGTCTTCGGGGGCGTCGTCGGCAGCCTTCCTGGCTTCGGAAACTCCTCCGGATTGGCTGGCGGAACTGGTGATCTCGAGTTGGTCCTTCAGCGACTGGGCCTCGGGTTCAAGAAAACCGCGTTGTTCAAGTTCTGCAATGAGGGAGGCTGCACCGGCGGAGTCTTCGAGCGCGACCGCGACGCGGGCCAACCGGAGTTTCACGGCGTCGTTGTCAGGTTCCAGTGACAACGCCTCCCGGTACTTGGCCGCAGCACGGCCAGGATCGTCCGCCTCAAGTTCCTCGCCGTCAGCGATCAGGATCGAGGCTTCCGACGGCACAAATCGCGAAAGCCACTCGCGAAGTTGTTCCTCGGTCAGGACTCCCGGTGCGCTGTCGACCGGTTGACCTCCGACGAACGCCACCAGTAGCGGGATGGACTGAACCTGGAACGCCATCGCCAGGTCCTCGCACTCGTCGATGTTGACCTTCACCAGGTGCCAGCGGCCACCGGCTTCACCAACCAGCTTCTCGAGCAACGGGGCCAGTTGACGGCACGGGTCACACCAAGGAGCCCAGAAGTCGATCACGATCGGGACATCCTGCGAGCGGACCATCACGTCCTGCTCGAATGTCTCGGCTGTCGTGTCGTGGACAAACGGTGAGTCGTGCCCCTTGCCGGTCGGAGCGGGCGTGTCGTCGGAAGGGTCCAGGAGTGGAGATTCGGTCATCGGGGTCAGTCCGGAGTTGTGAACCAAAGGTGGTGGGGATCAATCCCACCACCAGGGATGTGTGTTGTCGGTGATGGTGTCGAAGGCCTTCAGGTGTCGTTGATTCAGCCGGGAGTCGTCGGAGCGTTTTATGGGGATGCTCTCGATGGCCTGGTGTGGTTTGAGTACCACGCCACCGGAGATCAATCCGAGGATGATCCGACCGCCACGGACAGAACGGGTGTTGTATATGGAACCGATCTGCTTGGGCACTTTTCCCCTGGTGATCCTGGCCCGTTGATCGGACAGAAAGAACTTCATCTCCCAGCCGATCCGCTGTGGCAGTTGCTTCTTGCGGAGCAGTGCAGCCAGGATCGTGAGATCGATCAGGTTCTGCAATTCAGCGAATACCGGCGAACGGTCGGCCAGTTGCGGAAATTTCTCGGTGAAGATCTTGGCGAATCGCCTTGTTGTCAACCTGGTGGTGGGGGCATTGATTCGTTGACCATTCTCTCCGTGAACCTCTTCCTGGGCAAGAATCTGGGCACGTTGTCCAGTCAACTGGAATGCGAGTTCGTCCCGTGTGGTGTAAATGGCCTCGTAGAGGGGCATGGCCCACCAGCGTTGCATTGCGTTGCCCTGGGTTTTGAGCAGCGAGAGATGGCTGCGGAGCCCGGTGACCTGGGGTTGTTGCATGCCCAGGGCGATGTACTTCATCTGAACATCAGCCTCGATCATCGCCTGGGCAAAATGTGAGTCGGGGGGGACTCCCCAGATGCGTATGGTCTGGGGACCAAGGATTCTGGTCACCTGGTTGAATCGTTTGCGGATCACGGAGGTCGTTGTTGCCGAACTGTTGCGCTGCAGGTAGCGCCGCGCCTGTTCCAGGCGTTGGGGGACCGGGTCGATTGAGACCCCCAATCCTCCCGGTGAGCCGGAAGTGCGTAACGCGACCATCAGATCATCGATTCTCAACGGCGGTCGCCCGGTGGTCACTCCAATCACCCGGCCATCTGCGTCGGGTGCAAAGCCTTCGGCCGGTCCGGCAATCAGCAGGTCATTGTTCTTCGGGTCGACAAACACGTAGTCGATCCGTTGTAGCCCGGCCAGGAACTGGATCTCCAGTGGCACCGTTTTGTCTGATCCCTCGAAGCTGGCGCAGGCTCGTTCGAGTCGAACCAGGGAGATGGTTCGCAGTGGACTCTGCCGGTTGAGATCTCCGGTGAGATGTTTGTTGGCGAGGGCCTTGGCCTTCTTGCGAGCCAGCACTTGATCCCGGCTGGTGACGAATCGTGGAGCCACCAGGCCCTCTGTGTCGATTTTGACTCCCCCGGCAAATCCTCCGCCGAGGCCACCACCGCCACCGAAACCGCCACCGCCACCGAAACCGAATTGTGCCCAGCAGGGAACGCAGGTCAGAGTGACCAGCAAAACGGTGGCCAACTGCAATTGGCTGAACGGTCGATTGTGGTGCATAGGAAGACTCCGCGGCCCGCAGAAAACTCGTTACGAGGCTTCCGCGTACAATTCCATCATATCAGCCCACGGTCACCGGGGGCACGGAGAGTTGTCGTCAAGTCAAGGGAAGCGAGTCCAATGGTGGGGCGACGATGCGTTTTTCTCGCAATGCGGCGAAGAGGGCCGCGGTGACCAGGTCCGCGGTCGTTCCAGGGTTGCGACGATGTTGGTCGGCTCGCAGCCAGTCATCGAATTTGAGCAAAGCCATCCCGGCGTCGTGGCCGTCGGGCCAACCGGAGTCGAGGACTTCCTGGGCGCGGCGCGAGGATTCGACGGCAGTCGCGGTGCCACATTTTCGTGCGATCAAGGTGTCGGGGCACTCGGCCTGGATTTTCAGAGCCAGTCCAACCACCTGTTGTTCCCAGTTGGTAACAAATGATTCTCCGCCAGCCAGTCCCGTGTGGCTCCACTTGAGCACCTGTTTGAAATGATCGTGATAGGCCGCGGCCACAGCGTCGCGATGGGCGGCTGACTCCATGGCGATCATGAGTGACACGTCCGGCCGGTCGGCGACGTCGTGCTCGTCGGAGGTCCCCAGCCCTCCCGGTCGAGCAATTCGAATTGCGTTGTAGACACATTCGGTGTCGTGGGAGTCGAGACGCTCGAGCACGTCGGAGATGCCTTCCTGAAGCGAGGTTCCGTTTGGTATGGCGGCCAGGGGAGCCAGCAACAGGATGATTCCCAGGTTCGTGTTGCTGGAGGTGACGCTGGCAGTGGCTTTGACCGCTGCGAGAACAGTCGGCCCGATCCCGCAGTGACCGGTCTCTGCGAGGATTCCAGAAACGGCCCGGGCAGAGCGGACCAGGTCGGAGTAGGTCATGTCGGAAAAGGACGCGGTCGGGTGGACGTTGCCCGGTTTGGCGGCGGTGGCCTCGAGCAGGCAGGCCATGAGAATCTGGTCGTTGAGGTGAGTCATGATCGAGCATTGTATCCTGAGCGGTGACTCGCCGTCAGTCGCTCGCTTGACCGGCCGGGGGAAGGCTGCCTAAAACGCATGCCAGTGCCAGGTGTCCACGGGGCCGCCTCCCTGCGTCCAAATCTGACTGCCGGAGAAGAGATGAATTCCGAATACGACAGCAGCCTTCTGAGAACCGTGCACCTGGTGCCGCTGACAGCCTATGACGCCGCCGGGCAGATCAATGGTCCGGTGCAGGCGGCACACATCACGTCGATGTACGCCGCGGGGATGAGGGTCTACCTGCCGGCGGCGGGTACAAGTGAATTCCAGAGTCTCTCGGCCGACGAGGTGGTGGAACTGGTTCGGATCACTCGCGAGGCGTCTGGCCCGGATGCCCAGATCTTCGCCCCGGTTGGCTTGCAGGTCGGGCACGCTGTCGAGATCGGCCAACGATCGATGGAGGCGGGGGCAGACGGGATCATGTTCATGCCGTTCGTGCACCCGTACATGAGCGACGCGGGAGCCCGGGACTATTACCTCGAGGTGATCAACGCGGTCGAGGCTCCGACCTTGGTCTATCGCAAGGGGCCGATTCCGACGGATGACCTGCTGCTGGAGCTGGCCGATGATCCCCGGGTGGTCGGGGTGAAATACGCGGTGAACGAGATGCATGGATTCCGGACGACGATGCTGGCCGATCAGGGACGGATCGAGTGGTTGTGCGGGTCGGCGGAGCGATTCGCCCCATTCTACATGCTCATCGGGTCACCCGGTTACACCACCGGCGCGGGCAACCTGGCTCCCCACGTCACACTGGCGATGCACGCCGCACTGGCCGCCGGGGAGTACGACGAGGCACTTCGGCTTCAGGAAGTGCTGTTGCCTATCGAGGATTACCGTGCCCGGTCCGGCGACAGCTACAACGTGTCAATGTTGAAACACGCCATGACACTGGTCGGTGCTGAGTTTGGTCCGCCACGGGCCCCGCAACGCCAGTTGACCGACGCCGAACGGGCCGAGATCGACGAACTGATGGCTCCAATCCTGGAAATCGAGAGCCAGATGCAGAGCGAACTGGTCAGCGTGGGACTGACCCCGTCCTGATCATTCGGAGGCGAGGGCTTCCTGGGCCGCGGCCAGGCGAGCGATGGGCACCCGGTAAGGCGAACAGCTGACGTAATTCAGCCCGGCCCGATGACAGAACATCACGCTGGCCGGATCGCCACCGTGTTCACCGCAGATGCCGATCTTGAGGTCGCTGCGGGTGGAGCGTCCACCGGCGACTCCCAGCTCGATCAAGCGGCCGACGCCACCCTGGTCGATCGACTGGAACGGATCGAAGGGCACGATGTCGTTTTCACGGTAGTGGCCAATGAAGCCGCCGTAATCGTCTCGGCTCATTCCCAGACAGGTTTGTGTCAGGTCGTTGGTGCCGAAGCTGAAGAACTCTGCGTTTTCAGCGATCTCGTCGCTGCGAAGGGCCGCTCGTGGCACTTCGATCATCGTTCCGATCTGGTAGTCGATGGTCGTCCCGGTCTCGGCGAAGACTTCATCAGCTGCGTTGCGGACGATGGCCGACTGGTTTTCGATTTCGGCCTGGAAGCCGACCAGTGGCACCATCACTTCGGGATTCACCTCAACTCCCTCGGCCTGGACTTCGACAGCCGCCTGCATGATCGCTCGGGCCTGCATCGCGGTGATCTCGGGGAAGACAATGCCCAGACGGCAACCACGGTGTCCGAGCATCGGGTTCTCTTCGTGCAATTCGGCGGTTCGCGATCGAACTTCCTCGACCGAGATTCCCAGTTGTGCGGAGAGTGATTCGGCAAGGTCGGGTTGTTCTTCGAGATGTCGTTCGGAGAGGAATTCGTGGAGCGGCGGGTCGAGCAGCCGGATGGTAACCGGCCGGCCCTGCATTGCCCGGAACAGTCCCGAAAAATCTTCCTGCTGGAAAGGCAGCAGCTTGTTGACGGCTTCCTGGCGGGTCTGTGGGTCACGGGCCAGGATCATCTCGCGAATCTCGTCGAGATGGCTGAAGAACATGTGCTCGGTACGACACAGGCCGATTCCTTCCGCCCCGAATGACACCGCCTCGACAGCCTGGTCGGGTTGGTCAGCATTGGTGCGAACCCCCATCGTCCGGTGCTCGTCGACCCATTCCATCAGTTGAGCGTATCGCTGGTAGGCCTCGGAATCCTCGGGCGCCAGGGTCTTCTTGATCAGCACGTCGACGATCTCGCTGGACTTGGTCGTCACCTCCCCGGTGAAGACTTCGCCGGTGAACCCGTCGATGCTGATCCAGTCACCCACGTTCAGTACGGTGTCGCCCACCGAGACGGTGCCCGCGACGTAATCGACGTTCAACTCGTTGCAGCCGACGATACAGGTTTTGCCCATCTGACGGCTGACGAGCGCGGCGTGTGAACTGGCTCCACCGAAGGCCGTGAGGATGCCCTGGGCCACGCGCATGCCGCGGAGATCCTCGGGACTGGTCTCGCGACGAACCAGGATCAGCGGGTCGGTGGGGTCAAGATTGTAGAGTCGTTCGGCCTCTTCAGCCGTCAGACAGATCCGTCCGGCGGCAGCACCCGGGCCGGCATTGATGCCCTTGGTCAGGAGCCGTCCATCCTTTTGAGCCTCGGCCTTGCCATCGGGGTCGAAGATGGGCTGCAGGAGTTGGTTCAGGTCGTCGGCGGGAATACGCCGTTTTTCCAGGGCCTGCTCAGGAGTGATCAGCCCCTCGTTGACCAGGTCGACGGCGATCCGCACGGCGGCGAAACCGGTCCGTTTTGCGTTGCGTGTTTGCAGGAGCCACACGCGACCCTTCTGCACGGTGAACTCGATGTCCTGCACTTCCTGGTAGTGGTTCTCGAGTGTCTTGCCGATTGTCTCGAGCTGTTCGTAGACCTCTGGCATTTCGTCTTTGAGTGACGTTTCGATCCGCTTCGGCGTGCGAATGCCGGCCACCACGTCCTCGCCCTGGGCGTTGATCAGGTAGTCACCGTTGAAGCCGGGGCTTCCCATCGAGCAGTCCCGGGTGAGTCCGACGC
Organism: Planctomycetaceae bacterium; assembly: GCA_002724415.1. Lineage (GTDB taxonomy): Bacteria > Planctomycetota > Planctomycetia > Planctomycetales > Planctomycetaceae > UBA8437. Next base: position 8,336 of record PBOU01000023.1, read on the forward strand.
CGGTGGCACAGTCGTCACCGAGATTGCCGAAGACCATGGCCTGGACGTTGCAGGCGGTTCCCCAGTTGTGGGGAATGCCGTAGTCACGTCGGTAGACAATGGCCCGGTCGTTGTTCCAACTGCCAAACACGGCGCCGATGGCTGCCCAGATCTGGTCGATCGGTTCGTCCGGGAAGTCCTTTCCGGTTCGCTGTTTGACCTCGGCCTTGAACTCGGCGACGAGTTCCTGCAACTGTTCGGCAGAGAGTTCCGAGTCGTACTTGACACCCGCAGCCACCTTCTTGGCGTCGAGCAAGGCCTCGAACGGGTCGTGATGTTCACCTTCACCGGCCCGGACTTCCAGGACCACGTCGCCGAACATCTGGACAAAGCGTCGGTAGCTGTCCCAGGCGAAGGTCGCGTTGCCGGAGTGTTCGGCGAGAGCCTTGACCGATCGCTCGTTGAGTCCGATGTTCAGGACGGTGTCCATCATGCCCGGCATGGATTCCCGGGCTCCAGAGCGGCAGGAGACGAGCAGGGGATTGGTTTCAGAACCCAGTTCTGCCCCCATCACCTCTTCGACCTGTTTCAGCGCCGCGGCCACTTGCTCACGGAGGCCCTCGGGGTAGGCGCCATCATTGTCACTGTAGTGATTGCAGACCTCGGTCGGGATCGTGAATCCGGCCGGAACCTGGACACCAATCCGGGTCATTTCGGCGAGGTTGGCTCCCTTTCCACCGAGGGAGTTTTTCATCTTGGCCGAGCCATCGGCCTCTCCACCACCGAAGAAATAGACGTATTTGGACGCATCCGCCATGGGACAAGGGCCTGTTGAGAAGGTCATGAGGTCAAGGAGTCAACGCTAGCAGCCCCCCAGATGACCGTCAAGAACCGTCTTCACCGCTGTGCGAGAGTGCCGATCTTTAGATGATAACTTGACTTGCGTCACTCGTGGTTGAAAATTGATCGGTAGGAGAGTCATTCAGATATGCAAGCACGTCTCGTTTCTCTGGACGGGCAGGTCAGTGTTCCGCTCAATAACGACATCAACGTCGTCGGGCGGAAGGAAGGGATCTGTGATGTGCTCCTGGACCGTGGCAACGTGTCAAAGTTGCATTGCCTGATCATCAAGACCGATGGACTGTTGCTGGTGCGTGACCTGGGGAGCACCAACGGCACGCTGGTCAATGGCCAACGTGTCAGCCGCGGTGCACTGTTGCCCGGTGACGAATTGTCCTTTGCCAGCTTGAAGTTCCAGGTCCAGTTCGGTGCCGGCGTGGACGGTGAGGTGTCGCCCGCCGATCGAACCGAGGTGATGCCACTGGTGCCCGAGTCGGGAATTGCGGAGGCCGCGATAGACTCCCTGTCGGAGAATCTGGACGAGTTCCCGTTGCCGGAACTCTAGGAGCGGCCGCTTCGCCTGGGCTCAGGATGCAACCCGGAGTTGCAGTTCGTTGGCGTTGAGGGCAACGATGGCGATGCCGAGGCGGTCGGCCAGCGAGATGGCCTCGTCGGCATCGAGCAGGATCGTTTGCTGGCTTTCGATGGCCAGCACGCGTCCTCCCGCCTCGTACATTGTTTGCACGGTGTCCAGCCCGATCGTGGGGACATCGAATCGCCGATCCTGTTGTGGCTTGGCCACCTTGACGACGGTGAAACCACCTCGACGACACAGGGTGCCGGCACGCCGTATCGCCTGGTCGGTTCCCTCGATGGCCTCGACTGCGATGACCGCGGTGTCGTTGACAACGACCGTCTGGCCGATGTCCAGCCGTCCGATATCCTTGGCGATGTCCCAGCCGAACTTGATGTCGCGCCATTGTGCGGTCGAGGGCTTTCGGCGCGTGAGAAATCCGTGATTCACGAGTAGCTCCGGACAGTAGTCGAGTGCCGAGTGGAAGCGGATGCCGTCGCGACCGAATTCTCGGATGATGGCCAGCAGGATCGTGTCGTCGGACTTGTTGGCCGTGGCGTAGCGGAACCACATGTGGAGGGTCCGCCAGTCAGGCAGCAACCTGAGCAATCTCGCCGGTTTGAACAATTCCACTTTTTCGATCTTGCCGGCCATCACCACATCGCGGATTCCGGCGCGATTCAGCAGCTTGATGGCCCGGCCGAGTCTCGCGAGTCCGGCCGTGGCAAACCTGTCACACGAATCGGCCAACTCGTCAGAGACCATGCCCTGGACACCAAGTCCGTAGACCTTCAGTCCCTGTTGTCGGGCGGCCCGGGCAAATGCAATCGGGAAACGACCAGCCCCGGCCACCAGCCCGACCCAGCCACTTGCCGGCGGTGGTGCAACCGCGAGATCAGTCGAAGGAGAGTCGGGGGTCATGCCGCGCGTGGATTGCTCTGGGGTGATGGGCCGGAATCCTGGCCATCTTCGGTTGCATCGGCGAGTTGGGTTTCGAGCCGGTCGATGCGTTTCAGAAGTGTCTTGACGGTCTTGATCAGATCGGGGAGTCGTTTTTGTGCGATCAGGATGCGAAGCTGCTCGGATTCGGGGCCGGCGGGATAACCGAGTTGAGTTTCACCGGCGGGGATATCACGGGCCACCGCCGCCTTGGCAGCGACCGCGGCACCGTCTCCGATGGTGAGGTGATCGGAGATTCCAACCTGGCCACCACATCTCACGTAGGCTCCCGTCGACGTGGTGCCACCGACTCCGACCTGTGATGCGAACACGTTGTGAGGGCCGATCGAACAGTTGTGGCCAACCATGACCTGGTTGTCGATCTTGGTTCCGTGGCCGATCACCGTGGCATCGATCATGCCACGGTCGATTGTCGTGCCGGCACCGATCTCGACATCGTTTTCAATTGTGACGTTGCCATAGTGATTGATCTTGAGAAACTGTCCGGTCGGTGCTTCGTCGGTTGGCTCAAATCGGTATCCGAATCCGTCTGCGCCGATCACGGCGTTGGCGTGGATTGTGACCCTGTCACCGATGACGGTTCTGGCGTAGATCGCGGTGCCCGGGTGAATCACGACGTCATCCCCGAGTTGACAGTCGTCGCCGATGACCGCCCCGGGATGAATGTCACATCGCTCTCCAATGGTGATGCGATTGCCGAGGGTGGCTCCCGGGTGAACATTCGACGTCTTGCCGATTGTCAAGGATGCTCCCACGCAGGCCGTTGGAGAAACACCGATCTCGGCCCGCTGGGGATCCGGGTGGAAGAGCGACAGGACATCGAGAAATGCAGCCTGTGCATCGTCGACGATCAGCAGGACCGCATCGGGCAGTTGATCGCGGGCGGTGTCCAATCGGGATTCGTCGACGACCAGGGCACCGGCCTGGCTGCTGGAAATGTCGTCGGCGGATGCCCCCGCGGTTAGAAAACTCACTTGATGGTGAGTGGCCTTGGCGAGGCGGCTGACCGAATGGATCGGGCGGGCTGGATCACCTTCGAGGGTGGCTCCGATTTGCCGGGCCAACTGGTGAACAGGGAAGGGGGAGAGCGACACGGAGCGGCGTCCTTTCCGACTCCAATGGTGGCGATACTCGGCTTCAGGCGGCTCTCCGCCCGCTTGCCACGTGGAGTTTTACCCGAGAAGGATGTCAAGAATCAATCCCGGTTGCCAGGAGTTCTATCTGGGGTGGACCCCGCGAACGTGGTGGGCGACGCACCGGGTGGCTGTTAGACTCTAGTCAGCCCGTACCGGGGTGTGGTGTGGCTTGGAAACGAGGGAACTGGAGTTGTTGAGATGACGGCGGTTCGAGGGATTCGTGGGGCGACAACGGTTGATGCCGACGAGGCCGGCCAGGTTCTGTCGGCCACCGGCGAGTTGTTGGAAGCGATTCTGTCGGTCAATCAACTGGAAGACTTCGACGAGGTCGTTTCCGCCATCTTCACAACAACGTCGGACCTGAGTTCGACGTTTCCGGCCGAGGCGGCTCGTGAACTGGGAATGCACCAGGTGCCATTGCTGTGTGCATCAGAGATCCCGGTGCCCGGCAGTATGCCGCGTTGCATCCGAGTCCTGCTGCACGTCAACACGACAAAGCCCCAGTCGGAGATCGTTCACGTGTATCTCCGTGACGCACAGCGGTTGCGGCCGGACGTGATGAGTGCCCAGTAGGGTGGGAAAGCGTTGATCACCCTCCGGCCAGGTCGAATCCGCTGACGCGGTGGATGACGGCGATGGCCAATGCCCCCTGCAGCACCAATACCAGGATCCAGTCGCGGCCGCGGAGTTTTTCGAGGACAGGGGCGGCCAGCCAGCAGGCCCACGGCATCAGGAACAGCCACAGCCGACCCGCCTCGCCCATGTTCTTTCCGGACAGCCAGAGCAGCCCCCAGACGGCCAGGCACGTCCACGCCGGGCCGGATCTCTCGGGTTGGGCCCGGTGGCAATTCGTGGCCAGACCGGCGACCGCCAGGCCCGCCAGCGGGATGCCGATGCCCAGTGCGAGTTCAATCGTGTTGACGCCCAGCCAGGAGAGGTAGCTGCGGGGGTGTTGCGGCTGGTCGTAGAACGCCGCGTGGTTGGCGAGGTTGGACCACCAGATTTCCAGCAGATTGAGATCCAGCACCATCCAACTGGCGAGCGTGGGAAGTGTGAGTCCCGCCAGCGAGGCGAGAGCCCAGGTGGTGAGTTGACGACGACCGAACCGGCCGTGCCAGTTCATCCAGGCTGCCAGGGCGGCGGCGAGTGCCAGGACCGGGAGGAATGCGAGGCTCAGACACAGGCCACTCCAGGCCAGGACACCCGCCAGGGTCGCTTTCCACCAATGGCCGCCCCGGATTGTCGACCACCACAGCCACAGCGACGTGGTGGCCAGCAGCGGATAGAGACAGTCGGACTTCGGCAGGAACACGGACACGGCTGGCACCAGCAACCACAGTGATGCGGCCCGCCATGCCACCTCCGGCGAATTGTCGATCCGGACCAGGCGGTAGATGGGAATGACCGTGACGACGACGCAGAGTTGTGTCAGGAGAGCGGCCAGCCACAGGGAGGCGTTGTCCAGCGGAGGGATTGGCCGGCCCCCTTCCAGGATTGTCGCCTGGGCCTCCCGGACTCGCCGTGGCTGCCAGGACAGCACGGTCTGTTGAATGCCCGGCGAATTCCTACAGGCTTCGCGGATCGCGAGGTGGAACAGAAACAGCCCCGGAGGGTGAGTTCCCAGGTGCAGTGTCCGGCGACTGGCGTCCGGATCGTCCAGCATTGCCAGGTAACGTTGCCGGAAATTGTCCAGCGAAGTGACCTTGCGGGCTTCGAAATAGTATCCCGAACTGCCCGGGTAGTAGAGGACCCAGGGGGAGCGTCCAATTCCGTAACCCGGTGGGAGACTTTGCTGGAGCAACTGTGTCCCAAGAAACCCGCTCCCGACCAACACCAGCAACCCGATGGCTCGGACCAGTTGTGACCGGCGATTGGCTTGTTGTCGACGGGAAAAGAACCGCCCACCCAGCCACGTCACCAGAATCGCACCGCCGACGGTCAAGCCGGCCTGCACGATTCCCAGGAAGCTGTCCCAGCGGGAGTCCGGAGCATGGACAATTCGTGTCCAGGTCCATTCACCGGGAACCCCGAGTGGCCAATCAGTCAGCCACAGCACTCCGCCAGCCAGTGCCGACGCCGCGCTCAGCGCGATCGCCAGAAGGACGGGGAAGGCACCGTTTTGCCGGTTCGAGGGCATTCCTGTGACGAATGGTGTTGGTTACGGTCGTGCCTGGGAACCCGCTGGCGAGTCAGAGGGTTGCAGGAACAGCAGGGGCCTGGGCGATCTGCCGCCAATGTCCTTGGCGTTGTAGATCACTTGAGCGTCCAGGACCTTGGTGACCTGGTCTTCGACCCGCCCGAGGTGGGCTCGGGTGTACGGGTCCGCCTTGTTGCCCCAGTCCTTGGAGGTCTTGGCGACACGGTCTCTGATTTCGACCAGTTCCTGGCGAGCCAGCAAGGCAACGGCCTTGAAGGCCGCTCCCGAACCATTCCCGGGGAGACTGAGCGTGATCAGACGGTCGATGTGCTCCTGTTGCAGGTTTCGCCGAAGACTGGAGACCAGTGGCTTGCGAGCCGTGGCTCCCTCGACGGGCTTCTGGTTGAGTTCGGACCAGATTTCCGTGCTGAGAGCCTTGAGCAACTCGGGCAGCGTGAGTGCTGCCTCGTTGGCCGGCACGCGGAATTCGTTGTCGTAGGTCCGAGTCAGGGTGGTGGGGTTCATCAGCATCGTCAGGGCCGAGGCCTGAATACCGATGATCTTATCGTGGACTGGCCAGGCCGGTTCACTGTTCATGGCCCGGGCGAACCCATCGGCTCCGTCGATCCACTTGTCGACGGTCATGTGACGCAGCAGTTCGGTCGAAAGACCGTAGGACTTGTCGCGGAAGGTCGACTCGATGACGAACTTCAGCGCCTCGCGTTGCGAGTTGGCAGGGACGACCGAGAGCGGTGCCCGGCCGTTCTTGTCGCCCTTGCGGTCGCGGTTGACATGAGCTCCGCCAATCCAGTTGGCCATCATGCTCACCGACCGCATCTGCAATGACAGTGTCAACTCGTAACCACGGCGGGCTTTTGCCCAACTGTCACCGGCCTTGACGAACTTCTCCAGCAGGCGGCCACGGTGGTACTGGACCAGTTCCAGTTGCGACTTGGCGTAGTCCAACGGGTTTTTGCTGAAGTCGTAACGGCGAGCCAGGGGATCGGGGCCGCCGGTGTCCTCGTCGGTCGCGTAGGCCAGTTGTGGCTCGGCGACCCTCGCGAGAATCTTCTTCAAGTCACTCGAGAAGGTGTAGCCGTACTCGATGGCCCACATGTCGTAGGGGCCAATGTCGATCATCGTGTGGTCGCCCGTCTGGGCGTTCTTTTTCACTCGAGAATTCATGTTGATCGGGATGTAGTCCATCAACGAGCCGGCGAACGGCTTCTTGCCCTTGAGCGTTCCGTTGTTGATTTCTTCCAGCGAGTAGATGCTGCTGGACTTGAAGTTGTGTCGCAGTCCGAGGGTGTGGCCAACCTCGTGACCGACCAATTCGGCGAGCAACGGGCCAACAAACCACTCGGGAATGCCGTCAATCATCGTGGTCGGCTTCTTGGCGACCATCGGCCTCTTCTTCGCGTCGGCTTTCTTCGCGTCGGCTTTCTTTGCGTCGGCTTTCTTCGCGTCGGCTTTCTTTGCGTCGTCCTTCTTTTTCTCGTCGTCGTCATCGTCGAGCGTGGCAAGGATGTCGAGGTGCATTTTCATCAGTGCCAGGTCAAAAGCCTTTCCCTGGGCGGCCAGGCAAAGTCCGTTGACTTGGCTGGTGCGTCCGACGAGTCCATCAAACACGTCATCGCCGATGAAGCGGTTGTCGACCCGTGCCAGTGGATGCCCGGCATACGGGGCCATTGCCGCACGGGCGACACGTCGGCTGACCTCGGCTCGTTGGCCTGGTGCGGCCAGGCGGATACGAGGATCCCAGTTGGGATGTTTCGCGAGCCAGGCCAGTGTTTCGGGGCTCATGCCCTGCATGGCCGTTTGCGGCAGCAACTCGTTGAACTGCATCCAGTAGTGGCGGATCCAGCCATCGGTGAGGATGATATCGGCATCAAGAATCTCTCCGGTCAGCGGATTGACCCGGCTGGGGCCGATCGCAGTGCCAACGTCATTGTTGAGCCACCGGATGAAATTCCACCGCACATCCTCGGGATCCTTCTCCATGTGTCGTCCAGTCCGTGAGTTCTGGAATTCGACGCGGACCGCGTTGGAAATGCCCACGTTTTCGAAGGCCTTGTTCCAGTACAACACTCCACGTTCCACCCAGCGGCGGTACCTCACCGGCGTCGTGTGCTCGATGTAAAACGTGATCGGGTTCTTGGGAGGGCTGATTTTCAGCGACGGATCATCCTTCTCCAGGTGCCAGCGGTTGATGTAGCGGACCTGGACCTCGTCGTCGCGGTACTTGCCGAGATCGCGGTACGTGGTGGTGAAGTACCCCACTCGCTCGTCGGCTTTGCGAGGACGGTATCCCGGCGAGGAAGTCATCTTGCTGATCGAGTAGTGGAGCGTCTTGAGCCGTCCACCGGAGGTGGGCAACTCGAAAGCGAGTTCGATGTTGTCGCGAAAGGCCTTGCACTTGGAGATCGAGAAGAGTCGCGGGGTGGTCGAACGGGCGGAACTCCCAAAGAACCGCGAGGCACCTCCGACGAGAAGTGCGTCCATGTCAATCACCGGCCCCCCCGATGGGCCGATGGTGATGATCGGAATCTCCATCACCACCCTGTCGGTGAACAGCCGCGGGACACTCGCCTTGCTGTGCCGGTCGCCGGTGCTGCGGACACCAATGTTTGGTTCGATCAGTGCCAGGCTCTTGTTGTAACGACGGAAGTAGACGTACATCTCTCCGGCCTGCAGACCGGCGAACCGCTCACCACTGGAAACGGTCAACGCGATGTAGAATTTCTGTGAGGGGCCGACACCAGGGGGCAGTTCGGCATACACCTGCTGGTCCTTGTTTCGCCGGTAAACGGTGAAGAGTGTTCGACTGACGTCGGTTGAACTGACTACCTTGGTGAAGTCCTTGAGAACAATGGAATACGGCGGGAAATCAGGGCGGGGTGGTGCTTTCTTCGTGGCGACAGACGTCTTGCTGGATGTCGTCGGTGCCTGGGCGTGAGCAGATGTCACGAGGGCCAAGGACAGCAGCGCTGCAACGATCAGCGAAGTGAAGCGGTACATTCTCGATTTCCTCAGCATGACAGGTTTCTTGTCACGGGCCGATCGGTGACAAGGAATTCATTACAATCGGGAAAGATTTCCCACACTCTCCATCTTCTCAGTCTAACCCACGCATGCCCCGGTTGCACCGGTGCCAAGAGGTTTTTGGACGCGGCGACCCGGTTGATGGCGTGGGTCGTACCGGTTGCAGGGATCCTGTGGTGTCCCGGTGACCGCGGGTCAGTCCAGCCGAAGGACAATGGCGGTGATGTTGTCCTTGGAACCGCCCTCGAGAGCGGCTGCGACAATGGCTTCGGCGATCTGTTGCGGGTCGTCTCCATCGTTGAGTATCCCGGTCAGTGTCAGGTCGTCGACTCCATCGGTGACCCCATCCGAGCAGAGCAGGAAGCGGTCTCCTTCGGCCGGTTCCAGGACTTCAGGCGAGGTGCCTTCCCCGCCCTCTTTTGAACCCAGGTAACGGTACAGTACGTTGCGGTAACGGTGAGTGATGGCCTCTTCGGGGCTAATGGTCTTCGCGTCGAGTAGCGCCTGGGTCAGCGAGTGGTCGGTGGTGAGTTGTTCAAAGCTGCCGTCCCGAAGCCGATAAACACGGCTGTCACCGATACCACCGGCATAGAATTTTCCGCCGGCCGCGACCACAAAGACGACCGTTGTGCCCATGTTGTGGAACCGGGGTTCCAACTGCGCGAGGGCGAGGATCTCGGTGTTGGCTGCGGTGACCACGCGGTCGATTGTCTCGATCACCGTCTCGGAGGAAATTTCTTCGAAGTCGAGTTCTTTGTCGAGTCCCTTGCCGATCAACTCAATCGCCATCTCGCTGGCTTGCTCGCCGGCCGATTGTCCTCCCATGCCGTCAGCAACGAGGTGGAAGCGGCCATCGGGGTCGACAGCCAATCGATCCTCGTTGTTGCCCCGGAAGTTCCCGGTGATGCTGAGGCTGCCGACGTGAACCCGGGCCATGGCTTGTGTCGTTGCTGGAGAGGGGGACGAAAAAAAGAGTGAGCCGGTTCGCTCAGGACGGGGGGAGGCACAGGGATTTGACGAGGTCCTGGACTCCCAGCGGGCGAGCTCCGGTGAGCAACTCGCCTGCCTGAAAACCAGCGATGGCCCCATGAAGTGCCGCGCGGCCTTCCACGAGGCGAAAGACACGGTCTTTTTCCGGGGGGAATTGGGTCTTGTAGGCTCGGATCGACTGCAATTTTAGCTCGAGTGTCTCGGAAATATCCATGACAAACCGGGCTGGGTCGGTCGGGGCTTCCAGTGAGGCGAACGCCAGGGAGTACCAGGCCTGCTGCTCGATGGTGTGTGGTGGCAGTTCATCGAACGTGTCATCCCACTTGGTCAATCTCGAGTAGAAAACGGCGGCGTCGATGATCCGGGCGGCTTCGGCGTGGTCGGGGGACGCCATCGGGGTTGGTCCTCCCAGCCCGATGACGATCCGCGGGCGAAAGCGGCGAAAGACCTTAGCCAGTTCAACCCGGACTTCAAAGCCGTCGAACAGTCGCCGATTGGGGAAGGGCAGTACCAACCGGTGAACGCCCAGGATCCTGGCCGCCTCGGCCGCTTCGGCCAAACGCACCTCCGGAGACGGGCTGCCGGGGGTCGGTTCTCCGTCGGTCAGATCGACAATGCCGACGTCGTAACCCTGCTGCACCAACCTTGCCAAGGTGCCACCACATCCGATCTCGACATCATCGGGATGCGCTCCAACGGCGATCACATCGAGTGATTCCGGGGCATCGCCGGGCTCGTCTGTTGAGTCGGGTGTGGAGGTGTTCTCGGTGGACATGCTGGTCAACTGCCGGGGGATGCCATCGGAGGGAGCCGATTCGAGTCTGACTCCTGCAGAAACGTTCTCACCAGTTTTGCCAGTCGATGAGGGTGGGTCAAGCAGCCCAGAGGCCCACATCCAGCGAGAGCTTCGACACTGGCGGTGGACACGTGTGACAGGATCTCCTGTACCGCCGTGCTCCGGCTGGGGAGTGATTCGTTCTGGAGGGATTCGGGCACAATCAACAGAATCGGAGGACTGGGTTGGTCACTGCTGGCCAACCGGTCGAGGCAGTCTGCCAGGTCGAGTTGATCGAGTCGTCGAGCTCGCCGGGCGGCGATTCGCAGGGGAAGATTGCCGGTGTTGTCGACAGCAAATGCCAGCCGTGACTGGTCAAAGGGAGGAAACCAAGGCTGGTGATTATGGACCATCAGGCTGCGAAAACCGGGCAAGTGAGACAGTCGGCCAGGCAGGTGACTGCCGATTCGGGTGAGACACCGTTCCGGGGCCGTCAGTCGTGTTTCCACCAGCGGGCCTTGCAGGACGGCTGCGGCGATTCGGTTGTCGTGTTCGGCCAGCGCTGACAGCCCCACCGCGCTGCCCAACCCGGTTCCGACCAGGACGACCGGTCCATCACAGCATTGCTCGCAGACGCGCCACAGATCCGCGACGAGATCATCCACGGTACCTGGAGCGATCCGGGGACGCGGTTCCAGGAAGCTGGAATCGTCGTAGAGTATGCATCGGAACTCGTCCCGCAAAACCCAGGCCGTCAACGCCATCATCTGCCAGTTGCCCAGCAATGGGTTGAGAAATACCAGGGCGGGGCCGGACCCGATCGCCCGGCCCTGGATCAGCCCCCGGTCTCCGTTGATTTCCCACGTTTCCGATTGGTCCTCGACCGAGCTCAGGACCTGTTGCCAGGACAGGGGGGTTGGACAGTCGGAGGGAGTGGGGGCAGTCGGAATGGACATGGCGGTCACCGTGGCCATGCTAGCCGTCGCCCTCGCGACTGTCGACCAGTAGCGGCAGCGGACCAATTTCCAGCTGATCCCGGAGCCTGTCGTGTGTCCCCGGGCCGGTGCACGGAACGGATGCGACGTTCCGGATCAGTCGGCGGCTGTGGGCAGATGGGGGAGGAGCGACTCGAACTGGTCGCGGGCCCGTCGAAGCAATTCCAGGTAATCCTCGCCCCAGGTGTCGTCGGACCACACCTGCAGGTCGAAGTGTCCCTGGTAACCACCGCGTATCAGGCTCTCGAAAATCTCGGCGAGAGGGATAACCCCATCACCAGGCACCAGGCGATCCTGCCGAGATCGGGTGGGTTCTCGCCAGTCCGAGACCTGCACGATCCCCAGCAGGGGGACCAGTTCGGGCAGGCGGGACAGCAGGTCCGGTTCTCGCCAGAGGTGATAGGTGTCGAAGGCCAACTTGACCCGCTGGTGGCCGGTCATTGCCAGGATGTCGACCGCTTCGTCAAGACTCTTGAGGAAGGTCCAGTCGGAGGCAAACATCGGGTGCATTGGCTGCAAGGCCAGGTCGACTCCGGCAGACTCGGCGTCATCAGCGAGTTCCCTGAGGGCTTCGAGCAACAGCCGACGGGCGTGGTTGAGCGTGTGTGAGCCGCGGCTGCCACTGAGGACCACCACGGTGTCGGCTCCCACTTTCCCAGCGAAGCGGATGGCTTCCCGGGCGTCCCAGATCGAGTCGCGGAACCCGTGGCCGTTGGTGCCGGTGAAACCGCCGATCCAGGAGAGAGACGAGACATCCAGCGCAGCGTCATTGAGCAACTCAATTGCTCGCTCTTCGCCGAATTCCAGGACCTTGGGACGCCACAGCCCGATGGAACTGATTCCCAGGTCGTGACATCCCCCGACGTCCTGCAACAGGTCCCAGCGGAGTGTGGTCAGGCCGTTGGCCGAGAAGCGGACTGCGGGAACTTCGCTTTGCCCTGGTGTCGAACCCGACTCGAGTGTCGTGGGCAGGTTGGCTGGCGTCAGCCGCCGGGAAGTATTCCAGGAAAGAGCGGTCCGGCGTGACACCTGGCGTCTCGACTCGAAGGCGACACTGACTGGTCGCGGTGATGTGGGATGTTGATGACCGACGATATCCTATGTCGGCGCGGTCGCTTTGGCAAACCGAATGGCCACCGTCTTTCGGCCGTCCGATTGGATTGTTTCCCGGGCGGTCCGTGGCAGCCGGCCTGTGTTGCCGCGAGCGTGCTGGCTGTGCTGCTGACGGGAGGACGAAGAGGGGGGGCGGCCTAGAAAATTCCCAGCTTGTCCCGGGCGTCGTCTGTCATTCGCTCGGGCGTCCAGGGGGGCGTCATCACCAGGTTGATGTTTGCCTCGGTGATGCCCTCGAGCCGTTCCAACGCCATCTTGGATTGCTGAACCAGTTGTGGTCCAGCGGGACAAGCGGGGCTGGTCAGTGTCATGTCGACTGACACCACGTCATCCCCGTCCTGTCGGACGTCATAGATGAGGCCCAGGTCGACGATGTTGACCATCAATTCCGGATCGATGACCTCTCGTAAGGCCTCGAGCATTGCGGATGCCTGGACGCCATCGTCAGTGCCACTGGACGAGCCGGCCTCCGGGGCAGCGGAATCCGTCGTTGTGGCCGGTGTGCCGGTGTCGGTGCTGGTGCCGGTGCCGGTGCCGGTGCCGGTGTCGGCAGGGGAGGAGTCACTGCTGGTGGTGGTCGTGGCACCGGTGCCGCCTGGCCGAGCCTGCACCTGCCCATCGGTGACTCGGACCACGTAGGTGGCGATTGGTTCGGTTGCTGGCATGCACAGGGCATCACCAGTGGCCAGGTTGAACCGGGCCCCATGCCGCGAACAGGTGATGTCCTCTCCGGTGATGGGGCCGTCTCCCAGCGGTTGCCCGTCGTGAGAACAGGCGTCGGCGATGCAGAGGTAATTGTCATCGACCCGGACCAGCAACACCGGTTCATCATTGATGAATTCGGCCTTGCGATCACCGGGTTGCAGTTCGTCGGTTGACGCGAGCGTGGTCCAGTCGGACATCGGGAGGTTCCGTGATTCAATCGGTCAAGCGGGGCGGGTCAATCACCGATGCCNAGTTTNNGTTCGACGGCACTGTCNAGCGTGTCGCGAACCANTTCGACAGGNATGCGNTCCGAGACAACCTGGAAAAATCCGTGCACGATCATGTGCATCGCNTCGTACNNGGAGAGTCCACGGCACATCAGGTAAAAAACCTGTTCCGCGTCAACCTGTCCGGCGGTGGCCCCGTGGGTGCACCGCACATCGTCGGCCTCGATTTCGAGTCCTGGAATCGCGTCGATCCGAGCATCGGGCGAGAGCATGAGTGCGTCGTTTCGCTGGTACCCGTCGGTGCGTTGTGCTTCGGCATCAACACCGATCATTCCTCGCCAGACGACTCGAGACGTGTCTCTGAGGACGTTGCGGTACAACAGGTCACTGGTGGTGTCGGGAGCGTGGTGCGCCTGTTGGGTGTAGTAGCTCATTCGCTGTTTTCCGGTCGCGAAGGTGAGACCGTTGACTTCGGCATGAGCGCCTCGACCGTCGAGTCGGACATCCTGGTGGATATGGGCCAGGCGGCTGCCGAGTCCCCCGACGGTCCATTGCAATTGGGCGTCGGATTCGACGCGTCCGACCTGGTGTGCAATGTGCCAGGTCGATTCGTTCCAATTCTGCAACTGGACGTATTGCAGTCCGGCGCCACGACCCAGCAGCAGTTCGACGGCACCGATATGTGCTCCGCGGTGAGTCGGGGCCGCGGAGGTGGTTTCTTCCAGCAGCGTGGCCCGGGCACCGTCTTCGAGAACGACAAGCGTGTGGCTGAAGTCGGCCGCGCCGTCGGTGGCCAGGCCAATCAGGCTGTAGAGTGGGATGGAGATTTCGACTCCGGATGGGACAAAAAGCACGGTACCGCCGGTCCAAAAGGCCGAATGCCAGGCCGAAAAGCGGTCGGTGCCAGGTGCGACGCCACGAGTCAACAAGTGTGGTTCGAGCAGGTCAGGTTCCTCGCGAACCAGCCGGGCCAGGTCTCCGAACCGGACCCCCTGGGCGGCGAGTGTTTCATCGAGATTCTCGTCGGTGGCGTGTCCGTCGACGTGGACAACAGCGCCAGAAAATTCGGCGNGGTCTCGCATGAGCGTTGCCAGCGACGGCGGTTGTTCGCCGGGGGGTTGCAAAGCGAACGTGTCGGGACGAAACGCCCGCAACTCAACCCGCTTCCACTCCTCTTCGTCCAACGGCACCGAGAGCATCTCGGTGTAGGCAGCAAACGCCTCGCGTCGCCTGGTGCTGACCCAGGAGGGTTCATCCCGCGTGGCGAGAAAGGCTTCGAATGCATCCTCATCAAAAGATGCGGACAGCGGTGCGGTGGAGGAGGAAGGTGTGCTCATCGGATCGTGATCGTCGTGTCTCGGAGGCCGCTCATTGCCGGTCTGCCTCAGCCCACCGACCCCTCCATCTGCAATTCGATCAGCCGGTTCATTTCGACTGCGTACTCCATCGGAAGTTCCTTGACCAATGGCTCGATGAATCCCGTGACGATCATCGATGACGCTTCGNCCTCAGACATTCCGCGGCTCATCAGGTAGAACAACTGCTCTTCAGCGATCTTGGANACGCTCGCCTCGTGTTCGATCACGACGTCGTCTTCGTCGATCTCGATGTACGGGTAGGTGTCGCTGCGGCTTTCCGGGTCAAGAATCAGGGCGTCGCAGATGACGTTGCTCTTGCAGCCGGTCGCGTTGTTGTTGACCTTCACGAGTCCCCGGTAGCTCGAGCGGCCTCCGGCCTTCGAGATGCTCTTGGAGATGATCCGGCTGGAAGTGTTCGGGGCACAGTGGACCATCTTGGCCCCGGCGTCCTGGTGCTGTCCGTCACCAGCGAAAGCGATCGAGAGCGTCTCTCCACGAGCGCCGGGTTCCATCAGGTACACGGCCGGATACTTCATGGTCAGTTTCGAACCCAGGTTGCCATCGACCCATTCCATCANCGCGTCGCCGTAGGCCATGGCCCGCTTGGTGACCAGGTTGTAGACGTTGTTGGACCAGTTCTGGATCGTTGTGTAACGACACCGGCCGCCCCGCTTGACGACGATTTCAACCACCGCCGAATGCAGGCTTTCGCTCGAATATGTNGGAGCCGTACAGCCCTCGACATAGTGAACGTTGGCTCCCTCGTCGACGATGATCAACGTCCGTTCGAACTGGCCCATGTTCTCGGAGTTGATCCGAAAGTAGGCCTGNAGAGGNAACTCGATGTTCACGCCCGGCGGGATGTAGATGAACGATCCGCCCGACCAGACGGCCGAATTGAGTGCTGCGAACTTGTTGTCCGAGGGNGGAATGATCGAGGCGAAGTGCTCGCGGAACAACTCGGGGTGTTCCTGGAGTGCCGTGTCCGTGTCCGTGAAGATCACGCCCTGTTCAGCCAGGTCCTCCTGCAGGCTGCCGTACACCACTTCCGATTCGTATTGCGCTTTCACACCCGCCAGGTACTTCTTCTCGGCCTCGGGAATTCCCAGGCGATCGTAGGTCTTGCGGATGTCGTCGGGCACATCATCCCAACTCTTTTCCTGGCCCTCGGAAGCGCGGACGTAGTAAAAAATGTCCTGGAAATCCAACTCGTGCAACGCTCCGCCCCATTCGGGCATCGGCTTGGAGTCAAACACGGCCAGTGAATCGAGGCGGAACTGGCGCATCCAGTCCGGCTCCTNCTTCATCTCCGAGATTTGTGAAACGATCTCNGCGTCGAGGCCCTTGCGAGAGGTGAAGACGTACTGGTCGGTTGGATCGTGGAACCCGTACTGGTAATCGCCGATTGCGACGTGTGACTTGGCGTCAGTGGCCATGGATATCTCGTTCGTGCGAGTTGATTTCAGTCGAGAGACGTCTGGAGGATCAGGAATTGGTTGTCGTGGCCTGAGTGCCCTCGTGTTCTTCAAGAGCAGCCATTTCCGGGTGACGTTGGCGAACAGTGGCGTAGCCGTTTGCGTGCAGATCGTGAGCCAGGGTGGCATCGCCGGTTTCGGCGATTCGGCCGGCAAGCATCACGTGGGTGTAGTGTGGCTGGTTGAATTCCAGCAGTCGTTCGTGGTGAGTGATGATCAGCACGCCCATCTCGGGACCGGACAGCCGTGCCAGTCCCTCGCTGACGATTCTCACCGCATCACTGTCGAGCCCACTGTCGGTTTCATCCAGCAGGGCGAAACGGGGCTTGAGCATGGCCAGTTGCAGGATTTCCATTCGCTTCTTCTCGCCACCGGAAAACCCATCGTTGAGGTAACGCCGAGCGAATTCCGGATCGAGTCCCAGTTCGTCCATCTGGTCACGCAGTTCCTTGCGAAACTCTCGCATCGGGATCAATCCTTCGCCCTCCTTGCGGTCGGGGTTGCGGACGTTGGAGACCGCGTGGCGGAGGAAGTCGGCCACCTTCACGCCCGGGATTGTGACCGGGTACTGGAAAGCCAGGAACACGCCCCGGCGGGCACGTTGATTGGCGTCCATTTCCAAAAGATCGTCACCGTCGATCGTCGCTTGTCCACCGGTGATCTGGTACAGCGGATGGCCGGCCAGGGCATACGCCAGGGTGCTTTTGCCCGAGCCATTGGGGCCCATCAGGGCATGGATTTCGCCCGAGGAGATCTCGAGGTTCACCCCTTGGAGGATCGGGGTTTCGCCGACTGAGACGTGCAGATCAGTTATGGAGAGAACGCTGGACATTGGTCGGGTATCTTTGGAAGGGGTTAGACCTGGAGAGTTTCGGGGTCGGCTGCGTAGCCTGTGTGATGTGGAATCGGCAACTCGTCACTGATCTTGTCGCCCGTGCGGAACAGTCCCGAGGTGCCCGATTGCTTGGCCAGGCGGCGGCTCTTGATCTTGTCCTGGATTCGCATCACACCCTCGAGCAGAGCCTCGGGGCGTGGAGGACAACCGGGGACGTATACGTCGACGGGCACGACAAGGTCAACGCCCTTGACCACGTGATAGCCCCACTTGAAGTACGGGCCACCACCGACGGTACAGGCCCCCATGGCGATCACGTACTTGGGATCAGGCATTTGTTCGTAGAGTCGACGAACACGGCTGGCCATCTTGAATGTCACTGTGCCGGCGACGATCATCAGGTCGGCTTGGCGGGGGCTGGCACGAAAGGCGCCGGCGCCGAATCGGTCCAGGTCGTAACGGCTGGCCCCGGTGGCCATCATCTCGATTGCACAACAGGCCAGGCCGAAGGTCATCGGCCAGATGCTGGACTCCTTGGCCCAGTTCATTGCCTGCTCGAGTGACGAGACCACAACGTTCTCTTCGAAACGTCCTTCAATCCATGTCATCGGTCCCTCTGCCTCATCTTGTGTTGAATTGGTTGTCAGTCCGGCCTCGACGGAAACACGAAATCCTTATCCGGAGTCGCTCACTTTAGCAGGACCGTGCCGGCTTGCAATTGCCCCTGTTGTGGCTCGAATTCGCAACAGTTTTCACCGTCACGCCAGCAGGTGGTCAATTCCAATGGTGTCCCGAGCACCTCGGAGAAGACATCCTGTTCGAGATTGCAGATTCCTGGATCGCAACTGGCCAGGTCGGGATACGGGCAGTTCTTTTCTCGGAGAATCGGGAGACCGTTTCTTTCATCCAGTTCGACATCGTAACCACCATCGATCATCGATTGGGCCAAGCGAGTGAATTTCTCGGTGACGCTTCCGTTGCCAACCTGCGCCGAGTAGTGAGTGACCAGCGCCGACCGGATGCCCGCGATGACCTGTTGCCTAGCCGTATCGTTGTCAATTTTTTTCACCTCGTTCCAGAGGATCCGAGCCAGGTCGCCGTAGTTGTTGCCCAGGTCCTTCAGCCCGTTTTCGGTGATCTGGTAGACGTGATGCGGCCGACCACGGCCCTCGGGTGGCACTGTCTTGCGGGTGATCAAACCCTGGTCCATCAGCCGTGCCAATCGCTGTCGGATTGCCGTTGTCGTGACAGAAAAAAAATTGCAGAGATCGCGGATGGACCCATTTTCATGGCGCCGCAGCCAGTCCATGCACTCGCGGTCCTGGGTGTCCAAGCGTGTCTGCATCGTTTTGATCCCTCGAATGAGCCGTTCAAACCGACCCACTGCGTCGGGCGATTCTAGAGCCATTGGATATTAAAAACAACAAGGGGTGTTAGAAATGGTCAGTGGAGGACGCCGGTTCTCTCGCTGCAGGCACGCTGTCGGCGGGAACTCTCTCGGCCAATTCTCGATCTGGTCGGAGCCAGCCATCCCTGGAGGGGAGGATGTGGAGAGGAACCCGAAAAACGCGGTTGGGTTGTTGTGGTCGTTCGGGGTATAGTCTGCGACCGATTCGGTCTGAAGAGACAAGGGAGAGCGCATGTCGAGGCGAATTTCTGCAGTGGATCTGGGGAGGCCCGCAGGGGCCGTCACCGGTCGTTGGCTGAGGTTTGCGGTGCTGGCGATGGCCCTGGTTGCTGTCAACACGACACTCTCGGCCTCGCAAGCCGACAAGGGGCCGAACTCGGGGGCGAACTCGGGGGCGAACTCTGGGGCGAACTCTGGGGCGAACTCTGGGGCGATTGCCGAGCCGGTTGCCGAGACGCGCAAGCTTGTGCAGTTTCTGGAGCGAGTCAAAACCGACGCGGGTCACCTCAAGTTTGAGCAGATGGTCGTGGACTTTGCCCGCGACCGCCACCAGGCTTGGGTGTTTCTGCAGGTCAAG
>PBOU01000024.1 GCA_002724415.1 Planctomycetaceae bacterium
AACCCAATCCCCGATCCCGGTAACTTACGCGGGCGGCGCAAATTCACTTGGGGATTTGGAGGCCGTGCAAGAAGCTGGCCAAGGACGCGTGCACCTGACCATCGGCAGCGCGCTGGACCTGTTCGGCGGTAATGTAAGTTATGAAGCGTGCGTGGCCTTCAACCGCCAGAGTGACTGAGGTCACTCAGCGGTCGCCGCGATGTCCTGCATCAAAGCCAATGCGGTGGCCTCGGTGAGCTGGCGAATGTCATAACGACTCAGGAGGTTTATGGCTTGTTCCTTTTGCGGAAACAAATCCATGACAGTGGCCTGCCCAAGGATGCGCGCGTCTGCTATCCGGATAGCGGTGACTTGAATGTCGGGAACCTTGTAGGATTTCTCACCGGAGATGCCCAAAACACGCAGGTTACGCTCTGAGATGAGCACCTCGAAGGTAACCTCGGGCAAGTTGGTGAGATCCGGATCCACAAGTTGGACACCAGATAGACGGAGAGGACGACCGAAAAGGCGCTCGACATCACGACGGGTCTGCCGATCTGCAAGCTGGCCGGCATCGAACGGCTGAACTCCGGCCACTTGCGGGATCGCGGCGGGATTGGGTAAGCCGTTGGCGGGGTTGATGGCAGGGCCCTGCTGGATACCGGGCAGTGGCAGTGCCGGCAGGTTGCCATAGGGCAAATTCACCCGCACGTCGATTCGTGGGCCACCCATCTTTGCGTAGGCAAGCTTGAACTGCTCAATGATCCGCTGGGCCTGCTCGGGCGAAACGAGTTGGCGAAAGGCTACGGGTGGCGACTCCGCATAGACATACTTCTCACCAGAGGCCGGCGGCGCCTGATTTTTAAACACAGGCACGCCATTGACCGCACCTTGGGTAACTACGGGCGGCGACGGCGAGGTAAAGCAACCAGCAAGCAACGGCAGAATAAAAATGATGTTTTTCATGATACCTCCTTTTAAAACCGAGGTTCAGCGCGTCAATCGCACCTGTACGGTATAGTTCTCCACTCCTTCCTTCAAAGACTCGAACGGTACGGTCTGCTGCGCGTACTCTGTGAGGATCAGCGTCTGAAAAGGAGTTTCCTCCAAGCTGAAGCCTTGCTTGTCCTTGAACACGCAACGAATCTGCACATGCACCCGGCGGTTCATACGATTCTGCACGTTGGCTTTGACCATTAGCCGGCCATCGTTCTGAGCGGTTTCCTGCAAGGCGGTGCAGGAGACTGCACTGGCGGCGTCCGGTCCCAACGACACGAACTTGCCCTGATTGGCTTGGATGTATGGCCCGGGGATGCCACCGCAAGCGGTGAGCAACGAAACTGCAAGGATTGGAATTATGGCTTTCATTTTTATTTTTCGGCGACAAACACAACGGTGTCGCCCTTGGCTTTGACTTGGATTCGAAGCTGTCGGCTGATTCCGGAGATGGCATTGCCGTCGGCATCGTAAAAATCTATCTCCAGCTCGTGCTCGCCTGCCGGCAAGCGCAGAGCAGTGAAGGCCAGATACTGCGGCAGGTTGTTCCAAGAACGCGTGTCCGCACCCGGCTTGATGGTGCCCCCCAGTGCCTTTCCAGCCAAGCCAAACCCCAAAAGCCCCAGGCCGATTTCACGTGTTTCCTCTGGCTGCGTGAGGATAAGTCCGGGGAAAAACCCTATGTCGCCCACCGTGTCCCCTGTCTTTTTAACAGCAGCCTTGCGGGCCAGCTCCAAGTCAAATTGCCGAGGCCCGCGTGTGGTAGCTTGGTGGGTGAGGTCATCGAGCGCCAGTGCCGCGTGCCCGTGTCCGCCATTGGCGCGCACCACCGCCGATTGCGTTCGCGAGTAGCCACCGCCATAGGTGAGCCCTTCGCCAACATCACCACCGGAACGCTTGACGGGGCCGAAGCCGAACTGCAGGAACACCAACACATTGGCCGCCGTGTCAAAATCCGGGAGTGTGGGCACGGTCGCACGCGCGCGCGCAAGAGCATCGCCACCGTCACCACCCAGCTTGGCAGTAGCGTAACCATCAAGATAATCCAGCAATACCCAGTCACCGCGATCCGACTGGGCTGCCGCTGCGTCAAGCAATTGTGCCGTGCGGTAACAGGCACGCGCATTGTCCGGCTCACCATCGCGCCAGTAAAGCATGCCGCGATAAAACCAGCCCATCGCACGCTCGTACGGCTCACCGTAAAACACCTTCTCCCGTTCTCGCCCCAACCAACTGCGCGCGCGCTCTGCTTGTTGACCACCCTCCAGCATTGTGCCCGCCGACGGTAGTGCCGCGTCCAGCAGCTCGCGGGCCTCGTCATAGCGCTGCTCCTTTAAAGCCACCATGGCAACGCGGAAACGCCAAAGGTTTTTGTCGGTAATCGGCGCGTTGGCAATAATGCGCCGACCCTCGAGGATGAGGTCGCCGCTGTGTGCCGGCGCACGCTCAATGACCGGCGCTTGACAGCCGGCCAATACCAGCGCCACCCCCAAGAGGCCCATGGCTGCGTGCGGTTTCACGCTTAACGATAAATGAAGTCGTCCAGCCCCTGTTTCTTTGTCTCGTGGTAGCCTTCCCAGACAATCACACTTGTGCGCGGGTCGAGTAACTGAAAGGTGTAGAGGATATAATCGCTGGCACCGGCTTTGCCGCGCCCGGAAATGCCGGAAAGTTTGCCGGTGAGTATGTAGTCAGCACCTTTGAATTCATTTGCCTGCACCTTCTCACCCCCGGTGACTTGACCACTGAGCTTCAAAAGCCTCTCTTTTTCCAACTCGTCAATTCGGTCGCGCGCAAGAAAATTCAACTTGCTGCTCGCATTCTTCATCAAGGTCACCCTCATGCGTGTGAGGAAGATGTCTTTGTTAATGGGAAAACGCGTCTCATTGATCACCGGCGCAAGCACAATGCTCGGCTTGCCCTCAGCGTTGGCGATTTGGTCGACGCCAATCATGTCACGCGCCATTTTCTCAGCCACCACCACGAGGTCCTGTGATTCCGGCCCGAGTCCCGCGGCAAAACCACGCTCGTCCGGATTTAGCTCCGTCGGCACCGACGGGGTGGGGTCATTGATGCTTCCGCAGCCGCATAGCACGGCCAAGGCGACGGTGGTTTGCAATGTCAGTTTCATGTTGCTCTTTTACTTCGGCCAGTATGGTCAAGTTCTCACCGGCCGAAAAGTNTATTTGCGGGGCGCAATGGGCTGGGGGCCTCCGGGTTTGCCGTAGGCNAAGCGACTGGCGCCGGCAATGCACCCGGAGCCAGTGGTAAGCCTGTGTTGGGATCAATCAAAGGGATATTACCTGCGGGTGCTGCAGGTGCAGCGGCGGGAAATCCCGAGGCTGGCACNGTACCCGGCGCACTGACAGGATTCTGTGCACTCTCCACTTCACGACGCTGACGGTCCTCTTCCTTTCGGATCGCCCGNCGATCCATCACCTGCCCCACTACCAGTCCGATGGCACTTCCCAACGTGGCNCTTTGCGTTGAGNTTTTCCCGCCAAGCACTCCGCCCAAAGCCGCTCCCACCACTGTCGTCGTGGGTGTGTAAACGGGCACGCTGCGCGGTTGCGGCTGCGGGGCCGAGGCCGGCAATACCGCCGGGAACACTCGGCCTTTGGGGCCAAAAACCTGTGCCTGCGCCAACGACGCAGACACCATCACCAAGGAAATCAAAGCGAGGCGTTTCATGATGACTACATTACAACATTTTCATACTTTTATCCAGCACAAAACNCAGCAGGACACGTGCCGTCGTGGCGACACTCCGGCCCTACCGANCGTGGTCGGTTTTGTTTGTTGTCCCCGGGATTTCCGCCAGCTTTTAACGCACGTACGGGTTCGGATCGCGGCCAAACATGGATGAAGACACCCAGGTAGCCGGCAACCGCGGCGGCGTGATGATCATATACGAGCCGGGCACATGGCCCATCGAGAAATACGGGTTAAATCCATTGGCAGCGTACGGCATCAGTGCCCGTCGTTGGGCCGTCTGCCGATCCAGCACCTGCCCCAACACCAGCCCTGCCGCTGCTCCAATCGCAGCACCTTTTACTGTCTTACCCTTTTGTTCGCCAATCAAGCCGCCCGCGATACCTCCCAGCACGGTTGCCGGCAGTGTGTACCCCGTCGCCGACTGCGGCATCACCCCAAAACCCGCCGGGTGGATACCCATTGGCATATGATGCCNGGACAATTGCGGCCCATAAACCGGCAAGGTCTGTGGCGGTTGCACATAAACCCAACTGGGCGCCCCCGGCAACCTCACCGGNGGCGTCACAATAGGCGAACCCAACTGTCGCCCCTGCACCACCCCGCCCGGCCCGAAGACCTGACCCTGCAACACCACCGCGGAAAGAACAGATACCAGAACAAAGAAGCGCCTCGTCATGCGCCCAACATACCACCGGCCACTGGCCACGCAACCCCAAAATGTATGTATACGTACTTTTTTGCAAAGGAGGTTAATGATGGAGAATTGGCTCGTCCATCCCAGCGCCGCGCATCTACTATCCCGGCCCTTTGAGATGCTGGCAAAACGAGTCATACCGTGTCTGGACGTACACGATGGACAAGTGACGCGCGGNGTGCAGTTTGGCAAGGCAGAGGCCGGCGAACTGCGCAATGTGGGTGATCCAGTGGAGTTGGCTCTTGCCTACAACGAGCAGGGGGCTGATGANATGGTGTTCTTCGACATCACCGCCAGCGCNCATGAGCGCAAGACNATCGTNGACGTNATCGAGCGCTCGGCNGACCANTGNTTCATGCCNCTGACNGTTGGCGGNGGCATNCGCACGATTGAGGACATGTCGACGATGCTCAAGGCCGGTGCGGACAAGGTGAGTATCAACTCCGCCGCGCTGACCACGCCGGAACTCATCCGTGAAGGCGCGGAAAAGTTTGGCGCGCAATGCATCGTGGTGAGCATCGATGCAAAAAAGACCGGCCCGGAAGAATGGATGGTCTTCTCGCATGGCGGCCGCAAGGAGACGGGCCTTGAGGCAGTGGCTTGGGCAAANGAAGCGGTTGAACTTGGCTCAGGCGAAATTGTTTTAAACAGCATTGATGCCGACGGTACCAAGGCGGGTTACGACATTGAGATTACCCGGCGCATTAGTGAAAACGTGGGAGTGCCGGTGGTTGCCAGCGGTGGGGCTGGCAATCTCGACCACATGGTGGATGTACTAAAACTAGGCAAGGCCGATGCCGTGCTGGCAGCGAGCATTTTTCACTTTGGCGAATACACCGTTGGCGAAGTAAAAGAACATCTGGCCAAAGCGGACATCCCAGTACGGTTAGTTTGATTTTTTCGCTGTGTTCAAGATGTCTCTGTGGTTAATTCCCCGCCATGTCTTTTATCGACAATTTGAAATTCAATGATGATGGCCTCATCCCGGCCATTATTCAGGAGGAAAGCACTGGGCGCGTGCTGATGATGGCTTGGATGAATGCCGATTCCATTAAAGATACTCTCAAGACGGGCAAGACGCATTTCTGGAGTCGCAGTCGCCAGAAATACTGGATGAAAGGCGAGAGTAGCGGGCACACGCAAGAGGTGAAGGATTTTGCCTACGATTGTGACGCGGACACGCTCCTTATTCAGGTGACCCAGGAAGGCGCCGCGTGCCATAAGGGCTACAAGAGCTGTTTTTTCACCTCCGTAAAAGAGGGCGAATTGGAAACCACTGAGGAACGCCTGTTTGACCCAGACGAGGTATACGGCAAGTCGTGAGTGCGGCAAATATCCAGCCCACGCAGGAGGAATTCCTTAAGCTCTCACAGCAAGGAAATCTGGTGCCGGTGTGCCGCACCATCCTCGCGGATTTTGAGACACCGCTATCGGCCTACCAGAAAATCCGCGGCGACAGTGAGGCGTTCCTCTTTGAGAGCGTGGAGGGTGGTGAGCATCTGGGGCGGTATTCCTTTGTAGGCTGCAACCCGCGCGGTGTTATCCGCCAGCTCGGCAGTCGCGTGGACGTGTTTGAAGGTGGTCGTGTTAAAAGCTCGTACACTATTTCGAGTGAACCAGGCGAAAACCATGTGCGCGACGGGCTTGAAGTGGTGGAAAAAGTGCTGAACCGATACACCCCAGTCGACCTGCCGGGCCTGCCGCGGTTTACCGGGGGTGCAGTGGGTTTCATCGGCTACGAGTTCATTCATGACGTGGAACCAGTCGTGCCTCGCCCGCCCACCGATGACCTGAACACGCCGACCATGTATTTCCTGATCGCCGATGAATTGCTGGTCTTCGATCGTGTACGTCAGACCATCACGGTGATCGTCAACGCCATTTTGGAGGAGGGATTGCAGCCGGAGGATGTGTATGAGAATGCAGTTGGCGAGGTCGACCGCCTTGTAACGCTACTTGAACAACCCACCGAGCATGTGCCCGTCTCGCTGCCAGCCAAGGCGCCGGATGTGTCCTTCAAGTCCAACATGGAAAAGGATGCCTTTCTCGCGCACGTGGACAAATCCAAGGAATACATCACTGCTGGCGACATTATTCAGGTTGTCGGCTCACAGCGTTTCTCCACGCCCGTTAAGGCACGCCCGCTTGATGTCTATCGTGTTGTGCGCTCTATCAATCCTTCGCCCTATATGTTCCTGCTTGAATTGGATGGCTTCAGCCTCGTCGGTGCCTCGCCAGAAATTCATGTTCGCTGCGAAGAACGTCATGTGCAGATTCGCCCCATTGCCGGCACCCGTCCACGCGGCAAGACGACCGACGAGGACTTGGGCCATGAAAAGGATCTTCTTGATGATCCCAAGGAACGCGCTGAACACGTCATGCTTGTTGACCTCGCCCGCAACGACATCGGCCGCGTCTGCGACTATGGCACCGTGCAGGTGAGCGACCTGATGACCATTGAGCGATATAGCCACGTGATGCACATCGTCTCACATGTCACAGGCACTCTTAGTGATGACCATACGCCCTACGACCTAATGCGCGTCACCTTCCCCGCCGGCACACTGACCGGCGCGCCCAAGATTCGCGCCATGCAGATCATCAGCGAATTTGAACAAACTGCACGTGGTCCCTACGGCGGTTGCGTCGGTTATTTTTCCTTCAACGGAAACCTCGATTGCTGCATCACCATTCGCACTGCGCTTTTAAAAGACGGCCAAGCCCACGTCCAAGCCGGCGGCGGCTGGGTGAATGATTCTGTCCCAGAAAACGAATTCCAAGAAACCGTCAATAAAGCTAAGGCCATGCTAAAAGCCGTCGCATTGGCCGAACACGGAATGTAAGCTGCGCCTTCCTAACTGCGCAGTTTCAGGCTTCGGTTTGTTTCTCGATAGCGCTGGATATTTTTTCGCTCCAATCTTTCAATGGAGATTCCTCCGGTCCCTCAAGCAACAATCTGGCCTTGGGTTCAGTGCCTGAGTAGCGGAGAAGGAGCCGTCCCCCCGCCGGGGCAAGATCAGCTTCGGCCTGCTGAACAAGGGTCATCACCCCGTTAAGTTCCTCAAAAGGAGGTTTGGCATTCACAGGAATGTTGGTGAGGACTTGCGGATGGCGGGTCCAGCAGCTGGCGAGTTCTGAGAGGGACTGACGAGTGTCGCGCATGATGCGAAGGACCTGCAGGGCAGCGACCAAGCCATCGCCAGCTGTACCGTGGTCACCAAAGACAATGTGGCCGCTCGGTTCGCCGCCTAGGTTGTAACCACCCTTGATCATGGCATCGATGACGTGCTTGTCGCCAACGCTGGTGCGGTGAAGCTTGCCACCCGCTTCCTGAATGACGGTCTCCAGGCCACTGTTGGTCATGACGGTGCCAACGAGAGTGTTGTGGTTCAGGGCATCTCTCTTAAGTAGATCGAGGGCGGTGATGGCAAGAATGCCGTCACCGTCGACAAGACCTCCATTCTCGTCGCAGAGTATAACGCGGTCGGCATCACCGTCATGCGCGATGCCGAGATCGGCTGCGTGTTTTTGAACCTTGTGGCTGAGGTATTGCGGATGCATAGAACCGCAACCCGCGTTGATGTTCTTACCGTCAGGTTGGTTGCCGTAGGCAATGACTTCGGCGCCGAGTTCCCGCAATGTGACCGGGGTGGACTTATAACCTGCACCATGTGCGCAATCGACGACGATGCGCATTCCCTCGAGTCCAGCTGGCGCTCGATATCT
>PBOU01000004.1 GCA_002724415.1 Planctomycetaceae bacterium
AAAGGCCAGCCCTTGCTAAATGATAATGCTGAGGATGATATTCAACGGCCAAACAATGATGCATTAAATAAGCCGCTAACTAATGAAGTGGCAACTATGCAAAGCGCCAACACAATAACGACCAGTGACACATCAGCTATCGAAAAACCATCGAGCCTACGTTGGCTACCAGTGGCCTTCTACGTCATCGCTTCCCTTGGATTCTTAGGCTGGATTATCATTGCTCTTAATCTCGGAAGCTGGGTAGCATTTGGTTACGGTATCGGCTCAACCATTGCATGTTTTGCTGGTGGCCGCACCATTGAACTGTTACAGAACATCGACGATGAGCTGTACCGAAAACGAATGAGCGGTTAGCGCAAATTGCACCGTAACCGAGAAAACACACCGCAGCATCTCGGCATGGTGCTTCACAGTCAGACTCGTCTAACTAACTCCGCAATCTCTACTTTTACGCTCTCGGCTAACTCATCCCACCGCTCAATGAGCCGACAGGTGAGTTCACCAAGGGATAGTTTTGGACCCGCTTTTGGACCCGCTGGAATCCCCGTTATTCGTAAAACCCTATTATTTGTGGGTGAAACGCATGTCGGTTCGAGTCCCTCATCGCCCACTTGCCCGTTTGGCGTCGGTTCACAAAGCGTTGCAAACTCCGGCAGACGGAGGGCCCGGCCAGGTTGTCCCGGGAGAGCCGTGTTACAGGGACAACGGCCAGGCCGCCAGGCAGAAAAGGCCGCCGGCCAGGAGACTGATCGAGAGGCTGGTTCGATCCGTCAAGGCGAACACAACGGGGTCTTCGTTGAGCAGGCCTCGCGTTGCGACAAGCCACACGCGACTGATCCAGAACAATGCCAGAGGACAGACCAGCCACAAGGCCCACGGATTGGTGTACTGTGTCTGGATGTGCGGGTCGGCTGCGTAGAGTGAGAAGACAAGCACGGCGATGTAGCCGCTTGTGGGGCCAAGATTGCGGATCAGGTCCAGGTCGCTCACGACGTAACCACGGCCGCGCGCGCGGAAACGCCCCTCGTTTTTGAGACGAATCAGTTCGGCATGCCGTTTGGCAAAGGCTAGCGAGGTAAACAGGAAGACTGCCAGGGTCAGCAGCCAGTCGGAGACCACCACGTCGACGGCGATGCCACCGGCGAAAATTCGTAACGTGTACAGCCCGGCAAGCAAGATCACATCGGCAATGGCTGCCTTCTTGAGTTGAGTGGCGTAAATCAGTGACAGAACCAGGTACAAGACAAGAATGCCTGCGAATGCGGGGCGCAGCATCAACACCGCGAGGCCGAGCCCGCAAGACAGCAGTCCAACGAACAGGGCCGGGCCCAATGCCAGCGGTAGTGTTCCCGCCGAAAATGGTCGATGGCGTTTGGTTGGGTGGCAACGATCTGCGGAAATGTCCAGGAGGTCATTCAGGACGTAGACGCCCGAAGCGCAAACACTCATTGCTACGAAAGCCATCAGGACATCCGGGATCCGTGACAGCAGCGTGAGATCGTGTGCGACAAGCAGCGGCACAAATAGCAGGCTGTTTTTCAACCACTGCCACGGTCGCAGGGTCTTCACGATTGCCCGAACGGTGTTTCGTGATGGGCCCGTCAGATGGACCTCCACGTTTTCTAATCGTCTGACTCGGCTGGCCAGCGAGGGCGTTGGTGAAACGACATAAGCCACATCGGCCGCTTGCCAGATCGGCAGATCGCTCGTCGAGTCTCCGGCATAGCTGAAAGACCCGTGGCCGTGCTCGTTGCAGTATTCACGAATCGCCGCGAGTTTCTGCTGGCCCTTGAGGTTTGTCTTGCCGTCACTGGCCAGTACCGCGTCAAACAGGTGTGATTCCATCGCAATGGGATCGGCCCAGATCCGATCCGAGGCGGTTGCCAGAATCACCGGGCAGCCTGCGGCCCGGTGTTCTTCGATCAAGGTCACGACGTCGTCATTCAGAGGAAGACGGTGGAGGTCCGGTGTCACGGATTCCGCGATGGTTCGCTTCCAGGCCGCCGGTCCCCGTGTCAACTGGCTGACCAGTTTCAGGAGTAGACACGGTTTCTGTTGGGCGGTGAGTAGGAGGCTCTCGGCAAACACGTCGGTCGAGACGAATGTTCCGTCGAGATCCACGAAGAGAGCATCAGTGGTGATCGGNCTGACGTCGGGAGAATCCGAAGCCGTGGAAGCCACAGCTCCAGGGATTGCGTCGACGTGTGATGACATCGGGAGATGTTCCGAATGAAAAAACAGCCCTTGTCCGGTTGGTGGGAGCCGGATTNTGAGCGGTTCAGCTGGTTCTTGTGCCCAACTATACTTGCCGAAACCACGGAAGTTAAACAGCACTCGGCTGGGACTTCTCTTTCCACACATGAAGCACATTGTGCTCGCCGGGAAACTGTTCACAGCACATGNTCGACTTCAATCGGATGTCTCGCTCACTGAACCGTTGGTCGGGTTCCAGGACCGGAGTCCTGGGCCTGGCTGTCGTGGTCGTGCTGATGGCCTGGCCGGGCTTGTTTTCGGGTTTTCAACTCGACGATTACGAACAGAACCTGATTCTGCGGGGGGATGGCGAGTTTGCAGAGGTCGGGCAGCCGTCGTGGTGGAACCTGTTTTGTTTTGCCGAAGGAAGTGCAAAGGAGAACCGGGCACGGATCGATCGAGGACTGTTGCCGTGGTGGAGCAGCGAGAGGCTGCGATTCAACTTTCTCCGGCCGGTCTCGGCGGCCACGCACTGGCTGGATCATCAATTGTGGACAGGTTCTCCCTGGGCTATGCATGTNCACAGCCTGTTGTGGTATCTGTTGGTGGTGTTCCTGTGTCACCGCCTGTACCGTCGCTTCACCGCGGCGCCCTGGGTTGCCGCGCTCGCGACCGTGATGTTTGCGGTGGATGACATCCA
This sequence comes from Planctomycetaceae bacterium, assembly GCA_002724415.1. Classification (GTDB taxonomy): domain Bacteria; phylum Planctomycetota; class Planctomycetia; order Planctomycetales; family Planctomycetaceae; genus UBA8437. Next base: position 2,897 of record PBOU01000004.1, read on the forward strand.
CGCGATCACGGTGACCTGGATTGCGAATCGCAATCATCTGATCGCGTGTGTTCTTGTGCTGGCAGCATTCGCATGCCATGTGTGCTGGCGGCTCCGCGGACGAGCATCTTTTGGCTGGACGTCCTGCGTCCTTTTTCTGGTGGCCCTGTTGGCGGGCGAAGCTGCGGTCGCGTTTGGCGCGTTTGTGGTCGCCTGGGCGGTCGCNATCGAGACCGATCGGAGCTGGCGTCGTCGCCTGCTGGGGATTGTGCCGTCCTTGATGACGGGCTTCGCCTGGTTGATGGCCTATCGGGCCTGGGGGTTTGGTTCCAGAGGGTCAGGAGGCTACGTTGATCCTGCCGGTGAACCCCTCAGTTTTCTTATCGCCTGCCTCGAACGGATTCCCGCGTTCCTGGCGTCTCTGTCCGGAGCGTCTTCCTCTGACCTGGCTTACACGTTCTTCGATGGCCCGGGGCGACAGATCCTGTTTTACCATAACGTGCTGGCCACATTCCTGGCTGCTGTCGTTGTGGTTCCGTTCCTGCGGCAGGACCGGGTCACCCGGTTCTGGTCGATCAGCCTCATCCTTTCGCTGCTCCCGTTGTCGGCCGCATTTCCTTTTGATCGCGTTCTGTTACTGGCAAGCGTGTCGAGTCACGGTCTGATTGCCCGCATCCTCGAACTCCTGTTGACCCGTCGAGTTGACGTTGCTGCGACAAACCCTGGCACCAATGCCGCGCGGGAGCATGGATCGGGGAGTGCGATCGGACAAGGTGCACTGTGGATGTCGTCGACGGAATTCGCCAACGATCCCGGACAAATTCGTGCGCCGTTATCGGTCATCTGGCGACGTGTTGCGTATCTGGTTGTCGGATTCTGGTTATTTGTGCACCTGCCTTTCTCGATCTGCGCGATGCCAGTGCGAAGTGGGATGTTTGTAGAATACGGTCGNCGGATACGAGCAGGTGCTCAAAGCGAGTGCCTGGAGGCATCGAAAAACCCCGGCGGGAACGTGATTCTCATCAATCCTCCGGACACATTTTTCCTGTGGCACTTCGCCGCGATTCGGAATCACTCGGGACAGATCGTTCCACGGAGGACCTGGAGCCTTGGCACCGGCCTGGTGGGCCTTGAGTTGCGACGGATTGACGATGTCACATTGGACGTCACGGTGATCGGGCATCTCTTGAATCATCCAACGGCGAGATTGTTCCGACACATGCGAGAGCCGTTGTACACCGGTTGGACGCGGGAACTGTCCGGGATCACATACGAGGTCACGGAAGCATCAGCCGAGGGACAACCCGTGCGTTTCCGCATTCGGTGCGATCATTCGCTGGATGCCAGTCGGTATCTCTGGCTCCGGTGGAGTGACGGGAGGTTTGTTCCGTGTGTATTGCCCGAGGTTGGCGAGTCACTTTCGATCGATCCGGTAATCGAAAATGCTTGGTATACAAGCGAGTTGGCGTTTGACACACTCGGCCTCGGTTCGAAAAACGCGGGCCATCGTGGTCCATCTCGACCCACCAGTGGTNGTNATGGTTCCGAACAACGCGACTGAGCCGGTAGTGGACGGGGGTCTGCATCCTGGGGAGTGCGATCATCGCGATTTCTGGAGAATCACCTGCCGGTCTGCAATTGATGTGAGATCCCCTTCGNTCGNATTTTTCCGTTTCCCATGGGTCCAGGACAGTGACGAACAATTCATTACGAGGCATGCTCGTTGTGCTGACGGTGGGTGTGGTGAGCTTGTGGAACATCGGGAGAACACCGGTGGCTGTTTGGGCCGGTGGCGAGGGNAAGAGACCCGGCGGTCACGGCGGTACGTTGGTCGTTGTTGGTGGTGGTGGGATCCCGGCCCCTGTCGCCAGCCATTTCGTTGGACTTGCTGGTGGCAAGTCGGCACGGATCATGGTGTTGCCCCAGGCTTCCAGTCGCCGGGACAGGGGAGTGTCTTCTGTCAAAATGTTCAAGGCACTCGGTGCGCAGGCACAGGTGGTGTCCCTGGAGGATTCCCGGCGAGCAAAGGGACAGATCGAGGCCGCGACGGCCATCTGGTTTCCCGGCGGAAGCCAGGCTGCATTGCACGAGGCACTCGACAAGGCAGGCCTGGTCGAGGTGATTCAACAGCGTCATGCCGCGGGGCTCGTGATTGGTGGAACCAGTGCGGGTGCGGCGGTGATGTCGTCTGTCATGATTCCGCGCAGCCCCGAATCACCCGGCCTGGTCGCCGGCAACACTCCAGCGATTCCCGGCCTGGGACTGGTTCCGGAACTGATCATCGACCAGCACTTCGTCCGACGGAAACGGATGAATCGCCTGGTCGGTGTTGTGATCGATCACCCGGGCCTCATTGGCGTGGGGATCGGTGAGTCCACGGCCATAATCGTCAGTGGACGACGGTTCCGAGTCATGGGCAAGAACAGCGTGGTCGTGATTGACTCGCGTGGGGCCAAGAGTGGTNGGNCCGATCGGGGCGAGCGGCAATCGGTCCGGGGGTTGCAACTGCATGTGTTCAGGGATGGCCAGGAATTCCGGTTCCCCAAAAAAAGATGATTCGTGCGTCTCTCGATGGAAGCCCCCGTTGCGTGTTGATGGTGAGTGGTGTGGAGTTTTGAGGATCAATGAACACGCACAACGAATCGTCCGATTCCGCCCTGGTGCCGTTTGCATTGAGACCGGCGTCAACCGACTGGGAAGCGTTTGCGTTGGATGGATCGGGAACTTGCCATGGATGGGCCTGGTTCCGGCCACCGGCGGCACCCCAGGGAGTGGTGTGCCGGTTGGCTGATGGCGCGGTGGCGACGTTGCGAGGGCTGGCGATGGTGACCGGGATTGATCCCGCGATGGTCTCGATGTGGGTTGTTTTTGGGACACCGTGTGCGGGTCCCTCGGCTGTTGGGATGCTGGATCAGCCGCTGGTGATTCCGCACGGTGCGGTCGATTCCAACATCACGATCCACGTGGGAGCCGGCACCGCCGTGCCCGTCGGCATGGTTCCGATGGCGATGAATCAGCCGCCGATGACCNCGGGCGTGGGAGGGATGGTTGACGAAGGCGTCTACACGGCCATTGCAGCACACTGGGCGGCCATCCAGGCCGCCACCGTCAAGCTGGAGATGCTGCGAAAACAGATTGACGACCTGATGATGCAACTCAGCAGCCTCAATCGTGACCTCACCTACGACGAGGTGGGGCATTCGACCCGGCAGGACAGGGACGCGTGGGATGACGCCAGGCGTTGGATGCGGAATGCATCGACCCAGTTGTCACGGTGCCAGAAGGCCTGCGATGTCGGTGACACCCAGTCGGTGGGCAAGAGAGAGTGGCTCCAGAACATCCACGACAACTTCATCGTGACACGTCAGCCGATCGACAACATCCAGGGCGTCGCGAGCGAGTTCGAGTACTTCCGCAAGCTGCTGATCAACCTGGAGAGCCAGGTCAGTGGGACCCTGTCCGGTGCCAGCACTGACGGCTTGAATCGTGGACGACGGGTGTTGGCGGAAATTGCCACCAAGGTTCGCCGCGCCAAGTCGAGGTGATCGCGGCCTGCTNGGATCAAGGATCGATCCATGCGGGCAAGAAGATGTACAACTCGTCGATGATTGCCGTCTGATCGTCAATCGCGTCCTGGCCGTTGCCAGCTGCGATCGTGTCGTCTCCGGCCTGGCCCCTCAGCGTGTCGTCCCCGTCTCCTCCCAGCGCCACGTCTGGATCGGCACCGCCCAGCAGCCGGTCATTGCCGTTTCCACCGGTCATCGAGTCGGAACCCGACGCACCGATCAGCAGGTCGTTGCCCAGTAGTCCGGCGAGTTGGTCGTCGTCCTGGCCACCGTCGATGCGGTCGTCGCCATCGCCTCCGGAGAGCGAGTCGTCGCCCTGTCGGCCCAGCAGTGTGTCGTCGTCTGCGCCACCGTAGATCAGATCGTTGCCGGTGCCACCGACGAGCGTGTCCGTGCCGCTGGCACCCAGCAGGCTGTCCCCTCCGCCTCCGCCGGAAATCCAGTCGGCACCGCTGCCGCCCTCGAGTTGATCCTCGCCCTGTCGGCCGTACAGGTGATCGCTCATCGAACCGCCCAACAGGGTGTCGTTGCCGGCCCCGCCGATTAGCGTGACCGGTCCCGGAAATGTCGAGGCGTCAATCGAGTCGTTGCCACCGCCGGCCTTGATCCAGGCGGTGTCGATGTCAACAAGCGTGTCGAGGCCGATCCCCTGCATTTGCCCGTTGACCAGCACGACGTTGCCGTTGATCAGTTCGTCGAGACGATCGGTGCCGGTGCCCCCATCGAGTTGATCATTGCCCAGGTCGCCGCGGAGCCGGTCGTCTCCGGCTTCTCCTGCGAGTTGGTCGTTGCCGGTTCCGCCATCGAGCCGATCGTTGCCATTTCCGGCGGTGAGGCTGTCGTTTCCGGCCTGTCCGCGGAGCTTGTCGATTCCCGCACCGCTGGTGATCACATCGTCGCCGCTGCCGCCGAGGATCTTGTCGTTGCCGCCTCCCGATTGCAGTGTGTCGTCTCCGCCGGCTCCATTGATTGTCACGGGCCAGTCGACCGCCGAGGTGTCGATCGTGTTGGACGATACGCCTCCGATCAACTGCGCGGATTCGATGTTGGCGAGTTGGTCGGTGCCCAGTCCGGCGAGCGAGTTGCTTTCGAGCGTGAAGTCGGAGTCGGCCCACTCGAAGACGCGATCGTGTCCGGCGCCACCGTCGAGCGTGTCGAAGCCGGGACCGCCCTGGAGCACATCGGCACTGCTTCCCTGGCCTCGCAGGATGTCGTTGCCCAGTGACCCGTCCATCGTGTCGGCACCGCTTCCACCACCGAGCGTGTCGTCACCATCACCGCCGCTGATCGAGTCGTCACCAGCGTTTCCGTTGAGCACGTCGTGGCCCCATCCGGCCTGCAGCGTGTCGGGACCGGCACCGCCGGCGAGCATCACGTTGCCGGTGAATGCGGTCGTGTTGATCAGGTTGGCGCTGTTTCCACCGGTCAGCCGGGCGTATTCCAGATCGTTGCCCAACTGGTCATCGCCCAGACCGCTGAGCGAGGAATCGGACAGTGTGAAGTCGGTGTCGGCTGATTCAAAGAGCAGGTCCAGGCCGATGCCTCCGGAGATCCAGTCGTCCCCGTCGGCTCCCGTGATCGAGTCGTTGCCCGCGTCGCCGAAGATCGTGTCGTCACCTGCGAATCCGAGCAGGGTGTCCTGGCCATCTTCACCCTCGATGAGGTCGTTGCCGTCGCCACCCTCGATCCAGTCGTTGCCGGTGTGGCCGAACAGCCGGTCGCTGCCCCCGTCGCCGTAGATCGAGTCGTGTCCGCTTCCGCCCTCAATCGTGTCGACTCCCGAGTCGTCGACCAGGCAGATGCCGACGTTGGCAGGGTCGCAGAAGACCCCGCCGTACAGCGTGTCGTTGCCCGCCTCGCCGATCAACGAGTCGTCGTCGAGTCCACCGTAGGCGATGTCGTTTCCGGATCCGCCCGCGAGGCCATCGTTGCCCGCCTCGCCGATCATCGAGTCGTCGCCGGCTTCTCCGTAGATCACGTCGTCGCCGTTTCCACCGTGGATCTGGTCGCCGCCATCACCACCGTAGATCAGGTCGTCCCCCGAACCGCCATCGGTTCGGTCGCCGTAGATCAGGTCGTCACCGTCATCGCCGTCGATCACGTCGATGCCACTGCCGCCGATGATCGTGTCATCGAAGCCGCTGCCGGCAATCGTGTCGCTGCCACTGCCGGTGTCGACAACCAGGCTGTCCGGTCCACCGGCGAGTGAAGGGAAGCTCAACTCGTTGACGGCGGACAGGTCGATTTGGTCGTTGCCGTCCCCGGTTTCGATCGACATCGAGATCACATCGGCGGCTGCGACGGTTGGTCCCCAGCCCACTGCCACGACTGAGCCACCCTGGTTCTGGATGGTGAGTGTCGTGGAAGCGTCGTCGGTGGTGAATTCCAGGTGACCGATGCCGGGATCGAAATCCCAGAAGAGGGTCAAAAGCGTGCGGTCTTCCAGTGATTCCACGACAGGGACCGGGTTCAGGCGACGTCGGTTTCGACGTGCACGGCGACAGAGGGTCAGCCAGGTGGGCAGCCGCATGGGAGAGTCTCCGAGGCCCGAACGGGAAAGCAGGGGGGCGCGCGGATGATCTGTGAATCGCCGGGATCGTGCAAGACGAGTCCGGTGTCGATTGCGAGTGAACCGGGGGCCAATTTCAGATCATGAAATCGGCTTCGCGGCCCAGCACCTTGTCGATCAGTTGCTGGGGCAGTTCGACGGCCGTCTGGGTGTCGGTGTCCAGGTCGGTGGGGTTGATGCCACAGTAGGCTTGCCAGGGGCCCAGGTGTCGCCAGCGTCCGGCCCGTCGTGGTTCGTTCTCCAGGACCGGCGTCGTGCAGCGATTGCAACTGACGGTCGGGTACCCCTGTTCGTGCAGCGGGTTGAGGATCACGGAGTGTTCGTCGATGTAGCCGTTGAGGCTGTCATCATCGAAGGTCACCAGTGGGTTGACTCGCACGACGTTCATATCGGGGTCGGCCGCCAGGATCGGACAAAATGAACGTTGTCCACCCTCGCTGCGGCGCAGGCTCCCGATCAGGCAGTCGAACTGGTCGGCGACAGCCCGCAACGGTTCGATCTTCCTCAGCCGGCAGCATTCCTTTTGTCCCTCGGGTGTGCAATACAGCACGCCCAGTTCGGCTGTCTGCTCGTCCATTGTCTGCGGCGGAGTCAGCGTGCGAATCTCCAGGCCGCACGCCTCGCCAATCGCGTCACGCGTGGCGAGTGTTTCCGGAAAATTGACCCCGGTGTCCACGAACAGGATGGGGATGTCGAGTTCGAGACCACCGATCATGTGACAGACGACCGAGCCTGCTCGCTGTAGCGCCGAGATGGCGGCCACGCGTCCTGGAAACGTCTCCGCGGCCCACCGCAAGAGGTCCTGTGGGGTGCGAGACTCGAACGCCTTGTTGCGTTCCGAAAGGTCAGCCTGTGTGAGGCGGGGCATGGGTGAGGCGAAGAATTGGAGAGTTGTGAGTGATCCGGTTCATTTCGGTTTTAGGGTGACCAGCGGCGAGGGTCAACGAAGGCGAGGGGGAGCCCGGTTTCCATTTGGTGTGTTCTCCATCCTCGCAAACAAAAAAACGCCGACCACCCGCGAGGGAGTGGCCGGCGTCAAAAGGAGATTCCGTGTTGTCGAATTGCCTACTTGGTGAGCCGGGCCGTTTGGGTTGGCACGACGACATCCCACCACCAGCGGTCGCTGGCGAGGCTGGCTGGCCGGGCGGCCGGGGCGATTCCATTGAGCCGGGGAGTGGCCCTGATCGTCTTGCGATCGGCCAACAGGCTGCCGAGGTCGGCCCGCACTCCACCGGCAACCTGCACGACCACGTCGTGGCCGTTGTAGACCCGGTGGTTGACCACCGAGTCGACGGTGCGGGGCACCGGGTGCACGGCGGGACGAAATTCACCGTGATTGGCAAAGACGCCCATGTCCCAGCCAGCCTGCTCGGCCAGCCCCTGGCGGTTGACCAGGGCGGCGACCAGGGCCAGGTCAAAGATGTTCTGCAGGTCGGAGAACACGCGGTCCTTTCGGGACAGTTCGGCGTAATGCTCGGTGAAGTTCCGGGCAAACGTCTGGTTTGACCCCTCAGCCTGGCCCGTGGCGACTCGTTCTCCCCGGGCGTTGACGAACTCGTTCTCGGACTGGCACAGCACGGCGGGACCGACCAACTGGAAGGCGTCTCCGGCGGCACTGTGCAGCACCTGGCTGTACTTCATGGACAACCACCATCTGAGGGCGTCCAGCGAACTGTCTTTCTGCTCGTCGGCCGACATCAGTCCGAAGATGCCCGGAACGTCTTTTCCGGCATCGAGCTGGCCGATTCCGATCAGTTTCATCTTGTAGTCGGCTTCGACCAGCACGCGAGCGACACGCGAATCGGCCGGGACACCGGTGATGGTGATGTCCTGGCGGCCCAGGGCCTTGCCCAACTGGGTGGTCCAGTTCTTGACAGCCCCCGGAGCCAACTCGCCCTTGCGGTTGGAGCGTGTGACAAAGTCGTTGATTCGCTTGAGTCCCTCGGGACGCGGGTCGATTGAACAACCGATCACGCCACCACCCTCGGCCGTGAAGGCTCGCAGGACGGTGACCAGGTCATCCAGTTGCAGAACGGGGTGGCCGCTGGTGGCGCCGATCGCGGTGCCGGCGGTCTTGCTGACCCGGAAACCCTCGGCTGGTCCACCGATCACGATGTCGCCCGTCTCAGGGTAGGTGAACACAAACCGCACCTGCTGGAGGCCGGCGAGGTGCCGGATATCCGCGGGCAGGGTTTCCCCGGCGTCGAGGCGACGAGCAACTTCCTGCTCGAGCCGGGCCAGGGACACCAGTCGCAGCCGACTGCGACGGGTGATGTCGGCGTTGTCGTTTCCGGCCGCAACGATCTGGTTGAGTTCTTGTAGCCGGCCGGAGGTGTCGGCGACGGCAATTCGAGTCAACAGGCCATTGGGATCGACGTGAATTCCGGCCATCTGGTCGGTGTTGGAGATCGTTCCGCCGGATCCGTCGACGTCTTCCCACGGGCCGCTGGTCTCGCTCTGGATCAACTCGGTCAGACCTTCAAAGTCTGCCTGGTTGCCACCGGCAATCGTCTGTTGCGGCCGGGCGTGTGCCGGGTTCGAGTTGTCCAGCGACGCCTGCCGCGGTGTCGCGGCCGTGTCGACGGTGGATGGGGCGGGAGTGGCCACGGGCTGGACCTGCACCACGGCCGCTGTCGGCGTGTTGACCGGTCGCGGTGGTGTGGTTCGAGCCATCACTGCCAGGGCACCGATCACCAGGGCAAAGCCGGTGGCAGCGACCCACATCGGGGTGCGATGGTTGGGTCGGCGACGGTTGAGATAGGCTTGTCTGGGGTCTCGGGCTGACATGACTGGGTCTCCATTCGTCCGGCACCACGGCCGGTGAGTTCATCCCACGGGAGGGATGCGATAATCTAGGGATTGTCTAACTAGAGCATTGTGCAGCTTCGGCAAGTCGTCAAACAAATTCCTCGGCCAGTCCCTACGCTCGTGGGTCAGACAATCCGAACAGGTCTCGCGTCGGTCCGAAACCGTAAAATCGTTCCGATCGTCACGAGCCGGTGTCCTTCATTTCACAGGGGTTTCCAGGTGCCGGAGTTGCCAGAAGTCGAGACGATGGTGCGGGGAATTGCCCGCCACGTGACTGGCCGTCGGTTGGTCGCGTCGGGGCGTTACCGTTGCCGGTACCGGCCGATTGAAGTCACTCCGGCGGCTGCGGTCATCCGGCGTCGGGTTGACGGGGCAAGGATCACCGGTGTCCGGCGGATCGGCAAACGGGTCATTATCGATCTGGATACCGACGAGTCTTTTGTGATTGAACCACGCATGACCGGCCTGATGCTTGTGACCGACCCGCCCGATAGGAGCCATCTGCGGTACCGTTGGCAAATGGAACCGAGTTCCGAGCCGGGGTTGGTTGACGAGCTCTTTTTCTGGGATCGCCGTGGACTGGGCACCATCCGTTTGCTGACACCCGGGGAACTGGCCGAACGATTGGGACCACCTCGCCTGGGACCCGATGCCCTGGAACTGGGTGTTGCTGACTGGCGGCGGTTGTGTAGCAGGACGGGACGGGCGATCAAGGTGGCGATGCTGGACCAGTCGCTGATTGCCGGAATTGGCAACTTGTATGCGAGCGAGATCCTGTTTCGTGCCCGTATCGATCCCGCGCGGCCTGCTGACCGTATTGCCGACGAGGAGGCGGGTCGGCTGTCGCGAGCCGCTCGCACGGTACTGAACGAGGCCATCCGACACGAGGGGTCGACGTTGTCCGACGGCACGTATCGCAACGCGTTGAACCAGGACGGTGGTTACCAGAACTCGCATCGCGTCTATGACCGTGCGGGTGAACCCTGTCCATGCTGCGAGGTACCGATTGTTCGAGTCGTTCAGGCTCAGCGATCGACGTTTTTCTGTCCGGCGTGTCAGCCGGCGATCGGTGGGGAGGTGGCGTGATGTCCCAGGGTTTGGTGACGTCCCAGGAGGAGTTTGCGGCGGTGTGCGATGAGATTCGCGCGGCGGGCATCGTGGCGATGGACACCGAGTTTGTGTCCGAGGGCTGTTACCGCCCGGAATTGTGCCTGCTGCAACTGGCGGTTCCCGGTCGAGAGATCGTGGTCGATCCGTTGGCGGTCCCGGATCTCTCGGACTGGTGGCGGATCATGGCCGACGACGAGGTCACCGTGGTGGCTCACGCCGCTCGCCAGGAAGTTCGCTTTTGCCTGGACAATGTGGCCAGTCGGCCCGGCCGGCTGTGGGACGTGCAGATAGCCGAGGGGTTGCGAACACGCAGCTACCCGTTGAATCACGAACGACTGGTCCATCGCGTCCTGGGAAAAAAAGTTCCCGGCACGCAGTCTCGCACGGATTGGCGACGACGCCCACTGAGCGACAGGCAGGTCGACTACGCCCGGGACGATGTGCGTTTCTTGCTGGCCATTCACCAGAGACAGCACCAGTCGTTGTCGGCCCTGGGACGGGAGACGTGGGCGGAAGCCGAGTTTGAACGGATGATTGACGAGGTGGAGGCCGAGCGGGGCGAGGAGAGTTGGCGACGACTTTCTGGGATCAATCGGCTTGATCGGGCCGGGTTGGCCGTCGCGCGGGCCGTGTTCTGGTGGCGGGATCGGTGTGGCGAGAAACTCAACCAGCCGGTCCGTCGCGTGTTGCGTGATGACCTGTTGATTGACCTGGCCAAGCGGAAGCCTCGTACGGCCGAGGAGGTTTTGGCGACCCGTGACATGACGCGTCGCAATTTCAAGCGGCATGCCGAGGAACTGGCGGCGACGGTGTGTGACGTGCTGGCAGGTCCGGAGGCGGATTACCCGGAACGGGTGCGACGACGAGGCGAGATACACGACGACGATCACGTGCTGGGCCAGCTGTTGGCCATCGCGCTGGCCAATCGCTGTGCTGAACTGGACGTGGCCGTGGCGCTGGTCGGCACGAGTGACGAACTCAAGACGCTGGTTCGCTGGCATGTTCATGGGGAACAAGGCGGCGGCACGCCACGCTTGTGCACGGGGTGGCGTGCCGAGGTCTGTGGTGACCTGTTGACCGATGTTCTCGACGGAAAGATCTCGTTGAGAGTCACTCCCGACGGGGACACCCCCCTGGTGTTCGAACGGAGGGCCGCGAGTGGCGGCGAGGAGACCGGAGCCGCAGACGATCCGGACGAGCCACCGTTTGGCCATGGCCTGTAGGAGGCTATGCCAACAGTGATCCGTCGTGGAGTGCCGAGGCGACCAGGACGGCATCGACGCCCGCCGCCGCTGCCGCGGCGATGTCGTCCTGGTTCCGAATGCCTCCGCCGGTGATCAGTTCCACCGCGTGGTGGCGGCTCCGGATCTGCTGGCACAGTTCCAGGGTTGGCGGTCCAGTGCCGGTGCCAACCCCGGCCAGGTCCAGCACGATCAGGCGTCTGACTCCCGAGGCGATTGCTGTTTCGGCCAGTCCCGTGGGAGTCGGGTCTGGCCAGTCGGACGGGTTGGTCATGGGGGTGCCGGCCGTCATGTCCAGGCTGAAGACCAGCCGGTCCTCGCCCACCGTGTCTAGGAGTTCGGTAAGCAGTTCCGGGCCCGAAAGTGTTTCGAGTCCGGCGACCACCGATTCGACTCCCAACCGGATCAACTCGCGTGCCCGCCCGGAATCGTGCAATCCGGCGTCGACCAGCAATCGTCTTGGTCCGGTGGCGAGTTCGGTGATCGTGTCCCAGTCGGGCTGATCGTGCTGGATGGCATCGAGGTCAGCGAGGTAGATCCGCTGGAGCCCGGGTTGATCGAGGAAGGCGTCGGCAACGTCCAGGGGCTGGGCCGAATCCACCAGGCAACTGGAAATGGGCTGGTACGACTCGCGTTGTCCCGCGATGCCCCGGACAACCTGTCCGTGCATCAGGTCGAGAACCGGAATGATCTCGATTGCCGGCGACGTCGGCCCGGGTGTCACGGCGTTGCCTGTTGTTGCAGGGGGGAGTTGGTCGAACGATGGAGTCCGACCTGCTGGCTGTCCGAAGCAGCCGGGGTGTCGTCGTTTGCCTCGACGGGATCGGTGTGTTGGACAGGGATGCGGATGGTGAACTTGCTCCCCTTGCCGAATTCGCTTTCGAGTGAGACGCTCCCGCCGAGCAACCGGGTGAGTTCCTTGACGATCGAGAGTCCCAGCCCAGTGCCACCGTACTCGCGTGTCAATTGATCTTGCTGTCCGGGAGTTCCACTTCCCTGCCGGAATTTCTCGAAAATGGTTTCCTGGTCGTCCAGGGGGATACCGATTCCGTTGTCCTCGATCAGCAGGTCGATCTGTCGGGCGTCGTGTTTGACTCCATTGACTCGGACCCGTCCCCCCTCGGGTGTGAACTTGATCGCGTTGGAGAGCAGGTTGAGCAAAATCTGTTCGAGTTTGCCAATGTCCTGGAACAAGAGTGGACATTGCGGGTCAACGGAAAAATCCAGGTCGATGTTCTTTTTCTCGGCCAGCGGTGCCACCGAGTTGACCTGGCGTTCGATCAGTTCTCCGATCTGGAATTCGATCGCGTGCACTTCCATCCGGCCACTCTCGATTTTCGCCAGGTCCAGGACGTCGTTGATCATCGCCAGCAGGCTCTGTCCGGAGGACCGGATGTTGTCAACGTACCGGTTCTGGCGCTCGTCGAGGTTCTCGGCGACGGCCAGGACATCGCTGAAGCCGAGGATGCTGTTGAGCGGAGTTCGCAGTTCGTGGCTCATGGTGGCCAGGAATTCGTTCTTGAGATTGTTCATCTCGTAGAGTCGCAGGTTGACCTGGGCCAGTTCATCGATCTTGCTGTCCAGGTCGATGTTGACGTCCTTGAGTTCCTCCTGGATGGTCACCAGGTGTCGCAGCATCCGGTTGAACGCGTGGCTGAGTTCCTCGAACTCGTCACCGGTACGAATCTCCGCTCTCAGTTCGAGATTGCCCTGGGCAATGGCGTCGCTGACTTTTTTCAGGTGCATGACCGGCTTGGTGATCACGTAGCGGACGATCAGGTAGATGGCCAGGATGGCCAGCACGACCTTGACGAACTCCGCAGAGATCACGAATGCAAAGACACGATGGATCGAGGCCCTGGCCCGATCCAGTGGCATGCTGATCTTGACCACCCCGATCAGGTCGCCGACCTGCAGTTCGCTGCCCTTCTCGAGGGACTGGTGGCAGTCGATGCACGATTGCTTGGCGACGATGCCGGCGTAGAACTGGTATTCGTCCTGCGCTGCTGATTCCTCGTCCTCGACCTCGCGGACGAGTTCGAGCGGTTCGTCGGGTGCGGTCCTCAGCATCCGTTTCAGTTCACGAGCCGCCTCGTAGCCCTTCGAGTCGATGGGCCGATCGGTGGGCGAGGTGGCCGTCGATGGATCGGGACTGAACAACTGGTACTTGAAGTCGATCAGGTCGACCGGCTGCATGTCCTCGGCCATTTTCTCGATGGTCCGAGAGAATTCCTGCTTCATCTCCTCGGGCTGATCCCATTTCCAGTGGTGAGCCAGGATGATCGGGGGAATCAACTGGCGGGCCGCCTGCCGGTTGCCCTCCTCGACAAGTCCCGAGGTTTGCCACCAGTACAGCGCGAAGGTGATTGTCGCCAGGACGGTCAAGCCGAGTCCAAAGAGCACCAGGCTCTTCAACTCGAAGTTCGTCTCGCCCAGAAAGCGTTTCATCGCGCGGTAGGACATCCTCGCTATACTACACCAACCGGTGAGCGACGAGGATAGCGGGTTGAGGTGACCCGGCGGTGAGACCGTCGGTTTGTGTTGAGGAGGTGAGCTGGTGCGAATGGCTGTCGTGTCGATCCTGCTGTTGTTGACGGCCGGCTGCGACAACAATTCCGGCGGTCCTGGTGGCGCGGCGGGGAAAACCGCCGTTGGAGGGAGTGCGGACGCGTCGAGCGTGGGACAACTGTTGCCCAGCGAGACGGCTCACGCGCAGGCTGCTACCGTCACGGCTCTGCGCCAGGCGGGCTGGAGAGTGGAAACCAACGGCCTGGAGGAGGCGGTGATCGCGATCCTGGAGGATGGTGAGATCGGATCGGAGAATGGACGTCGGCTGTCCGGGCTGGAGACGCTCGAGCAGGTTCGACTCTGGAACTGTCCTGATGCCGATGATGCGTTTGTCGAACGAGTGGCCGGGTTGGCGAAACTCCGGGTGTTGGTGATACGGGGTGGACGGTTGACCGACGCCTGTTTCGAGACGTTGTTGGCTGCAGAAGCACTCGAATCACTGAACCTGGGGAACATGTCGGGCCTGACAGGTCGTGGTGTTGCAGGTCTGTTGGCCCGGGGGCGGATCAAGCGTCTGTACCTGGACCACACGGGTGTGAGTGAGGAGGTGATTGAGGCCTGGCCGGTTGAGAATTCACTCCAGATGCTCAATCTGAACCACACTCATCTTGGCACGGCTGCAGCCAGGACGTTGCAGGAGTTCCCCACTCTGAAAAGCGTTTTCGTGGTGCAGGCCGGACTCTCGACCGATACCGTGGCGGCATGGCGAAGGGCTCGACCGAATTGCCTGGTCTACGACGGTCGCGAGCGGCCCGGTGGCAGCCCGGAGAGACCGGCTGTCGAATCACCCTAGGCGGATTCGATCACTCCCAGGGTGTCATTGATCAGGTCGACCATCTGCCTCAGCCGACCGGCGCTTCGCCTGTTGAAGTGGAATGCGAGCCGCGGCAGGTGTCGGAGGTGGCGGTCGTCGGCCTCGAGCCGGTTCATCTGTGTCATCTCGATCCGGCCACTTTCCACGATGTCGGAGAATTCGTCGTTGAGTCGTTCGATGAACGCTTCGTCGGGCGCGAAGTGCAGCCTCAGAACCAGCTTGCCTCGCACATATCTCATGCTGTTGTAGACGCTGTAAAACGTCATGATCTCCTCGGTGGCCTCCTCGACGCTGTTGGTCAGTGTGAACAGGGAGAGATCTTCAGGAGAGATGAGTTGGTGGCTCAGCAGTTGGTCGCGGACGAAGTCGAGCCACTGTTTCCAGTAGTTGCTGCCGGGTGGATCGATCAGCACGATCGGCATCAGGTCCCGTTTTCCGGTCTGGACCAGGGTCAGGGTTTCAAAGGCCTCGTCCTGTGTCCCGAACCCACCGGGGAACAGCACCACGGAGTGGACTTCCTTGATGAACATCAACTTGCGTGTGAAGAAGTACTTGAAGTTGACCAGCTTGCGATCACCGGCGATGACCGGATTGGCATCCTGTTCGAAGGGCAGCATGATGTTGGCGCCCATGGCGCGTGTCCGCCCGCACCCCTCGTGGGCCCCCTCCATGATGCCACCGCCAGCCCCGGTCAACACCATCCAGCCTTCCTCGGCCATCCGCCGGCCGAAATCGACAGACTGGATGTAACTGGGGTCGTCGCGTGGTGTGCGTGCGCTGCCGAAAACGCTGACTTTTCGCTGTCGGCGGAAGGGGGCAAAGACCTTGAACGCGTACCTCAACTCCAGCAGGGCCCGGCTGAGAATCTTGAGATCGCCGCGGGACGCCTTGTCCTGCTTGAGACCGTCGGCGGTCTGCTTGATCTGGTCGATCAGTGTCGGGTGACGAGTGAGAACCGAGTCATGCTCGGTGAACATCACGTCCGATTCAGACAGGTCCGGTGCCGCGCGTCGTCGTTTCTTCGCCATGGCGTTTCTAGCCAGCCAACGCTTCGATCGCCTGTTCACGCGAGGGGTAGATGGCCCAGAGCGTGTCGAGTGCCGTAACCCGCAGCAGTTCCTCGGCCATGTCACTGGCCCCGCACAGTACCAGTTCACCACCGAGCGGCTTGACGGCCTTGTGGCAGCGGAGCATCAACGAGAGAAACACGCTGCCGAAGTAACTGACTTCGCTGAGATCGAAGATCACCAGCGGCACATCGGTTTCACCCAGTGGCGCCATCACGATCTCGGCCGCCTGCTCGATCAGGTCCCATTTCATGGACTCGATGTCGCCACCGGGAATGACCACCAGCGTGCCGCTGTGCCATTCGATCCGAAAATCCTGGTTTGAGTCGGACATCTTTTGTTTCTTTCACTTTCCCGAGTGCGGCTCTCAGCGGCCGGTCAGTTTGCGCCAGATCCAGGTCACCGGATCGTAGTACCGATCCACGACCCGTTCCTTGAGCGGGATAATCGCATTGTCAGTGATTGCAATCGACTCGGGACAGACCTCGGTGCAGCACTTGGTGATGTTGCAGTAGCCGATGCCATATTCGTCCTTGGCTTGTTCGAGCCGATCACCGTCGTCGACGGGGTTCATTTCCAGTGACGCCAGCCTCACCAGGAATCTCGGGCCGATGAACTCGTCCTTGCGATCGTGGTCTCGCAGCACGTGGCAGACATTCTGGCACAGGAAGCACTCGATGCACTTGCGGAATTCCTGCACCCGGTCGGCTTCTCGTTGCGTGAACAGCCAGTCGGTGTCCTGCTTGGGCTGCAGTTGCCCGATTTTCTTGTTTTGTTCGAAGTTCCACGAGACGTCGCAGACAAGATCCTTGATGACCGGGAACGTCTTGAGTGGTCTCAGGGTGATTTTTTCGCCGGGCTCGTAATTGTCCAGGCGATCCATGCACATCAGTTTCGGGTGCCCGTTGACCTCTCCGCTGCAGGATCCGCACTTGCCGGCTTTGCAGTTCCAGCGGCAGGCCAGGTCGGGAGCGTGCTGGGCCTGGACTCCGTGGACGGCGTCCAGCACCACCATGCCCTCCTGCACCTCGACGGTGTACTCGTTCATCGTTCCGCCATCGTCATCGCCGCGGAAGATCTCGAGCGTCACCTTCTGGGTTTTTGGCTCTACCATTGGGGTGTCCTTGGTCAATCCTTGATCAGTTCTTTGAGTTCCTCGGGCATTTCCGGCAGGGGCTCGGCTCGCACCTCGACACTGCCGTCCTCGGCCTGCCGCGTGACCAGGTTCTGCTTGCCCCAGGTCACGTCATCGGTATCGGGATAGTCCTCGCGGGTGTGTGCCCCACGACTCTCCTGCCGCATCAGTGCCGACCGGGTGACAGCCTCGGAGATGTCGAGCATGTTCTCGAGATCCAGGGCGAGATGCCAGCCGGGGTTGAAGCCGATGTTGCCACCGATTCGGACCGTGGCGGCCCGTTCTCGCAAGGCCGTCAGGGCCTCGAGTGCCTCGACCAGATCTTCCTCGGTCCTCACGATTCCGACCTTGTCCTGCATCATCAATCGCAGGTCCTCGTGAATCGTGTAGGGGTTTTCGCCCTGTTCACGGTGGAACGGTGCGAGCATCGTCTCGGCCTGCCGTTCCACCTCTTCGGCGTCGACATCCGACATGGCCTCGCGGTCCTTGGCGTGTTGGGCCGCGTATTCACCGGCACGCTTGCCGAAGACGATGAGATCGGAGAGGGAATTGCCGCCCAGCCGGTTGGCACCGTGCATGCCTCCAGCAACCTCACCGGCGGCGAACAGGCCCGGCACGCTGGTTTCCTGGCTGTCGGGGTCGACTCGCACTCCGCCCATCGTGTAGTGGCAGGTCGGACCGACTTCCATTGGATCGGTGGTGATATCGACGTTGGCCAGTTCTTTGAACTGGTGGTACATCGACGGCAACTTCCGCTTGATGGCCTCGGGACTGCGTTTGCTGGCGATATCCAGAAACACGCCCCCGTGCGGTGATCCGCGGCCGGCACGGACCTCGCGACGGATGGCCCGGGCCACGACATCGCGGGTGAGCAATTCCGGCGGGCGACGGGCATCGGGTCGCTCGTCGGCGACAACGGCATTGACCCAGCGGGTGGCCTCTTCCTCGGTCTCGGCGTATTCCCCCTGGAACATCTCGGGGATGTTGTCGAACATGAATCGTTCGCCATCGCTGTTCTTCAGCACCCCGCCCTCACCACGAACACCCTCGGTGATCAGTGTTCCTTTGACGCTTGGCGGCCAGACCATCCCGGTGGGGTGGAACTGGACGAACTCGCTGTCAATCAGTTCCGCTCCGGCCCACATTGCCAGCGCGTGGCCATCGGCGGTGTATTCCCAACTGTTGGAGGTGATGTCCCAGCAACGGCCAATACCGCCGGTTGCCAGCACGATGGATTTGCCGCGGAAGATCACAAATCGGCCGCTTTCTCTCCAGTATCCCAGTGCGCCGGCCACATGCCCGTCGTCGTCGGTCAGGATGTGCCGGACGGTGGCTTCCATGAAGACGTCGATGCCCTGGTGCACGCCCTGGTCCTGCAGCGTACGAATCATCTCGAGGCCGGTGCGGTCACCGACGTGAGCCAGTCGCGGGTAGGTGTGTCCGCCGAAGTTGCGCTGGTTGATGCCACCGACGCGGGTTCGGTCAAACACCGCACCCCACTCCTGCAACTCCCGCACGCGCTCGGGAGCTTCCTGCGCGTGGAGTTCGGCCATGCGGTACTGGTTGAGATACTTGCCGCCCTTCATGGTGTCGCGGAAGTGGGTTTGCCAACTGTCGCGGTTGTCGGCACTGGCCAGGGCGGCGGCGACACCCCCCTCGGCCATCACCGTGTGTGCTTTGCCCAGCAGTGACTTGCACACCAGTGCGGTGCGGGCGCCTGCCGATGATGCCTCGATGGCCGCTCGTAAGCCGGCGCCACCGGCTCCGATCACCACCACGTCGTGTTCGTAGGTTTCGTACTTGTCCATCGGTGCCGTCTGTAGAAAGTCGATCGGGATGAGTGTCTAGAACAACGACGGGTCGGGAAAGACGCCGCGGGCGACCATCCAGACATAGAAATCGGCGAAGCCAACCATGAACAGGCTCAACCACGCGAACAGCATGTGGTTGCGGTTGAGGAACGAGATGGCTGTCCAGAGGGTGAAACGGATATTGCCAACCGCGGTGTCGGGGAAGCAGTTCAGCTTGCCACCGACCAGGTGCCGCAAGGAATGGCAACTGAAGGTGTACAGGGCCAGCAGGGTGGTCGTGGTGAACAGGACCAGCGATCCGACGCTGATCCCAAAGCGGTGTCCGGTGATCTCGCCGTTGTCGTTCAGTACCGGCCAGGTACACGAGAAAACGACGTCGGCATAGAGCAGCACGATGAAGGCCAGGGCGACGTAGAGGAAGTAGCGGTGCAGGTTCTGGAAGATCAGCATCCGTGTCTCGCCCTTGTACTCCCGTCCCCGTTTGAATCCACACAGCCCCGAGGGTTCTCCCACCGCGCAGCCGGCCGGGTCCAGGAAGAAGGCCCGGTAGTAGGCCTTGCGATAGTAGTAGCACGTCAGCCGGAAGCCGCCGGGGGCCCAGAGAATCAAGAAAGCCGGTGAGATCCAGTCGGGGACCAGGCCGGTCAGCAGCGGCGAGTAGAACGGGCTGAGCAGGTGGGCGTGCTCGGGAAACACCTCGCTCCCTTCACCGACGACGTAGTCGCCGTTGTAGAGTGCCCGGAAAGTCGAGTAGACGATGAACGCGCCCAGCCCGAGTCCGGTTGCCAGTGAACCCGCCCACCAACTGTCCGAGCGAGCAGTCTGTCCGAACTGGTCGAGGGTGCGTGGTGAGGGGGGGGTAGTCAGGTCGGCCTGCGCCATGAGTGCGATCCGCTGCGTGAGGCGTCTCGGGTCTGATGTCTTCCGGTCACGGCCACGAGGGGACCGTCATGTGTAGGGATTACCGGTTCATTGTAGGAATGTCAACGGAGTAGAAATACCGCGAATTACAACGATGTCAGTGGGTTCTTGCGATTGGCCAGTGGAAACGGCACCGGCTTGCCCACTCGGTGCGATTCGAAGCACCCTGCGATCATCTCGACCACGCCGCGTCCCTCGAGCATTCCACACTTCGGTTCGCGTCCGTCCTCGATCGCCTCGAGCAAATCGAGGATGCCCAGGGTGTGTCGGGCCTGGTACTGGGGGCCCTTGAGTGGTTCGGGTTTACCGATGCCGGCCGAGGAAACGGGTTGCCACTTGGCGCCGCTGCGGCCGGGTGACCAGGACGGGTCTCCCAGGAACTGCACCGGAGGCAGGGTGCCCTCGATCAGTTCGATGACTCCCCGGGACCCAAAAATCTGCAGGCCGTAGCGACGCGGGTTGCCCGCCTGGTTGCGAACGCTGGCGAAATGCGCGGTGACTCCGTTGTTCATCTGGTAGATCGCTTGCAGGTTGTCACCGGTCAGCGGCCCGATTCCTTCCGGCCCGTCAAAGACGTCCTGGGCCGTCGCCGGGTGCCCTTTCCAGTCGACTCGGGCGTAGCAGGATGTCGGGGCACCGCCGATGGCGCGGATCATGTCCAGGACGTGCGAACCGAGCACCCACAGGTCTTCACCGCCCCCTCGCCGGTCCTCCTTGCCACGACCACGAAATTCCAGCAGCGTGCCGATGGCTCCGTCTGCGATCAGTCTCCGGATGGTGTCGATCATTGGTGAGAAGCGCGTCGGGTGAGCGATCTGGACCCGGGCGTGGGTCTTTTCACAGGTGGCAACGATCTTGTCGGCTTCCTCCAGCGTGCGACAGAACGGCTTTTCCATGTAGACGTGAATCCCTCGCTCGGCAGCCGACAGGACCATGTCGGCGTGCTGGTCGACCCAGCGTGGGCAGATGGCCACGATGTCGGGCTTGGCCTCATCGAGCATCTTGCGGTAGTCCACAAAGGCGCGGTCGAGCTTCAGCTTTCGGGCGGCAGCCCCCAGGCCGCTCTTGTTGTCATCGGAGACGGCGATCACCCGGGTCTGTGGGACAGCCGACCAGGCCGTGTCCAGTGCGTGTCCGTAGCCTCCCTTGCCGGTGCGGCCGATGATTCCGACACGGTAGATCTTGTTGTTGTTGTTGTTTGCCGTCGTGTTGGTCATGGGAGTCATCTCCACCTTTGAGGACCCTCCCATCCTAACCCGTTGGAAACAAAAAAACTCCCACCGGCTGCCAAAGCAACCGGTGGGAGCGGCGTGCGAGGTGGGGATTACGAAAAGTGCCGGCAGATCGATACCCAATGCCGTCGCACAAATGAACTGCTTGCGACCTGGATTCTCTGGTGTGACCTCACTTCCAGTCAACACCACTCGTGTGGACATCGACGAGAATTTATGCGTTTGGTGTCTGGCGACGGGCAACGCGGGCTGTTGTCCTGGATCTTATTCCGACTTGCCGGTCAGCTTTGGCTCGGCCTCCTTCCACAATGGTCCGTAGGTCTGCTTGTCGAAGGGGGGACACCCGGTTGGGAATTGGCCGAGCGGGTGATCCTTGGTCCTCATCAGGTTGGTGCAGTAGCTGAATGTGCGACAGATCTGCTTGCGATTGAATTGGCCGGTTTCGGCCAGGGCCCGGGCGAAATCGGGATGTGAGAGGGTGCCACGTCCCAGCCCGAACAGCGTGACGGATCCGTTGGTGATGTTGGCCGCCGCGGCGTGTGGAACGAAGTCCTGCAGCCAACTGTATCCGCTGCCGACGACAGGCACCTCGGGCACCGCCTGCTGGATGGCTCGGGCCAGGCGGAATTGGCGGTCGACCCCGACCAGTGGATGTTCCGGAGCGTGGTAGCCGTCAACGGGAGGGAACTCGGCCGGCCGCACGACGTGTGGGTTGGAGTAGGGGTTGCCAGCCGAAACATTGATCATGGCGATTCCCAGTTCGGCCAGCATGGTGGCCACCTGGCAGGGTTCCTCGGGCGCCAGGTCAAGGTGGTCATGCGGGCTGGTGCCGAAGGCCGTCGACAGCGGCAGGTCGTGATCACAGACGGCTCCCACAAAATCCTCCCCCTGTCCCTGGTAGGGGATCCCGTCGTAGGCGTTCATGCGGGTGACCACCAGCAGGTCGGGCAACTCGTCACGAATCCGCCCGATGACATTGCGGACCAGACGTGTGCGGTTTTCCAGCGACCCACCGTAAGGGCCCGGCCGGTTGCGGGCGGCCAGCAATTCGCTGAGCAGGTAACGATGGCATTGCTTGATGTCGACGAAGTCGACGTCGATTGTTGCGGCACGCCGGGCGGCGTCCACGTACTCGTCCTCGATTCGTTTCAGATCGTCATCGGACAACAACGGCCAGTCTTTGCCGATGGGTTGGCCGGTTGAGCGGTCGATGGTCAATGGATCGAGGACCGGGTCGTGGACGGCCAACTGGGGACGGACATGGCTGTAACGTCCCGAGTGGGTCAGTTGTAGTCCGACAAGCAGGTCCCCGGTGCTGCCGTTGGCGGCACGGTGTGACCGGCGACAGATCTCGATCATCTCGCCGATGGCACGTTGCGTGTGCTCGGCCAGCCACAATTGACGAGGGTTCATCCTGGCATTCTCGGCGATGGCCGTCGCTTCGGCCCAGATCACCGCAGCTCCTCCGTCACCAAATCGCTGGTAGCGGCGGATGGTCAGTTCGCCAGGAGCCCCGTCGAGTGTTCCGTCGCAGCCCTCCATCGGCTGCACCACCATGCGGTTCTTCACCGTCCGGTCGCCCACCTGGCAGGGAGAGAGCAGGACCGAGAGATCCTGGGATGTGGGGATGTCCAGCCCCAGGGCTCTCGCGCCGGCTTCCAGTTCCTCCGGCGAGCGGTACTTGTAGTAGCGAGCCATCAGTTGTGTTCGCGAAAGGAGCCGACTGCGTGACAGTTCCGACCACAGCGACATGATCGGAAACAAACCGCTAGTATAGGCCCTGGCCCGGAATGCTCTATCGAAAGCCTCCTGATGCAGTTGGGACAATTCACACTCGAGACGGTCTCCGGTGGCCGGTTCAAGACCGACGGGGGCACGATGTTTGGCGTGGTCCCCAGGGCATTGTGGGCGAAGGTCTTTCCGCCCGACGAGTCCAACATGATCGACCAGGCGACCAACTGCCTGTTGATCCGCAGTGGCAGCGAGTTGATCCTGATCGACACCGGTTACGGGTCACGTCTGCCCGAGTCACAACGTCGCCGGACCTCCTCGGAGGAGGGCGAGGTGTTGCTGGAGAGCCTGTCCGGGGTGGGCGTTTCGCCCGAGGACATTGGCACGGTGATTTTGACTCACCTGCATTACGATCACATCGGAGGGGCTTTGCGAGAGGACGAGTCGGGCCAGGTGGTTCCGACGTTCCCCAACGCAGCCCATGTTGTTCAGGCCGGAGAATTCGAGTGGGCGACGTCGGGGCGGGAGGAATTGCGGGCGGCGTACTCGGCCGATTGGGTCACTCCGTTGGCCGATGCCGGGTTGTTGGAACTGGTCGAGGGCGATATCGAACTCCGGCCGGGAATCCACTCGATCGTCACCGGTGGACATGCGAAGCATCACCAGGCCCTGTTGCTGGACAGCGATGGTCAGCAGGCTCTTTATATTGCCGACCTCTGCCCGACAACGCGCCACCTGAAGAGCCTGTGGTGCATGGGATACGACGAGGAGGTCCTGGTGACCCGTCGGCGGAAACCCGAGTTGCTGGGACGTGCTGCTGACGAGGGATGGTGGGTGTTGTTTGACCACGATCCCGAAACCGTCGCAGCCCGGCTGGAACGGGACCCCCGGAGCGAGTTCACGGTTGCGGAGGCTCTGGCATCGCTGTAAACCGAAGTCACATCGTGGCCCGGTCGAATTGCCGGCGAGACATGTTGGATTGGGTCCGCTTGAACGATTGGCCTACTTTGAGGAGAACGACAATGAACCGGTTGCGGGAAGCCTGTGTTGTGGCGGTGGCCGTGTGCGGCCTGATGACCTGCGGGTCAGCGAGTGCTGCTGATGGGATCAAGCGAGTGGATGCCGGTGCGGCTGGCCTGCCATTGCTGTTCTTCGATGATTTCGAATCGGGTCGTGCCGACCACTGGGCTCCCACCGATGGGAAGGCCTGGAAGGTTGGCACCTCGGGAGGAAGCAAGGTCTACAGCCAGTTCAAGCAGAGCAAGGTCAAGACCCCGGTCCGTTCGCCTTTCAATCGCTCGATGATCAAGAGTGTCACCGTCGGCAGTTTTGCCCTGGACGTGCGTCTGCAGTCGACCATCAAGGATTACGGTCACCGCGACATGTGTCTCTTCTTCGGCGTCCAGGATGCAGCGCACCTCTACTATGTCCACCTGGGCAAGAAAATGGACGACCACGCCAACAACATCTTCATCGTCAACAACAAGCCCCGTACCAAGATCTCCAAGACCACCACCGCTGGAACCAACTGGGACGACAACTGGCATCACGCCCGGGTCGTGCGGGATGTCGACAGCGGCAGCATCTCGGTTTACTTCGATGACATGACCAAGCCGGTCATGACGGCTGTCGACAAGACGTTTGCTTGGGGCCAGGTCGGAGTGGGGTCGTTCGATGACACGGGCAACTTTGACGAGGTCTACCTGTTTGGCGATGCCGTGAAGCCGGGCAAGGTGGGAGGAGCCAACGGGGGCGACATTGCGTTTGTCGACAATCGTCCGCCTCGTGGTTTTGCCGCCGCCTTCAACGGAAAGAATCTTTCCGGTTGGAAGGGATTGATGGCTGGCGGAAACGGCAATCCGATCAAGCGGGCCGCGCTGGGCAAGGAGGCTTACAAGGCGGCCCAGGCCGAGGCTGACGCGGACATGAAAGCTCACTGGCAGGTCGTCGATGGGGCGCTGGTCTTTGACGGAAAGGGGCGGTCGCTGTGCACGGCACGGGATTACGGCGACTTCGAGATGCTCGTGGACTGGAAGATCAAGGAAAAGGGAGACAGTGGGATCTACCTGCGGGGAAGTCCGCAGGTGCAGATCTGGGA
Organism: Planctomycetaceae bacterium; assembly: GCA_002724415.1. GTDB lineage: Bacteria > Planctomycetota > Planctomycetia > Planctomycetales > Planctomycetaceae > UBA8437. The sequence continues at coordinate 27,547 of PBOU01000004.1, forward strand.
TCCCAAGCTCCGCAACATCGGTTCAGGCGGGCTCTACAACAACCAGAAGAACCCCTCGAGTCCACCCGTCATCGCCGACAAGCCGGTCGGGGAATGGAACTCGTTCCGGATCAAGATGGTTGGTGAGAAGGTCTGGGTGTGGCTCAACGGTGTCCGGGTGGTCGACAACGTGACCCTGGAGAATTACTGGGATCGCAAGCAGCCGATCTTTTCTACCGGGCAGATCGAACTGCAAAACCATGGCAACACCCTGTATTTCAAGAACGTGTTTCTGAGGGAGATTCCGCGGAAGTAGTTTCCGGGAATCTGTTCGGGTCGGATCGATGTCCACGCTCCTGTTGCAACTCTCTGACTTGCACCTTTTCGCGGAACCCGATGTGTTGCTGCGCGAGGTGCCGACGCGCGATTCGCTGGGCGAGGTGCTCGAAGCGGTTCGCGGGACGGGATGGGAATTCGACCGGGTCGTGGTCACCGGTGATTTCACCCACGACGAGCGGCGGGAGACATACGAGGTGGCCCAGGAGTTGCTGGAAGAGTGGCTGGACCGTTGTCACGTGCTGCCGGGCAACCATGATGACCGGGGCTTGATGCGCGAGGTGTTCTCGGGCCAGGCCGGTGGCAGTGATCGTGGCATCTGTTTCTCCCAGGCGGTCGGTGGCTGGCGACTGATCGGCATCGACACCCATGTGCCCGGAGAGGTTCGCGGTCGGGTCGAACAAGAGATGCTCGATTGGCTGGCCGGTGAACTCGCCGAACATGTCGCCGAGCCGACAATCGTGTTTCAGCATCATCCACCGATCGGTGTCGGGTCGGCCTGGCTGGACGAGATCGGATTGCTTGATCCCGGCCCGTACCGGGACCTGATCACCTCGTCACCACAGGTCCGGGTGGTCAGTTGTGGCCACGTGCACCAGGAGTCTTCAGGAACTCTCGGCACCGCGGTTGTGTTGACGGTTCCCTCGACCGGGGTCCAGTTCGTTCCCCTGTGCCGCACCGCCCGGGTCGATGCGATCGCTCCGGGCTTTCGCGTTTTCGCGTTGGAGGATCCGGCGGACGCGGTTGACGCCAGTTCGGTGGGCTGGTCAAGCCGTGTTGTCCGTCTGCCGTCGATCAGCTTCCCTGCCGTCGACGTGTGATGCGGACCCGGCGTCGGATTGCAGCACTCTCAACTCCCGGGGCAGGGGGAAGTGGACGTGTTCCTCGCTGACGGTGATCTCGTCGACCGTCGCACCGTGAGCGGATTTCAGGTGGTCCAGGCAGTCTGTGACGACATCCTCGGGGGCACTGGCTCCGGCGGTCACCACGACCCGCTCAACGCCCTCGTTCCACCCGTCGGGAAGTTCGTCAACCGAATCCACCAGGTAGGCCCGGCCAGTTCGTCCTTCACCAAGTTCGGCCAGCCGCAGGCTGTTGGAGCTGTTCTGGCTGCCGAGAACGATGACCACGTCAGCCGTTTCGGACAGTTGCCGGACGGCCTCCTGGCGGTTGGTCGTCGCGTAGCAGATGTCTTCCTTGGGGGGTGAGGCGATGTCGGGGAACCGTTGAATGAGCCGGTCGATGACGGCCTGGGCTTCGCTGACCGACAGCGTGGTCTGGGTCAGGAAGGCGATCGGTTCTTCCGGGGCAAATGGCAGCAGGTCGACGTCCTCGGGCGTTTCCACCAGGGTGATGCTCTCGGGGGCCTCACCCATCGTCCCCACCACCTCGTCGTGTCCCTCGTGGCCAATCAGCACGATGTGGTACCCGTCGCGGGCGAACTTCAGGGCCTCCATGTGGACCTTGGTCACCAGGGGGCAGGTGGCGTCGATAGTCTGCAGTTGCAGCCGTTCGGCCAGGTGGCGAATTTCCGGTGACACGCCGTGGGCGGAGAACAGGAGAATCGAGTTGGGAGGGACGTCCTCGACCCGGTCGACGAACGTCACACCCTGGGCGGTGAATCGTTCCACCACGTGCCGGTTGTGGACGATCTCGTGGTAGACGTAGATCCCGGACCCGAAAATGCGGATCGCCTCGTCCAGGCACTCGATCGCCATGTTCACGCCCGCACAAAATCCGCGGGGATTGGCCAGGGTGACCTGCATGGGTGGTGCCCGCCGCCGGTTCACTGAGAAACGGGATGTGTTGCCGAGACTGAATACTGACGAATTCTGGCGAGGCGGACAACGCGCCTAGCGGCGGCTGACCAGGCGACGACGGTATTCGTCGAACTTGACCTTGCGGAGAGTCGTGGCCGTTCTCAGGGATTCCCAGTGTCGGATATCGTCACGATCCTTCCCGGTGAGTTGCCAGTGGTATTGGTGCTCGGCACGAAGATGGAAGCCGCCGGTTGAATTGTCCTTGAGTTCCACCGTCAACGGCAGCAGTTTGCGTGTCTTGAGTGTCCGGTTCAGCGCCACCCGGGGTGTGGGGAACAGGGCGCGGGGGTGTAGCAGGTAATTGAGCCGGGCCGTCCAGTCGGTGTATTCCAGGTAACGCCCCCGGGCCGCGTTGAAGGCCAGCCGGTCGATGTTGAGAGTGTCGGGGGGGCTGGTGCACTTGACGTGGTAGCGGAAACTTCGTCCGGGAAGTGTCAACGTGGCCGAGCCCGGGTCGAACTGCTCGCTGAAGCCGGGGTCGAGTTGGCCCAGCAGCGGCGCCGCGCTGGCCCGCGACAGGGTGTCGTCCTTCCGGTTCAACTCGGCAATGTACTCGCGCGTGGCCCCCTCGGCCTTCTTCAGTTGTGTTTCGATCTCATCGAAGCTCACCTCGGTGGTCAGCCGCCTTGGTCCGTTGACGATCACAAATCGCCGGCGTCCGGGTTCGAAGATGGTCACTTCGCCGCCCGAGTGGATCGTGTCATAGGCGTTGCCCGATCGGAACAGTGTCAGGCTGCGGACGATCACCGTGGGAGTGGCCTTGGTGTCGCGGCCAGAGAGATTGAACACCTTGGTGTAGACTCCGAATTCCTGGGCAGCCGCAGGCGTGGCGAACAACAAGACCAGGATTGGCATGATCGGAAGAGTGAGTCCCGATCGATCGGCGGTGATGTGCGTGTGCTGCATGGCGGTGCTGGTGTGCGTTGGTCTAGGACGGGAGTGCGACGGCGTGGCCACCCTGGTTTTCACTCTGGAGTGCGGCCTCGATGAAGCCAACAACCTGCAAGGCGTCGTCGGGGGTGACCGGCGGTGGCTGGTTGCCCCCGAGGGTGTCGACAATGTGCTGACAGAGATTGCGGTAGGCGAACCGGGTCGAGATGTTTTTCTGGATGACGGCGTGGTCGCACCAGGCGGTGAATCCGTAGGCGGTGCCCCCGGTCCGGCCACCCCGGATGATTCCCTGGCGTCCATCGTGCCAGGTCCCCACCACCAGGTCGACGTCGTCAAGGTGATGAGTCGTGACGCTCTGACACCCCGGCCCCATCACTGCAAAAAGCACCTCGACGGGATGGATTCCATAATGGAACAGTCCGGGATTTCCTTCGGCTCGCCAGGCGGGGCCAAAGCTGACCGCGCCGTGGACACGGCCGATTGGCCCACCCCGGAGCTTGCAGAAGTCGACGACTTCCTCACAGAACCTCATGGCCGACCCCGAGAAGAACGGGACGTCGGCAGCCTCGGCGAGCCGAAACATCTCGCGGGCGTCGTCCCACCGGCAGGCCATCGGTTTGTCGACAAACACCGGGAGACCAGCGGCGAGAAATGGTCGGGTGCGTTCCAGGTGTGGTGTTCCCGAGAGCGAGAGGACCAGGGCGGCGTCAACCTGTCCGATCATGTCGGCCGGGTCGTCGACCAGGTCGACATTCAGTGATTCGATTTCCGGCCGGAACCGTTCGATTCGCTCGGGAGCCATCTCGGACGTGCCGGGCCAGCCCAGCACCACCCGTGCTCCCGTCACGCACTGGTCAACCGGCACACCGATGCCGTTGATGCGTCGAGTGAACTCGACACAATGCGAACTGTCGAAATCGACGATTCCGAGACGGAGCATGGTGCTGGTCGCGGTTGGGGGCGCGGAGTGGGGTCGGCCGACGACCCGGAAAAGTGGACGGGCCGCCGCGTGATCGCGGTTTTGGATTGAAATTGGTGAGCCTGGAGAGAGCCGCGTCGATTCAGGCGGCGCGTGCGGCGGGAAGATAGTATTGGAGGGTGTGGTGATGCAACGGCAATGCTCGGTTGGCACTCCGGGGGACGAGGCGTTAGAACTGTTGATGCGATGAGAGCCGTTCAGATGACTGCCTTCGGCGAACCCGCCGAGGTGTTGCAAGTTGGGGAGTTGGAGACCCCCGTGCCCGGGCCGGGAGAGGTGCGGGTGCGGATGCTGGCCAGCCCGATCAACCCCTCCGACGTGATGACAATCCGGGGCACCTACGGTCGCCGCCCGGCGATGCCGTTTGTTCCAGGTTACGAGGGTGTGGGGATTGTCGAGGAGAACGGGGGAGGTCTGCTGGGAGCGATACGGCTCAAGAAACGTGTCGCCGTGCTCAACTCGATCACCGGAAACTGGGCCGAACAGGCGGTGGTGGCCGCCACCAGTGTGGTCCCGGTTCCCTCATCGTTGTCGACACAACAGGCGGCGACGTTCTTTATCAACCCGGTCACTGCCTACGTGATGGTCCAACGGGTGTTGAATGTTCCCGAGGGCGGCTGGTTGCTGCAGACGGCAGCCGGCAGCCAGTTGGGACGGATGGTGATTCGCCTGGGCCGCCGACTGGGATTCCGCACGATCAACATTGTTCGCCGTGATGAACAGGTGGCGGAACTGGCCGAGTTGGGTGGTGATCACGTGTTGTCGTTTCGACCGGAGGAACAGCCCGCGGAGGAACTGGCCAGCCTGGTCGGCGAGATCGCCGGTGAGGATGTCCGGTGTGCGATCGACGCGGTGGGAGGTCCACTGGGAGCAGCGGTTGCCGGTTGCCTGGGGGCCGGCGGACGGATGCTCTGCTACGGGACCCTGGATGAACGCCCCATGGAACTGTCGCCGCGTGTGCTGATGACCCGGGGCGCTTCGGTCGAGGGGTTCTGGCTGGGGCCGTGGATGAAGAACCTGGGATTGCTCTCGAAACTGGGACTGATCAGAACCGTGGCCGGCCTGGTGACCGACGGGGTTCTGGAATCAGAGATCGGGGCGACTTTTCCGCTGGACCAGGTGGTCGAGGCGGTGGCAGTTTCGGAGTCGACCGGGCGGGGCGGCAAGGTGTTGCTGGAGATCGGTGAGTGAACCGATCCCCGGGGCGTTCCACCGTCCCGGTGTTCTCACCGGTGATCGTGGCAGGAACCGGGACCACCCCCTGGCTACGCCGCCCCCGGTGTGCCCAGGACACCCACCTCGGGGCTGGATGCGGTTGCGTAGAGTTTCTTGGGGATTCGGCCGGCCAGGAAGGCTCCCCGACCCGCGTGGCAGGCGTGCCGCATGGCGTGAGCCATCAGCAGGGGGTCGCCGGCAGAAGCGATTCCCGTGTTGAGCAGGACCCCGTCGCACCCGAGTTCCATGGCAACAGCCACGTCACTGGCGGTGCCGACGCCCGCGTCGACGATCACCGGGTACTCGGGGTCGTCTTCCTTGAGATACTCCAGGCAGATCCGGATGTTGTTGGGGTTGAGCAATCCCTGTCCGCTGCCAATTGGGCTACCGGCGGGCATCACCGATGTCGCGCCGGCTTCCTTGAGCCGCTTGGCGGAGATCGGGTCATCGGAGGTGTAGCACAGCACCTGGAAACCGTCGTCGACGAGTTGACGGGTGGCCTCAAGTGTTGCCACCGGGTCGGGCAGCAGGGTGCGGGTGTCGCCGAGTACTTCCAGCTTGATCCAGTCGGCCCCGGGATTCTCGAGTCCCTCCAGGATCTCGCGACCGAGCCGGGCGACCCGGACAGCGTCCTCGGCTGAGAAGCATCCGGCGGTGTTGGGGAGGATGGTGTACCGCGAGAGATCGATGAAGTCGAGGATGTTCCGGCCGTCGTCGTCAATGAGCCGTTCACGACGGATGGCCACCGTGATCACCTCGGCTCCACTCGCCTCCAGGCACTCCCGCATCAACTCGTAGTTCGCGTACTTGCCGGTGCCAACGACCAGTCGCCCCTTGAGTTCATGGGTGCCCAGCACCAGCGGGGTGTCGAGTATTGGAGCGGCCTGCGTCGAATCGGCCGACGGGTTGGAAAAACCGGGTGTCTCGGAAACACTCATCCGTTCTGGTTCCCTTCAGGGGTGATGCATGCGTCCCTAGCCGCCACCCACGAGGGTGACGATTTCGAGTCGATCTCCTTCAGCGAGTTCGCAACCGGCGTGGTCCCGTCTCGGGACCAATTCACGATTGCGTTCGACAGCCAGGTATCGCGGTTCGAGTTCCAACTGGTCAATCAACCAGGCGACCGTCGCCCCGGTCTCCACCTCCCGCGGCTCTTCGTTTACGTAGACCTGCATGTCGAGGAGGAGTGTACGGGCGGTTCTGGCAGACAGTCAAGGAAGCGGATTCGTGATGAGGGGGACCACTCAGACGGTGAGTTGTGGGACTGGCATGGCAAAGGATCGGGGCTTTGCTACAAAATGGGGTCCCCAGGAGGAGAACGGTGAGATGAGGGAGCGTGGCTTGACCGGGGCGTTGTTGCTGGTGACGGTGTTGACCGGGCCGGTGAATCTCGCGGCCCAGTTGTCTCCGGACCCTCCACCGCCCCCGGTGTCGCGAAAGATCGTGGTGTCGACTCGTCCCGTGATCGAGTTGATTGGTGAACTCGAGGCGTCCAGTTTTGCGAGGCGTCGGCGGGCGACCCGCGAATTGTATCGGGCCGGAGCCACGGCGGCAGTGCCGCTGGGACGGGCCGCGCGAGGTGACAACCTGGAAGTTGCGGCGCGGGCTGTCGGTGTCCTGGAACGGATGTATATCGCCCGGGATCTCGAGGTGGTGGCTGCGAGCGAGGAGGTGCTGGAGGGGCTGGTCGAGACCGGCCCGCGGGGTGTCGCCCGCCGTGCCCGCAAGGTCCTCGAATCGCACGTCGAACTTCGTCAACGCCGCGCGGTGGAGCAAGTGCGGCGGTTGGGCGGAATCTTCAAGGATGCCCAGGACAACGTGGTCGATCCCAACAATCCCAAGATGCGTGGCACCCCGATCGTCACCCTGCAACTGGGCAAGGGGTGGAAGGGGGGAGACCAGGGACTGAGGTTCGTTCGGCGACTGACGCGGCTGAGATCCTTGCTGATTATCGACGGGGTCAAGGCCTCGGAGAAGGAAGTCACCGCCCTGATTGCAGCGGTGCCGATGTTGTCGATCGTCCGCCGCGGGCGGGCGCTGTTGGGCATCAAGGCGTTCTCGATGCCGTGCCAGGTGCAGGAGGTTCGACGGGGCCTGGCCGCGGACCGGGCGGGGATCAAGGTGGGTGACGAGATCCTGAAGTTCGACGGCAGGGCGATCGCCGATTTTCAGCAACTGGTTGACCTGATCAAGGATCATCGTCCCGGCGACAAGGTGCCGATGACGGTGAAACGAACAATCGGAGGTGAGAAGAAGGTTGTCGCCTTGACCGTGACCCTCGATTCCTGGGAATCGGTCAACCAGTCAGCCGCGCCACCGACGAAGAAGTGAATTGAGGGGACCGGCGGTTCACTCGGCAGTGATCAGCGACTGGTGCAGGTCTCGAGCAGCTGTTTTCGGATCGGCGGCCAGGCAGACGGCTGCTCCCACGGCCACGCGGTTCGCTCCAGCGGCGATCACCTCGGCGAGGTTGTTTCCGTCGATGCCGCCGATGGCGTACCACGGCAGCGTGATTTCCTCGGCGACCGCCCGGATGGTCTCCAGCCCGGCAAAATTGTCAAAAGACTTGGTTTGCGAGTGGAAGACCGGGCCGACACCGAGGTAGTCGGCCCCGTCCAGCACCGCCTGCTTGGCCTGCTGGAGCGAATGCGTGGAAACACCGACCAGTCGTCGGGGGCCGACAATGCGTCTCACGCTACGAACGTCGAGTTCTTCCTGGCCCACGTGGACCCCGTCGGCGTCGGCCAGCAGGGCCAGGTCGGGGCGATCGTTCATCACGAACAGCACACCGGCTTCACGGGTCCATCGCCTGACCCGGTGAGCCAGTTCGAGCAGAGCCGCATCCGGCAACGACTTGTCTCGCAACTGCACGACACCGACACCCCCGTCCGCGGCTGCCCGGATCGTTGGGCCGATCCCGCCCTGGCAACTTGATTCGCCCGCGAGCAGGTACAGGACACGGCCGTCGAGCCGTCGCCGGGCCTCAACTGTCGCGGCAAGCGCCTTGTGCAGCGTGTAAAGTCCGTACCGGGTCCGTTCAAACAGGGCCGAGGCCGGAGCTGTCGAGGCGACCGATGAGTCGGTCTGGAGTTTGGCCAGTTCCTCGAGTGTTCTCAGTGATTCCTGCACCCGGCCGAGATTGGCGTCGAGCACGTCCCGGAGCGAATCTCGCTGGTGTTCCTGGTCGGTGGTGACGGAGGTTCCCACGTCTGTGGTCGTGTCGCGGGCGGCGAGAAAGCGTCCCGCGTCGAGAGGTTTCAGCGCGGTGCCGAGGTCGTGGCGAAGTTGTTTGACGAGTCCGGTGAGATGCGCATCGTCGAGCACGAACCGGACGATGTCCTCGACGACCCGCAGGCCCTCCCGGGCCCGGTTGGCCGAGGCGTCCATCACCCGGAGTGTGTCGATGGTGGCGTCGGGTGCTGGAATGGGGTCGAGTTTCTCGTCGGTCTCCAGTGGAGTCGTCTCGATTCCCGTTGCAGCCTCGATCACGGGAGCCAGTGACTCGGGACGCAGGTCGTGTTCGGCCATCACGCGGCCGATTGATTCGTCGACCTGGGCGAGTCCCCAGAGCAGGTGTTCGGTTCCCACCTCGCCGACGCGTCCAGCCAGTCCGGCCATCCGCGTTGCCTCCTGCAGCACGACGGCCAGCCCCGGGGTGGAGGTGTCCGCGTTGGTGGATGGCCGGGGCAGTTGGCTTGCGAGAGAGGCGGCATCGAGTCCACCGGAGGCGAGGATTTCACTGGCACGCGATTCCTGGTCGACGAGCGCCCAAAGCAGTGCGAGGGGCCCGGCGGAACCCGTTTCGCGGTCGACCGCCGCCAGGGCTCGCGCGGCTGATTCGGTCCATTCGCCCGGGGTCATCAAATATTTCTCCCGCCGTTGTCCGGCCACCGCCGCCGGGCATCTTGCCTCCGGGGTGGGCGAGAACTAGAATTCCGATGCATTGTAGCGGTTGTGTTGGCTGGTAAGGAGTCGGGAGACGGAACTCTCGGAAACGGAAGACTCCTGCCGGTGTCGCCGGTGAACTACAATTGATTGCTAGAGGCATCCTGTCGAGTACGGAGAGGAACAGATGTACGAGAGATTCACCGATCGGGCCNCGNAAGGTNATGNNNCTGGCCAANCANGAGGCCCANCGGTTCAACCACGANTACATCGGNACNGAACACGTGCTGCTGGGNNTNGTCAAGGANGGNTCNGGNGTNGCGGCCAACGTNCTGAANAACCTNGANGTNGATCTCCGCAAGATCCGNCTNGAGGTNGAGAAGATNGTCCANTCGGGGCCGGACATGGTCACNATGGGCAANNTGCCNCAGACNCCNCGNGCNAANAANGTNATNGAGTACGCGCTCGAGGAAGCCAAGAACCTCAACCACAACTACGTCGGCACCGAGCACCTGNTGCTGGGGTTGCTGCGTGAACAGGAGGGGGTCGCGGCGCAGGTGCTGATGAACCTGGGGCTGAAACTCGAGGATGTTCGCGAGGAGGTGCTCAACCTGCTCGGGCACGGGCTGGAGGGTGCCGAGGCCAGCGAACGAGCCAGCGGGTCGTCGAAGTCGGGCAAGAGCAAGACACCGGCACTGGACAGCTTTGGNCGTGACTTGACCGAGTTGGCTCGACAGAAAAAGCTCGATCCGGTCATCGGTCGTTCCGACGAAATCGAACGGGTGATCCAGATTCTCAGCCGACGCCAGAAGAACAACCCGGTGTTGCTGGGCGAGGCGGGCGTTGGCAAGACCGCGATCGTTGAGGGCTTTGCCCAGATGGTTGTCGATGGCAACGTGCCGGACCTGTTGCGTGAACGTCGGATCGTTGTGCTCGACCTGGCCATGATGGTGGCCGGCACCAAGTACCGTGGCCAGTTCGAGGAACGGATCAAGGCGGTGATGAACGAGGTTCGTCGAGCCAAGAACACGATCCTGTTTATCGACGAATTGCACACGCTGGTGGGGGCCGGCGGTGCCGAGGGAGCCATCGATGCGTCCAACGTGCTGAAACCAGCACTCTCGCGAGGTGAATTGCAGTGCATCGGTGCCACCACTCTCGACGAATACCGCAAGTACATCGAAAAGGACGGGGCGCTGGAGCGCAGATTCCAGACCGTGCTGGTCGAGCCACCGTCGGATGAACAGACCGTCGAAATTCTCAAGGGCTTGAGAGACCGGTACGAGGAGCATCACCGGGTACAGATCACCGACGACGCACTCGAANCGGCCGTCGAANTGGCCAGTCGCTATATCACCGGACGGTGCTTGCCGGACAAGGCGATTGACGTGATTGACGAGTCGGGGGCCCGGATCCGGCTGAAGTCGATGGTCCGACCGCCGGACTTGAAGGAACTCGAGGAAGAGACCGAACGGCTCAACCAGGCCAAGGAAGAGGCCGTGGCCGACCAGGACTTTGAGAAGGCTGCCAGCCTGCGTGACCAGGCCGACAAGCTGAAGAAAAAACGCGAGCAACTGACTCGNGAATGGCGCGAGAAAAGCGAGCAGACCGACGGCGTTGTCGACGCCGAGGTGATCGCCGAGGTTGTGGCGAAGATGACCGGGATCCCGCTGACACGGTTGTCCAGCGAGGATGCCGTGCGGCTGCTGCAGATGGAAGACGAACTGCATGTCAGCGTGATCAGCCAGCACGAGGCNATCAAGCAGGTGTCCAAGGCCGTCCGTCGCAGCCGCAGCGGGCTGAAGGATCCCAAGCGGCCCACCGGCGTGTTCCTGTTCGCCGGGCCCACCGGTGTGGGCAAGACGCTGCTGGCCAAGACGCTTGCCGAGTTCATGTTCGGGGACCAGGACGCGCTGATCCAGATCGACATGAGCGAGTACATGGAGAAGCACAACGTCAGCCGGCTGATCGGAGCTCCTCCAGGTTACGTCGGCTACGAGGAAGGTGGACAGTTGACCGAGAAGATCCGGCGGCGGCCCTATGCGGTCGTGCTGTTGGATGAAATCGAGAAGGCGCACCTGGATGTCTACAACATGCTGTTGCAGATCATGGAGGAGGGGCACCTGACCGACAGCTTCGGCCGCAAGGTCGACTTCAAGAATGTCGTACTGATCATGACGACCAATGCCGGTGCCAACACGATCCTTGCCGAGCCCTTCGGGTTCGGCAAGAAGGACGAGGACACCAGCTACGACAAGATGAAGGAACGGCTGACCCAGGAAATCGAACGGTTCTTCAAGCCCGAGTTCCTCGGACGCCTCGACGAGGTCGTCGTGTTCCGTCAACTCACTCGAGACGATCTGAAGCAGATTGTCGATATCGAGCTGGCCAAGGTGTACGAGCGGCTCGGTGAGCGTGGCCTGACGCTGGATCTGACCGATGAGGCTCGCGAGTTCCTCATCGACAAGGGAGGAGACCTGGACTACGGAGCACGACCGCTGCGACGGAGTGTCGAGAGTTGCATCGAGGATCCTCTCTCCGAGGAAATCCTGCGTGGAGCTTTCGAGGGGCAGAACCGGATCACCGTCAGTGTCAAGGAGGTCGGCGATCAGAAGCAACTCGACTTTGAAGGGAAACTGGTCAAAGTTGAGCCCGANGAGCAGGACGGNGACGAGGAACTGGCTGCGGTGGGGTCGGGCGATTCAGCCGATGAGGACGGGGACGAGTAGCCCCGGGAGGACATGCTGCCCCGGACACTGGAACCGGAGGTCATGGATTCCGTCGAGGAGGCGTCCGATTACGATCGGATGGATCACTCGGGTGTCAATCGAGCCTTCGTCGACGAGTTTCTCGTGGCCTGGAACCAGGGCCGCGACAGCCTGGTCGATGCCCACCTGATCGATGTCGGTACCGGGACCGCCCAGATCCCTGTCGAGTTGGCTCGACGTGATACCGGTTGTCGTGTCGTTGCGGTTGACCTGGCTGACGAGATGCTGAAATTGGCCCGTCGCAATATTTCCGAGGCCCGGGTCGGTCAGGTCGTGGAGGTTGAACGGGCCGATGCCAAGTCCCTGCCTCACGCCGACGGNCAGTTTGATGGAGTCATCTCCAATTCGATCATTCACCATGTCGCCGAACCCGCCGTGGTGTTCCGGNAGATGCTCCGGGTGCTCAAGCCCGGGGGGATGTTGTTCGTGAGAGACTTGATGCGGCCCGACGATGCAGCAACTGTCGATCGGCTGGTCGGGACCTATGCCGGTACTGAGTCAGCTCACGCACAAAAGTTGTTCCACCAGTCGTTGCATGCCGCACTGACCCTCTCGGAGACTCAACAGATGGTTGTTGGGTGCGGCGGAGATGCCGGGTGGGTCCACGCGAGTTCGGACCGCCATTGGACGATCTGTGGCCATTGTCCGAATCGCTAGACACTCCCCTTTCTACTCGTGTTGCCCAGAGTTCCTATTTTTAGCAAACAGAGTTTTCTTATCTAAAATTGTTAAGTTTCCTAATCGGAAAAGTCGATCATTTGAGTCTGGGCGGGACTAGAGTTCACGTGGTTCTGCTGTTGTGAGAATCCGAGACGGGAGAGTGATTGATGGAAACGATTGGAACGACACGTCAGAGTCGAGTGGGCGGGCGACGGGCGAGCCGGGTTGAGTCCACTCTTTTGCGGTTGTTCCAGGTCTCCTCATCAGGCGAATCGGCCGTCGCTGACGATTTTGAAGCCAACCTGTCGGAGTGGAACGCTGCTTTGCAGGGACAACGGGCTCGCATTGCACGCCGGCTGGCGTTGATCGATGCGCAGCTGGGCCTGGCGGAGTCTCGACCGGTTTTGGCGGTGGTCGGCTCGCGGTAAAGCGAGCCTGTTGCTGGCATTCGCGGGGGACACTGGTGTAGAACACCGTGATGGTCCGCCTGATTTCTCTCGGCGTCTTGCTGGTGCTGATCATCTTCCTGGGGACTACTTTCTACCAGGTTGTAGCGCCGTTTCTTCTGCCGTTGTTCTTGGCTGGCGTGGTGACAATTCTCTGTCGTCCGCTACATGGACGGATTCTGCGTCGTTTTCCGGATCGTCCCCGGCTGGCTTCCGGCCTGACAACCAGTTCGGTACTGGCGATCATCCTGGTGCCGTTGCTGGTCGGGGTCCTGGTCGCGACGTTGCAACTGTACTCGGTCGCTCGCGAGGCGATTGGGAGTGCTGACTGGGACCAGCAGTTGAGCCGTTTGAGCCGGATCGCCTCCGACTGGGGCCTGATCGAATTGTCTTCCAACGCTTCCAACGAGGCCGAGACGTCGTTGAAGCAGGACCTGGCCGACGCGATGCGTGGCCTGGCTGATCGGAGTGCCGGGATTGCCACAAAAACCCTCGGACGTTGGGTTGGCAGTATCGTGTCGATGGTGGTTGGCGTGGCGATGTTCAGCATAGCCCTGTATTACTTCATGGCTGATGGCCCGGCATTGCTGGCCGGAACTCGTCGGTTGATCCCGGTCAAGGACGATTACCAGCAACGGCTTCTCGGCGAGTTCGAGACGGTCGTCCGCAGCGTGGTGACGGCCACGTTGCTGGCCGCGGTGGTCCAGGGCGGGTTGACTGCCATCGCATTGTGGGTTGTTGGTGTTGTCTATGACCTGGCACTTCTGCGGCACTTCTTCCTGTTCTTCGTGCTTGCGACTCTCACCTCGCTGGTGCCTGTCACCGGCGCCTGGTTGATCTGGGCTCCGGCGGCGATCTGGCTGGGGCTGGATGGCCACACGATGGGGGCGGTTGTATTGACGGCATTCGGAGTCGGTGTCATCGGAATGCTCGACAACGTGATCCGTGTCCACGTGTTGCAGACCGATACGAAGCTGCATCCACTNCTGGCCTTTGTCAGTGTGCTGGGNGGCGTGCACGCGATGGGATTGTGGGGAGTCTTCATCGGTCCGATCGTCGCCTGTTGTCTGCACGCGTTGGTCGGGATCTTCAATGCGGAACTGGGGCGGACGGACCTGGACGGCTCGCCGGAAACTGAAACCGGGAGCGTGCCTGGTCCCGATGCGGATTCCCCAGCAGGTTCCAGCCCGGACGAATCGTCACGGGAAGCCGTGGTTGATTCGGGCGAGGCGGGCGAGCCGGTCAACGGCAGCGAATCTTCACCGGAGAGCACCTCTGCTGACGGGTGAAATCCGTTCGCGGCGTGGATATGCTGAAACGTCAACTTGTTTTTCCAGCTTCAGCCAGGAAGAGATGCACCGCCATGATTGCCACCGTCTCGAATCGCTCCGTCCGGTCGACCGTGTCAGTTCTCGTGATGCTGTTGGTCACTGCCAGCCTCACACTCGTTGCCACGTCGCCTTTGCCCGCCGCGGAGAAGGGGGGGTACCTGGACATCTATTTCATCGATGTTGAAGGAGGTGCCTGCACGCTGTTTGTTTCGCCATCGGGCGAGTCGCTGGTGATCGATTCGGGTTACCCGGACAACAATGGTCGTGACCTGAAGCGAATCCTGCACGTTGCCAGGGACGTGGCCGGGCTGAAGCACATCGATCACGCGGCGGTGACACACTGGCACCGGGACCATTACGGCAATCACGCTGCGCTCTCGACCCAGATCAAGATCAAGAACTTCTGGGACAGGGGGATTCCGGATGCCCTGTCGGAGGATGGCCAGTTCGAAGCCCGGATTGCCGATTACCGTGCGGCATCCCAGAACAAGTCGAAGGCATTGAAGGCGGGTGACAACCTGCCGGTGCGNTCGGGCAAGACGCCCTATTCGGTTCGGATCATGACGGCCAGTCGCGAGGTGATCAAGAACACGGGCAAGCGGAATCCATTTGCGAAACTGCACGAGCCCAAGCCCGAGGACAAGTCGGACAACGCCGCGAGTCTCAGTTTCCTGCTCGAGTTNGGCAAGTTCCGGTTCCTGTGCTGTGGTGACTTGACGTGGAACATCGAGGCGAAGTTGATGACCCCGAACAATCCCATCGGCAAGGTCGACATGTACATGGTCACTCACCACGGGTTGCCCTCGAGTAACAACCCCGTGCTGGTGCGGGCGATCGCTCCGAGAGTGGCGGTGATGTGCAACGGTCCGACCAAGGGAGGGTCCGAAAGCGTCTTGAAGACCTTGGGTGAATGCAAGTCGTTGAAGGCGCTGTACCAACTCCACCGCAACGTCAAGCTCGATCCGGCGTTGCAGACTCCCGCGAATTACATCGCCAACGGGGGGACGACCGAGGGGTGTGAGGGCGTCTGGGTCAAGGCCCGGGTGGCTCCCGGCGGCAAGAGTTACACGGTACAGATTGGTCCCAAGGGCGTGCCCCNGCGTTTCAAGTCTCGCTAGGGTGTTCCAGACTCGTCTTGGCTCGACCAGCGTGTTGACTAGAATGCGTCCCGACAGTCGTGTTCCCGGAGTCAACTCGTGTTCAAACGGATCAAAGGTGCGGTACGCAGCCGGCTGGCCTTCGCGGCCGGTTGGATGATGGGCTGGCTGGTCCGTGGNCTGTTCCGGACACAGCGTCTCACGGTNCTGGCGTTCAAGGAGGGGGGAACTCCCTACGAGCCGGAACTGACCGAGCGNTACCTGTTTTGTGGCTGGCACGAGCAATTGCTGTTTGGTGGTTTCGCCGGCCGCAGCCGCTATCTCTCGGCCATGATCAGCCAGCATCGTGATGGTGCGCTGGTGGCNGGCTCGTTTTCGGCGATGGGAATGGCGATCGTGCGAGGCTCGTCTTCGCGAGGTGGCACCCGCGCCTTGCGGCAGGCACTCGAGGTGACCAAGACACGGCACATGGCCATCACACCCGATGGNCCCCGGGGNCCCCGTCGCATACTCAAGGAAGGCGTCGTGTACCTGGCCTCGCGGACCGGCCTCGCGGTTGTGCCGGTGGCGTGCACGTCCAATCACACGTTTCTGGTTCGCGGCAGTTGGACCGACATGATCGTGCCACTTCCCTTTGGCCGNACCTGGATGATCTATGGAGAACCGATCGTTGTGCCGCCGAAGATCGGTCGCGACGAACTCGCAAAGTACACCCGTGACGTCCAGCGTGCCGTTGAGGATCTCAACGAGTATGCCGTGGAGTTGACCGGAGTGGCCATGCCGGTGGTGCCCGATCCACCGGTGGATGACACGGACACTCCAGGATCCAACGACCGTCGGGCACGCGCCGCCTAGTCATCGACGGTGACGTCGATCGTGAAGTTGTTGAAGCGTGGTTCGGGTTGAACATCCATCGTCAGTGTTGTCGTTTTCAATGACTGAAATGTCTCGGGGACCTGGATTCCACCCGTCTTCGAGTNGGTGATCACCGCCACGCGATGATGGCCAATGTGGACGCCCGGTTGTCCANCGGTTGTCAGTTCGGTTTGCCCGAGCGTGTCGAGCGTTCCCGTCGAGTTCTTTTCGCCGTTGAGAGCGTTGGCACGACCCGAGAGGACCTGTCCGGATGTCAGCGGTTCACCGTTGACACGAATCGTGACACGGCAAGCGACCAGCCTTTGTTCGTCGTCCGAGACATTGCTCAGCACCCCGATGACGATCATCGGGACCACCAGCAGCAGGGTCGCGACCAGGATCAAATTCCGGCCGTGGCCGGAGGTCTGGAAATCGGCCTGTTGGGATTCTTGGNGTGATTGGTTCATTCCGAGAAGGTCCTGGTACCGATGGTCCTCTCGATGATGACAGATCGTCGATTCTCTCGCACGGGGTGAAGAGCGGTTTGCAGGCTTCTTGTCGGGTAGACTACAGTCGAGCCGATCGGTTTCGGAGAGGACCAGGGGGTCAATCGGGTAATGAATGGCGAGTGGGAAAGATACAGCCGCCAGATGCTGGTGGCCGGTATTGGCGAGGAGGGCCAGAAACGACTGCTGGGCAGTCGCGTGCTGGTTTGTGGTTGCGGTGCGCTGGGCAGCGTGTTGGCTGACAGCCTGGCCCGGGCCGGCGTGGGGCACCTGCGGATCGTCGATCGTGATTTCGTTGAGATTTCCAATCTCCAGCGACAGGTTCTCTTTGACGAGGACGACGTGGCCGGCCGGGTTCCCAAGGCGATCGCCGCCGCCGAGAAACTCTCCCGGATCAATTCCGGGATCACCCTGGAACCCATTGTCGCCGACATCGACCACACCAATATTCTCAAGTTCTTCGAGGGGATCGACCTGGTTGTTGATGGCACGGACAATTTCGAGGTGCGATTCCTGGTCAACGATGCGGCCCTNGAAACGGGCACCCCGTGGGTTTATGGCGGCTGCGTGGGAACACATGGTCAGACCATGGCGATTGTCCCCGGCGAATCGGCCTGCCTGCGGTGCTTGATCGAGGACGTGCCACCACCCGGGGCGGCTGAGACCTGTGACACGGCGGGGGTGCTGGGAGCTGCGATCAACGTCGTGGCCTCGTTGCAGACGGTCGCCGCATTGAAAATTCTCTCCGGCCAGGCCGACCAGGTGGATCACGTGTTGACGATCGTTGACGTCTGGGATGGGACATTCCGCCGGATGGGAATGGGCGATTCGGCCGANCGGGCCGGATGCAAGGCCTGTGGCGCAGGCGAGAGAACCTGGTTGAAAGGGGAGCGAGGCACCGAGACGACGGTGCTGTGTGGTCGGAATGCCGTGCAGGTTGCGCCACCGCCGGGCCTGTCGATCTCGCTCGATGAGTTGGCCCAGCGGTTGGAGGGGACAGGAGAGGTCACGGCCAACCCCTACCTGATGAGGCTGGTGCTGACCGATCCGGATATCGATCTGACCGTCTTTTCCGATGGCCGGGCCATCGTCAAGGGAACCCAGGACCTCGGGGTTGCCCGATCGCTGTACGCCCGTTACGTCGGGAACTGACGCGAACCACTGGTGGCGAGACGAAATCAATGGACGGATTCGGCCTGCAACTGCCGACGATCCAGAACTGGAGCTGCCACAGTTGCAGCGAGTGCTGTACGCGGCACGTGGTTGAGATCACCGAGGAAGAGCGACAGCGTCTGCTGGACCAGGGGTGGTCCGACGAGGATGAATTCACCGAGGGGACCCCGGTGATGGTGCGAGACCTCGGGCCGTTCTGGAACCGTCGCTGGCGGCTGGGACAGAAACCGGGGGGGGCCTGCGTGTTTCTCGACGAGCAAGGCCTGTGCCGGATTCATGCCAAGTACGGTGAACCGACCAAGCCGCTGGCCTGCCGAGTGTATCCCTATGCGTTTCACCCGCAGGGGCGGCAGGTCACCGTCAGCCTGCGTTACAGTTGCCCGTCGGTCGTCGAGAACAAGGGCCAGAGGGTGGCTGACCAGGAGAAGGTGCTGCGCGAGATGGCGCGAGAGGTGGTGCCCGAGGGGATCACCAGGGCACCGTCACCGGGGCTCCGCCGTACCGGTGATCTCAAGTGGTTGCCCTTCCGACAGTTTGTTCACGGGCTGGATAACCTCCTGGCGGAGTCCGATGTGCCGGTGGCCACCAAGCTGATCGCGGCAGTACGTTTTACCGGCATGGTGAGCCAGGCACGGGTGAACCGGTTGACCGATGACCAACTGGTGGACTTTGTCGAGATCATCCGGGAGGCCGCCCGGGATGAGACCCAGGCGTTGGCCGAATCTGTCGACAACCAGCCGCAGGGCCTGTCGTCATCGGGGCGGTTGTTGTTTCGCATGCTGGCGGCCCAGTACGCCCGCAATGACTCGCTGTCGAACTGGCGGACCGGGCTGATGGGACGGGTCCGATTGTTGAGGGTGGGAACCCGTTTTGCCCTGGGCCGTGGCATGGTGCCACCACTCCAGGACATCGATTGCCCGGTGTCCTTTGCACAGTTGGAACAGCCCTTCGGCGGGCTGACTCCCGCGGCCGAGGAGATGTTCTCTCGCTACTTCCGGGTCAAGATCCAGGGGCTGCAGTTTTGTGGCCGGGCGTTTTTCGGCTTTGGGCTGATCGAGGGATTCCGCTCCCTGGCGCTGGTGTTTCCATCGATGCTCTGGCTGGCCAGGTTCATGGCTGCCGCCGACGGTCGCGATCGGTTGGAGACGGCCGACGTGGCCAAGGCGATCGAATTGGCCGATCACTACCACGGTTACACGCCTCAGTTCAACCGGTTTCAGTACCGGTGGCAGATCGCGATGATGGCTCACCGGGGTGANATCTGCCGGGCGATTGACTGGTACAGCCGTTGAGCCTGTGCGGCTGTCGTGTCCGGTGAATCTCGAACGTGAACTGGTACTGGATTCC
Organism: Planctomycetaceae bacterium; assembly: GCA_002724415.1. Lineage (GTDB taxonomy): Bacteria > Planctomycetota > Planctomycetia > Planctomycetales > Planctomycetaceae > UBA8437. The sequence continues at coordinate 46,835 of PBOU01000004.1, forward strand.
GATCAGCGTTCCGGTTTACCCGGTCTCATGGTTGGGACTGGAACTGCCGGCTGGCACTTCATCGAGTGTCAACTTGTGCTTGTGGTTTCCATTGATGAACCAGTTGATCCCGGCCGCGTACTCCCAATTGTCGCCGAAGGNCGAGTGGACGGCATCAACCCGGCCCATGAACTCGATTGTCTTTTCGCAGAAGATTCCGGGGAACACGAGAACTTCCGCGGCAGTTGCTTCCGATCGCGTTATTCAGCAAGCGTTACAGCCCGTACAAACCATACAACCCACACAGTCGTTACTATCGGCACGATTTGGTTCGAAGCGTGCTGGAATAAAAGGCATCACACGCAAAATGGGAATTGTTAATTTACTCGGAAGGACCAGAAAATTNGGAGGAATCGCTTTTCAGTCCGGTCGAGAATTGACGAAATACCTTTCAGGACAGAATAGATTTCAGTTAGAGAACGGTTTCGAGGCGCTGCNTGATGTACTGCCGTTTGGCTTCCCTATTGATGTTTGGAGTTGTTGCGATCTCAGTGGTGTCGAGCAGCCAGGTCTTTGCACAGGATGCTCCCGAGTCTGAGACCCCACTGCTGGAAGAGTTACGAGACCGTTTGGATGCTCAGGAAGCCGAATTGTCCGCATTGCGGGCGACNCTGAAACGTCAGCAGGACGCTGCAAATGGTCCGGTTCGGCGAGTGTCTTCTGCGATCGATTTGACCGAACTCGCTACCGATCCAACCGGAAACGACGACGGAATCGGCCTGGATGAAATTCTGTCCGGGATGAACAAGAGGATCGACGGAACGGTCAAACCGGGAACGTCAGCCAACACTATGAANGTCGTTGGTCGTGTTCACGTCGACTACTGGGGTTATCCGGAATCTTCTGCGGCTGTGAATGCAATTGAGACCGGCGATCCAACTCGCTCGCCNCAGGATCGCCTTGGATTCCGCCGTGTACGGTTCGGTGTTCGTGGCAATGTGAATCCGAACATGGAATACCGGATCGAGATGGAGTTCGCCGGTGCCAACAATACCGAGTTTCGCGATGTGTGGCTCGGCTTTCACGACCTGGACGTTTTGCAGACGGTGCTGATCGGTAACCAGAAACGGCCCTATGGCTTGGANCACCTCAACAGCAGCCGTTACAACGTTTTCATCGAGCGGCCGTTCGTGATCGAGTCGTTCAACCAGGACGCGCGACGTCTGGGGATCGCCTCCTACGGTGTNTCGGATGACCAGGAGTGGAATTGGCGGTTCGGCGTCTACAACCAGCGTTTGATCCAGGACGAGGGCCAGTACATCAACGACCATTTGCAGGCGGAAATCGCCGGTCGATTGGCCACCACGTTTCTCTGGGAAGATGATGGTCGTGATCATGGCCACCTGGCCATTCACGGTACCGTGGCTCATCCTGACGGCAATGCGATCAACAACGGCAGTCAGGACAACGAGGCTCGTTTCCGTCATCGCCCGGAAGCCCGCAGCGTCAATCGTTGGCTCGACACTGGACGGATCTCGGGAGCTGACTGGTACACGATGATCGGCATGGAATCCCTGGTGAACCTTGGTCCACTGCAATTGTGCGGCGAGTACCAGAACCTCTGGTTGGAGCGGGATCCCGGTGCGGGNCCCGATGTCCACCTGATGGGGGGATACGCCTACGTTTCCTATTTCCTGACAGGTGAGAACATGACCTGGTCCAGGAAGTCTGGCACTGTCGGCCGTGTGAAGCCCAACGAGAACTTTTTCATGGGATCCGGCGGCGACGCCGGCGGGTGGGGTGCCTGGCAACTCGCACTCCGATGGTCGTATGCCGATTTCACCGATGCGGACATCACTGGTGGTGTTGGGGAATCCCTGACCTTCGGAGTCAACTGGCACTGGAATCCCAACGCCCGAATGCAGTTCAACTTCATCGATGGGCGAATTGCCGATCGTGATGTCTTCGCAGGAGGGCCGCTGGACGGTGGCAGCTACCAGATTATCGGCACGCGGTTCCTGATCGACTTTTGATCACTTCGNACGCCTTCCAACGAGAGACACGGGCCCGGTTGTGTAACGATCGGGCCCGCTCTTTTGCGCCCGAACCATTTGTCACAAGTTTTGCTTGCTCGAAAATCTGTGTAGTTACCAATCTCCTATTCACTTTTCCTTAACTGGAATTTCATACAACGCGGTTACATTTTGACACAGTGTTCGCATTGGATCTGTGGCCTGATCAGTTGATTGAATAGACGATGCCGCGAGAGACCATTCTGATTGTTGAGGACGAGCAGTCGCTGGTCGACGTGCTCACCTACAATCTCACGCGCGAGGGGTACGAGGTCGAAGTGGCGTTGGATGGACGGGATGGGCTGCAACGTGCGCGTACCCTGTTGCCGGATCTGGTTGTTCTGGACCTGATGCTTCCGTTGATTGACGGGCTGGAGGTGTGTCGACGATTGCGGGCGGATACGACGACGCAACACATCCGCGTTCTGATTCTCACGGCCAGGGCGGACGAAATTGATGAGATCGTGGGTTTTCGCATGGGAGCCGACGACTATGTCGTCAAGCCGTTCAAGCTCAAGCCATTGATCCAGCGAATCAAGGCTCTTTTGCGACGGCCCTCGCTGGGTCTGATGGAAGCCGATGTNGTCGAGCGTGATGGGTTGGATATCGACCGCCTGAATCACCGTGCAGTGCTTGATGGCAATCAGCTCGACCTGACACCGACCGAGTTTCGATTGTTGTGGACACTCTTGCGACAGCCGGGGCGAACATTCAGTCGCATGGATCTGCTCGATGCGTNGCGTGGCAGTGACGCCAATTCGATGGAGCGGACAATCGATGTGCACGTGCGATCGCTGCGCCAGAAACTTGGTGATCGAGCGGAATTGATCCAGACGGTCCGGGGTGTGGGTTACCGCTGCCCGCAATGAAGCCGGCTAGCGGCGACCTTCTTCGATCACCCGCACCACGACTGGTGCCACCACGTCGACAACCCGTTGTTGCCCGATTCGGGTCAGATGGCAGATGTCGCTGAAATTGCGTCCGGACGGCTCGACCTGCTGCTCGAGATCGACGAGCCGGACATTCTCGTGCTGCTGGCTGACCGCCCTCGTACGCCGGTTGTGTTCGGTGATTCCTGCTGCGACCTGCTCCGGTTTGCCCCACAACTCGGCCGCGTACTTGACGTCTCCGATGCCATAGTCGAGTTGACCATCCCTGAATGCCTTGCGGGTGTAGTTTTCAGGCAGGTAGTGAGCCATTGTCAGGATCACGACCCGGTCGTCCCGGGTTACCGCTGCGGAGGCCAGTTGCTGCAGGTTGGTCTCGAAGGCTGTCGCGGTCTTGAGGTCACGCCCAAGCGGGTACTTGTTGGGCGGGGGCGGGCCGAGCCCTTCCTGTGAGGCGAAGTCCGTGAGGCGATTCCAGAGAGTGAGTTGGCCGCCGGAAGCGTCTCGCTGGAGCGACTCGTACCACGGACAGTGCGTGTAGTCGTCCCGGAACTGGGCCTGCGGCCAGTAGTTCATCCTGACGTCGTTGATTCCGTGACAGAGGATGACCACGTCGAATTTCTGTTGGCTCAATTGCTGATATTTGAGCAGGCTGTCCCGGGAGGTGTGAGCGGTGGTCGAGAGGTGGTAGTAGCGGACGCGATCACCGAGTTCACTTCCGAGTCGACGCTCCAGGGCGGATTCGATTTGCAGCAGCACCGAGCCGCCCAGGGTGAGTACATCCAGCACGCCATCATCCCGCGATATCGGTGCCAGGACCGCACCGGAGGAACGCAACTCGGGGTAGTAGTAATCCCAGACGTCGGCCTCCACACGCACCAGCCGCATCACCGCCACGACGACCAGCGCCAGGAAGGCGATGTAGATTGCGACGAACCAACGTCGGCGGCGGGGTGAAGGGGAGGGCGTGTCGGGCATGGCAGGCTCGCATTATAGCCGGGGCCAGGGCCTGGTGTGCTATTCTGGTTGGACCAGTTGATCCAGGAGCGTTGCGGAGTGACCGGATTCAGTTACCAGAAGCAGCCTGGGCCATTGGGGCGTTGGATACTGATTGCCTGGTCGGTGCTTTCGGTCCTCGCGGTGACGGCCCACTTGTTTTCCGCAACGATCAGCTGGACACGTCCGGAGATCCGGATGCTCCGGTCGGTCGGGGACCTGGGTGCGTTGGTCGCAGAGATCCTCGAACACGTACCGTCCGACGCGCCACTGCTGGTGGACACCTGGCAGGCCCCGCGAGTGCCTGCCGACCAGTTCCTGGAACGAGAACTGGCGTACTGGATCTTTCCCCGTCGTGTGTATTCCGCATCCGCCATCCGCGGGTCACGGCGATCTCTCGAGGAGTTCGTAACGACTCACAGGATCGGTTGGGTGGTACACGGGAAACGGCTCGTCGAGGTCGAGGACGAAACGGTCGAGTCGGTCCTGGGACCGTTGAAACCCGGTGACAACGAGGTCGCGGCCTCGCCGGGTTTGCTGAAAACCTTGGACCCGCTGAAATATCCCGCTCCGACGGGATGGTTGCTTTTCGGGTTGGCGGTCGTGATCACGATTTCCGGTGGCCGGGGGCTGCTGGTGTTGGTGAGGGTGGACAGCCAGTTGTCGTCAACAAGTGAACGGTGGGGCTGGTCGTGGCTGGCGGGACTCGCGGTCACGTCGCTTTCTGGATTGTTGTTGTTTTTGTGCGGCATACCGGTGGCGTTCTGGTTGCCGTTGTTGCCGACCCTGGTGCTGGGTGGTGTGGTCGTCGGATTGCGGAAGCGAGAGACGGGTGGGGCGGGTGCTGACATCGTGATGACTGGAGATGTTCGGCAGGATGTGGCGAACCGCAGGTCTCGCCTGCTGGTGCCGTTGCTGGTGTTGTTCGTGGTGGTGCTGGTGATCGCAGCCATCCGAGGGATCGAGGGGTTTGATCAGCGGATGCAGTGGGCCTACAAGGCGAGGCTGATGCAGACGGAGCCAGGACCGTGGGATGGGTCGGTTTTCCAGGATCCCGATCATGTGCATTTTCATCCTCGATACCCATTGCTGGTCCCGGCTGCCGAGGCGGTTTTTGGTGGAGCGGGAGGGTACGACAGTGTCACCAACGGTGGGTTCAGCGAGTCGACGGCGGTGTTGATTTTTCCCCTGACCTGGTTGGCCCTGGGCGGCGTGGTGATCGGGGGGCTGGGCAGGCTGGGAAGCGGGGACCCGGTCAGAGGGGGCGTGCTGTTGCTGATGCTGCCAGTGTGGTTCGGACTCGGAGCGTTGCAGAACAATCTCGCTGCTTTCAAGGGGTGCCCTGAATTGTTGGTCGGGGCGGCCCTGTTGTCGGCAGTTGTGGCGGCATTGGCGGCACTGGGGCGAGGACAGGGACGTGGTTGGTGGTTCCTGGTGGGGCTGTGCCTGGTGGTGGCGGGATTGGCCAAGGCCGAGGGGACAGTGGCGGTGACGGTCCTGGTGGGGGTGCCCGGAGTTGCCGCGATTGCTCACCGCCAGCGACGGGTCACCCGGGAAATCGTTTTGACCGCCGTCGTGGTGACCCTGGTCCTGGCAACCCATGAGGTGGTGTTCACGCGGGGTGTCGTGGCCGGTGTGCTACCGGATGACTATCGCCAACTGTTGACTGTGTCGGGCGTGGTTGATGGACTCTGGCGGTTGCCCGGGGTCGCGGGGAAGTTCCTGCTGGAAGCCGCTGTCGCCCCGTGGTTTGGAGCCATCGGCCTGCTGCTGGGCGTGGCGATCTTCCAGGACCGGAGGGGCTGGCGGACTCTCGCGGTGGGCTGGCCGCTGGCGACCTGTGGGCTGATGTTGGCCGCTTTTTGCGTTCCGTTTCTGGTGATTCCCGATTACGAGAACAACCTGGAATGGGCAGCCGGTCGGTTGGTGATGCAGATTGCCCCCCTGGCCACCTGGTCGCTGGTCGTGATGCTCCATCGCGGTGAAACGAACCCGGTCGACGAATCAGTGGACGCGCTGGCCGGGGACGGCGCCCGAGTCGGGCGCGAGTAGGAAGATGTCGTCTCCACCGGGACCGGCGGCCAGCACCATGCCTTCGCTGGTTCCGAATCGCATCTTCCTGGGGGCCAGGTTGGCACAACAGACGACCAATCGGTCGACGAGATCCTCGGGCTGGTAGACGCCCTTGATGCCGGCGAAGACCGTCTTGCGGACATCGCCACCGAGGTCGAGAACCAGTTGCAGCAACTTGTCGGCTCCCTCGACATGAGACGCCTGGGCCACGCGGGCCACACGCATGTCGACTTTCATGAAGTCGTCAAACGTGCAGTGCTCGGTTGTCAGCGGCTCTTGCTCGTGGGCTTCACAAGCTGCGGCGGAAGCGACTGTCTCCGGTTGATCGTCGCCACCACCGTGTTCATCAACTGTCTCCGGTGAGGGCGTGTCCTCACCGGAGTCTTCGCTCGTGGTCTCTTCGGCTTCCACGGCATCCGGTTGATCTTCCAGGGGGGCGGCTTCCTTGCTGTCATCGATCATGGCTTGTACCTGCTTGGGGTCGACTCGTTGCATCATGTGCTGGAACTCGCCGACGGGAGTGCCGGCCAGCGGTGTCTGGGATTGGTCCCAGTTGGTGATCGGGTCGTTGAGCAATTGTCCGGTCTGCTCGGCCAGCCGGGGTAGAACTGGTGCGAGATAGATGGCCAGTTGTCGGAAGAGGTTCAGGGCGATACTGCAGACATCGACCAACCGATCCGCCTGGTCGGGGTCTTTTTTTAGCGTCCACGGTGCGGCATCTTCGACGAACTTGTTGGCGGCATCGGCCAACGCCATCACCTCCCGCATGGCGGTGTTGAAATCGCACGCCTCGTACGCTGCGGCAATCCGTTCACCGGTTGTGGCTCCCCGGGCAAAAAGTCCGTCGTCGTCGGGGTACTCCGCGGCGGTGTTGTTCCCGGCGATGAACTTGGCCGTGCGACTGGCCAGGTTGACCACCTTGCCGACCAGGTCGGTGTTCACCTTGGTGACGAATTCGTCGAGATTGAGATCCAGGTCGTCCAGGCGAGGGCCGAGCTTGGCGGCGTAGTAATAACGGATCCAGGCGGGGTTGAGATGTTCGAGATACGTCGAGGCCTGCACAAAGGTGCCTTCGGATTTCGACATCTTCCGGCCGTCGACGGTCAGGAAGCCGTGGATGTGCACCTTTGTTGGCAGGTTGAAACCGGCGGTCTTGAGCATCGCCGGCCAGAACAGCGTGTGGAAGTAGGTGATGTCCTTGCCAATGAAGTGGTGAATTTCCGTCTCGGGATCTCGCCACCACGTGTCGAAGTCCTCACCGTTGGCCTGGCACCACTGGTGGGTGGATGCCATGTAGCCAATCGGTGCATCGAACCAGACATACCAGTAATGTCCGGGGGCATCGGGGATCTCGAAGCCGAAGTAGGGAGCGGGCCTCGAGACGTCCCAGTCACGAAGTTCGTCGCCCAGGAAGTGGCCCTTGAGATAGTTGGCGACCTCCGATTGGAGGTGGTCCCCCTCTTGCGTCCACTTGTCGAGAAACTCGTGCAACTGTTCGATGCGGACAAACAGGTGATCGGCGGTCCGGATTTCCGGAGTGGCTCCGGACAATGTGCTGCGAGGATCGATGAGATCGGTGGGACTGAAGTTGGCCAGGCACTTGTCGCAACTGTCTCCGTACTGGTCAGGGGCCTCGCACTTGGGGCACGTGCCCCGGACAAATCGATCGGCCAGGAAAGTGCCCTCGACGGGGTCGAACAACTGGGTGACCTGTTTCTGGTGGACCAGCTCCGCGTCGCGGAGTGCCTGCCAGATTTCAGCACATTGCGTGCGATTCTCGTCGCTGTTGGTGCTGCCGTAATTGTCGAAAGCGATGTCGAATCCGGCAAAGTCGCGGACGTGCGCCTGTTGCATCTCGCCGATGACCTCCGCTTCGCTCCGCCCCTCCTGGCGGGCCCGGATCATGATCGCGGTCCCGTGGGTGTCGTCGGCGCACAGGTAGATGCAGCGGTGGCCCCGCAGATTCTGGAAACGCACCCAGATGTCGGTCTGGATGTACTCGACCAGGTGACCGATGTGAATGTGCCCGTTGGCATACGGCAAGGCCGCAGTCACCAGGATCCGACGTCCGTTCATGGTCCGTGTCGCCTTCGCCAGCCCCGGTTGGTCAGGCACGCATTGTATTGATTCGACGGGAACCGGCCAGAGCAGGACGGCGCCCACATGCCGAGAAAACTAGTCGCGGGGTGGTTGGTTGGGGAATGTCATCTGGACCGTCACGTCGCGGTTTCCTCGCCTGAGGATGACCGGGACTGTGTCGCCCCAGTTCCGACGGAGCATCGGGTGTGCGTTGAATTGCTTGATGGTCATGTCGTGGGATTGTCCGTCGAGACCGACGACGACGTCTCCGACCCGGATTCCGGCCTTGCGGGTGTGGGGACCCCAGATGAAGGTGACCTTCAGTGCCAGCTTGTTGGGTGGGAACTTCAGTCGGCGGCGTTCCTTGGCATTCAGCCGACGGCCCCAGAGACCGCAATTGGGGCCGACCACGTGCAGTGATTCGCGCCAACTGGGATCGGTGGATTGTCGCCAGCCGTTTGGAAGTTCGATCGGGACCTGGATGCTCTGTCCGTTGCGTTTCAGTTGCACGGACAGACGACCACGGGCGGGGGTTCTTTCGAGAACCCGTGAGAAGTCGCCGAGCGTCAGCACGCGATGGTCTCCGGCGCTGGCGATCTGGTCACCGGCCCGGATTCCCGCCCGGGCGGCCGGGGTTCCCGGCCGGACGCTGTCGACGACCGACTGGTCCACGGGGTCGACGGAGATACCCAGGTTGGCCGGTGTCGGGTAGGTGAAGACCATCTGTCGTTTGAGCTTGTCCCGGTTGCGGAGGTGCTTGAGCGTGGCGACCTTGATGTCGTGGCAGTGAATGCACTTGTTCTTTCGCTTGGCCATCATCGCCCGCATGGTCGGGATCTGTTCGGGTGTACGGACGGTACGGCCGGTTGGCTCCAGGGAACTCTTCAACACGTCACCCAGCTTGTGCAGCATCAGGGCCTTGCGCATGGTGCCCAGGAGCGAATCCCGGTTGAGGTGAGATTCGGGATCCCGGTCATCTCGGCCACCGTACCGGGTGTAGACATGGTTTTCGGCGTCCATGAAGAACGACATCCAGGTCAGGTCGAATTCGAACTGGAACAGGTCCAGGTTGATGCCGTTCATCGACTGGATGCGGACACAGATAAACTGGTGGGACAACCGTCCCACCTGGGGGTCACGACGGACAACCTGCCCGTCAAAATCGTTGCAGGCCTGTCAGCGTTCACACCGGAAGACAACGAACATTGGCTTGCCAGTCCGCTTGGCCAATTGGCGACCCTGCTCGTAGTCGTAGACCCAGTTGACCAATCCATCGATTTTCTGAACGGCCGGTTTCTGTGCCATCGACGGAGCCGGTGTCGTGGCCAGCAATACGGCGGTCACGAGTGTGGCGCGTGACATGGGGTGTCCTCAAACGGGTGAGTGCCCTGGTTATCCTAGGACTGTCAACCAGTGATTGCGAACGAACATCCAGGATGCGTGGACCTGATGCCTTTCGGTGCGGCCGTTACAATCGCACCAGGTCCTCAACCGTGGAGACATGCCATGTCTTTGTTCAGTCGTGTCGTTGTTTTTGGTCTTGCCGTCGTTCTCGCTCCCCGGTTGTTGGCACAGGAAGTCGCCTGGACCGACATTCGCGGACTGGGAGTCGAGGGCCGCGGATTCGAGAAGACCAAGTCGTTCTTCGATCGCCTGCCCGCGGCGTCGGAGAAACTGGTCCGTCCACCCGTCTGGTCGCTCAGCCAGGATTCGGCTGGCATGTGTGTGCGATTTGTTACCTCCGCGACCACCCTGCACGCTCGTTGGACACTGCGGCGCCAACGTCTGGCGTTGCCGCACATGCCGGCGACTGGTGTCAGCGGTGTGGACCTGTACGTCAGGGATGAGAAGAGACGTTGGCGGTGGCTGGCCTGTGGCTTTCCGACCAAGAGTCCGACCAATTCGGTGCGGTTGGTTGGTGGAATTCCCCGCGGACGTCGCGAGTACATGTTGTACCTCCCGCTTTACAACGGGGTCACGTCCGTGGAGATCGGTGTCCCGGCGGGGCAGTCGATCGATAAGGCCCCGCCGCGCCCGGCATCCCATTCCAAGTCGATCCTGTTCTACGGCACGTCGATCACCCAGGGGGCCTGCGCGTCACGACCGGGGATGACTCACCTGGCAATCCTGGGACGCCGTTACGAGCGGCCCGTGATCAATCTTGGATTCTCGGGCAACGGCCGCATGGAGATCGAACTGGCTGACCTCCTGGCAGAACTGGATCCGGCCGTCTATGTCCTGGACTGCCTGCCGAACATGAATGCCCAGGCGGTGGCCGCACGTGTCGAGCCTTTCGTGCGTCGACTGCGGAAGACACGGCCCACGACACCGATCGTCCTGGTCGAGGATCGCAGCTATGCCGATTCGTTTCTCGTGACCGGCAAACGGAAGCGAAACGAGGGCAACTGGCGTGCCTTGACCATCGCCTACCAGAAACTGAAGCAAGATGGCGTGGTCGGGTTGCATTACCTGCCGGGCGCCAATCTGCTTGGCGATGATGGTGAGGCGACAGTTGACAGTTCGCACCCCAATGACCTGGGATTCATGAGACAGGCCGAGGCGCTCTCGAAGGTGCTGGGGCCGTTGCTCAAGACGGCCAAGTGATGCTCTGCCAAGAGACTGTCTGATGTCCGATTCCTCGCCACGGGTTGTCCTGGGTAGCCGATCGCCCCAGCGGTACAAATTGCTGGTCGAGATGATCGGAGATGACCGGGTCGAGGTGCTGCCGCCCTCCTCGGCCGAGGAGCCCGGTTTTGGCGACACCTCGGAACGCTCTTCGATCCATCGTCGCCTGGTCGCGATCGCCCGATCCAAGGCCGAGGATGTGCGATTGCAACTGGGGGCGCAACGGCGTGCCACCGGCATCGCTGCGGTGCTGTGTGCCGATACGGTGATCGTGGTTCCTGAACCGGATGGAACATCTCGCGTGCTGGGTCAGCCGCCGGAATCCGGGTGGCGCGACGTGGTTCGGACCTGGTTCCTGGAGTATTACTTCGGGCGGACCCATGTCGCCGCCACGGCAATCTGCATCGTCAGTGGAAGGGGACGGTTCCACGAGCGGGTGGTAGAATCGGCAGTGACTTTCCGAGACGAGGCCCCCGGATGGCTCGACGGGTATCTCGATTCGGGCGAGTCGGTTGGCAAGGCCGGGGGGTACGCGATCCAGGGACGGGCTGCCGAGATGATCGAGAGCGTTGAGGGGAGCACCAGCAACGTGGTGGGGTTGCCGGTCGAGGTGGTGGCCGAACTGCTTGGTGAAATGGGAATCGATGTCGACTGAAACGGCTGTGACCGGCCCGGTGATCGACCAGGATCCGACCATCGCGGTCGGATCGCGTGTCCTGCCGTCGCGGTATTTCCTCGCCCCGTTGGCCGGTTACACGCACCTGGCCTTCCGCCGCGTGATACGCGAACTGGGGGGGGTGGGCCTGGCGACGACGGACCTGGTACAGGCCTCGACGCTGCTGTCTGGACGCAAGAAGGCCCTGGAACTGATCGAGACATCTCCGGAGGACCGGCCGTTGTCGATCCAGATCTTCAGTGGTCGCGTGCACGAGTTGGTCGAGGCGGCGGCCTGGCTGGCGGACCATGGATTCGAGGGGATCGATATCAACATGGGTTGCCCGATGGCCAAGGTGAACAGCCAGGGGGGCGGTGCGCGTTTGATGTGTGACACCGACGGTGCCTGCGAAACGGTTTCGCGGGTGGTGGCGGCCGTTGATGTGCCGGTGACGGTGAAGATGCGGCTGGGCTGGGACCGCGATCAGCTCACCGCCCCGGCCCTGGCCCGGGCGTTCGAACAGGAGGGGGTGGCGGCCATCACGATCCATGGCCGGACACGGTCCCAGGGATTCACCGGTGAAGTGGATCACGAGGGGATTCGTCAGACCGTCGAGGCGGTTGAAAGCATTCCGGTGGTGGGCAACGGGGACGTCAGGTCACCCGGGGACGCCTTTGCCATGCGGCGATCGACCGGATGTGCTGCGGTGGCGATCGGACGTGGAGCAATGCTTGATCCCTGGCTGTTCGTCCGAATTGGGCGGGAATTGGCCGGCGAGCCGTCGGACTGGAATCCGAATGTCGATGCACAGATCGCTTTCCTGAAGCGGCATTTTGCACTGATGGTCCAACAGCACCAGGAGTACAGTTGCATCCTGTTCCGGAAGTTTGCCGCGTGGTACGGGGTGCGGTTGGGAATCCCCGAGGACCTGGAGGACCGGTTGCGGCGGTTCGAGTCGTACGAGGAGTTCGATTCGATTGTCGATCAGGTTCGACAGCGGCATGGGACTCGACAGGGCGAGATCGCCACGGCGTTGATCAAGGTGCCCAACGGGCCGGTCGAGCGTTGGTGAGTGAAAGGGTTGCATTCGTGTTGTGAAAGACGGACATTGCGATCGATCCGTCCCACACGTCACCAGGAAGTTTGATGGCCACAGACTCGGTTGAAACTCTGGGCACGTCCTCCGAGAAGCCGACGCGTGTCCGCTGGGGCATGTTTGTCCTGGCGTGCGGCAGTTCCTGGTTCCTGTATCTGCATCGCTACACCTGGAACGTGATTGGTCCGTACCTGGCCGAGGACTACGGACTCTCGAAAACCGAACTGGGGGCGATTTTCACGTTTTTCACTCCGACCTACGGCGTGGGCCAGATTCCCAGCGGAATTCTCTGTGACTGGGTCGGTCCACACTTGTTCCTGGGCGTGATCATTGTCATCTGGTCGCTGGTGGTTCCACTTTACGGTGTTGCCGGTGGACGGTCCGGGTTGATTGCCCTGCGGCTGGTTTTCGGAGCGGCACAGGCTGGGACCTATCCCGCATTGTCAAAAATCACCGGGACCTGGTTTCCGGTCAAGACCCGGACGATTGTCCAGGGGTGGGTGGCGACGTTCTTTGGCCGCAGCGGTGGGGCCATGTCGTCGATCCTGCTGGCGAGCGTGTTGATTGGCTATTTTGAGATGCAATGGCAATGGGCACTGGTCGTCATGGGCGGCGCCGGGGTGATTTTTGGGATCACGTTCCTGGTGTTTTTTCGGAATTCTCCCGAGGTGGACCCTCGAGTCAACCAGGCCGAGCGCGACCTGATCGCCGAAGGATCTCCGCCAGCTGATCCGTCGGCACCGCCGGTCTTGCCGTTGCGAGTGGCGATCCGCAATCGCAGCATGTTTTTCTTCGTGATCCAGCAGATCACCAGTGCCGGCGCCGATGCCGTGTATGTTCTGTTCATGGGCGACTATTTCTTGAACGCCAAGGGGTTCGATATCTCCGAGGCGGGATTGTTGATCAGCCTGCCGCTGTGGGGGGGCGCGATTGGCGGCATGCTGGGCGGTTTTTTCAATGACCTGATGATCCAGTGGACTGGCAGCCGGCGGGTCGGTCGCAGTGCGGTGGGATTTGCTGGAAAACTCATCGCCTGTGTCCTGATGTTCGTGGCGATCTCGCAAGACGATGGCGTGGCCGCCGCCTGGGCTCTTTTCGCCGTCAAGTTTTTCACCGATTGGAGCCAGCCCACTGTCTGGGGAACCTGCACCGATATCGGCGGTCGCTATGCGGCCACGGTGTTCGGGGTCATCAATACCTCGGGATCGATTGGCGGACTGATCTCACCGATTCTTTTTGGGGCCATCCTCGACTGGAACACCAGTAGCCAGGTCATCGACGGGGTCACCAAGTCCGTGACCAACTACAACCCGATGTTCGTGACCGTGGCGGTGATGTATGGCATCAGTGCGCTGTGCTGGATCCTGACCGACTGCACCGATTCGCTCGAATCCCGGCTGGCGCCCGGTGGAGATCTGTCGAGTGGTTCGCCCGGTGATGATTCGTCGGTCGAAAATGATGGCGATGAACTGGGGGGATAGAGGGATGGCGGGGACTACAAACGCTCCGACCCGTGTCCGTTACATGGTGTTCGCGTTGGGTTTCGGCACCAGTTGGTTGCTGTACCTGCATCGTTATTCTTTTGCCCTGATCAAGCCGTTCCTGAAGGAAGACCTGGGGGTCAGCAACACCGAACTGGGGGTGATGGACACCCTGTTTGGAGCAACCTATTTCGGGGCACAGTTTCCGACGGGGTTGTGG
>PBOU01000025.1 GCA_002724415.1 Planctomycetaceae bacterium
TTCACCGTGGGCCCAGGCCGATCCTTTGTTTTACCGCCAAGGGGAAGTTCATCCGGTCCTGGGGGGATGACCTGATCGGGAGTGCGCACGGTTTGCGAATTGATCGCGATGACAATGTCTGGGTGACCGACATCGGGCACCACATGGTCTTCAAGTTCAGTCCCAAGGGAAAACTCTTGCTTGCTCTTGGGCGTGCCGACCAGCCGGGCAACAAACGTGACCTGTTCGACAAGCCGACCGACATCGGTTTCGGTCCCAAGGGGGAGATCTACATCTCCGACGGCTATGGCAACAGCCGCGTGATCAAGTTCGATGCGCGGGGCAAGTACCTGACGCAGTGGGGNAAGCCCGGCAAGGGCCGGGGCGAGTTCGACACACCGCACGCGATCCTGGTCGATCGCAAGGGGCGGGTCGTGGTGGGTGACCGCGAGAATGACCGGGTGCAGGTGTTCGATGCCAATGGCAAGTGGTTGGCGACCTGGCCCGGGTTTGCTCCGTTTGGTCTCGCCGAGGATTCCCAGGGGNCAATCTTCGTGGCAGATGGTCGTGCCAACCAGGTGTTGCAGGTCGATCCGACCAGCGGCAAGGTGGTCTCTCGCTGGGGCAGCCAGGGGACAGAGCCGGGGCAATTTCAATTGCCTCACATGCTCGCCGTCGACAAGAAGGGCAACCTGTTCGTTGTCGAGATCCAGGGGAAACGGTTGCAGAAACTCCGGCGTTAGACGAGTTCCCGGCGTGCGGTGTCCTGGGCGTTGTTTCCTGGGCGTTGTTTCGTGGCGGTCGGCCCTGGGGTGGCGGAGGTGCAATGCACACTCTCCCATGGCGAACGATCAATCGGATGCGGGCCGTCCGTNCTGNCCCGGGCGACNCAGTTTTCCATAGACC
This sequence comes from Planctomycetaceae bacterium, assembly GCA_002724415.1. Classification (GTDB taxonomy): domain Bacteria; phylum Planctomycetota; class Planctomycetia; order Planctomycetales; family Planctomycetaceae; genus UBA8437. The sequence goes on from PBOU01000025.1 coordinate 886, forward strand.
AGGTACAGCGTCGGCACCAGGTAAAGGATCCAGATGGTGGCAACGATCAGTCCGCAGGAGATGCTGACGGCCATGGGGATCAGGACCTGGGCCTGGGTGTTGCGTTCCAGCAGCAATGGCAGAAGTGCCGCGACGGTTGTGATTGAAGTCANGATGACCGGACGAAAACGTCGTTGGCCNGCTGTCAACACGGCCTGCTCCAGCGAATCCCCCGTGGCCAGGCGTCGGTTGATGAAGTCGATCAGCACGATCGAGTCGTTGGCGACGATTCCCGAGAGCGTGACCAGGCCGAANAGGCTGAAGATCGTCAACGGCTGGTCCAGCAACAGGTGGCCTCCCACGGCTCCCACGAAACCGAACGGGATGACTGCCAGGATGATCAACGGCTGGATGTAGGAACGAAATTCGAGTGTCANCAGAACAAACATCCCACAGACAGCCAGCAGGAAACCCACCAGCAGGCTGTCNAAGGATTCCCGGGTCTGTTCCTGCTGCCCCTCCCAACGNGCGGTGACTCGTGGATGCGTTTCGAGCACCTCGGCCAGNAANTCGCCTCGCAGATCGGCGATCACGTCCAGGGCGTTGGCACGGTCCGCGTCGACATCGGCCGTGATCGTGACCGCCCGATTCTGATCGATCCTCAGGATGTCGTTGTAGCCNCGCTCGACAGTCACCGTGGCCAGTTCTCTCAACGGCACCTCGCTTCCCTCGGCGGTCCGGACCCGCAATTCATCAAGTTGTTGCAGTTGTCGCCGCTGGTGTGGTGGGTAGCGGACCATCAGTTTGACTTCGTGTCGGCCTCGCTGCAGTCTCATGGCCTCCACACCGTAAAACGCGCCACGGACAGTGTGTGCCAGTTCGTCGAGCCGGATTCCCAGCGATTCGGCCNCGGGCTTGAGTTTCANTTGCAGTTCCCATTTGCCCGGCCCGCGGCTGTCTCGGATGTCATACACTCCGTCGTAATTGGCCAACCGGGCCTTGATCTGCTCNGAGACCGATTCGAGTTCATCGATGTCGCTACCCAGCAGGTCCAGTTCGATCGCGCGGCCGCCTGGCGAGTTGTTGATGCCCCANAANACAACGCGCTCGGCGCCGGGNAACTCGCCGGCCCGGTCCCGCCATTTTCCAATCACCTCGCGGCTGGATTTTTCGGCGAAGATTTTTCCNGGAAGGAACCCGACGTAGATTTCCCCTCGCATGTTGTCCAGTTGGTTGGTGTAACCAACACTGCGGAAACGAGTCTGAACCAGCGANCCCTGCNGGGGGTCACCCGATTGCAGTTCCTCGCGTTCAATCTCGCGAAACGACTCTTCGAGTCGTCGCGTGGCTGCATCGATCGTGGCGGTGGGTGTTCCCTTGGGATATTCGATGTAGGTGTAAACGAATTCCCAGTCGAGTTGCTGGCTGACGACAAATGGAGTGAATCCTCCGAGATAGAGTCCGGCGGTGACCAGGAGCGTGGTGATCGCGGCGGCAACGGTGATGGTGGGCCGCGACAGGGTCCATTCGAGAGTGGGTTGATACCCGCGGTGGACAAGCATGTCGATGCCGCGTTGCACGGCCTTTTGAAATCCCGGGACATCCTTGACCGACCCGGGCAACCTGGAATGGGCCAGGTGACAGGGGAGGACGAGTATNCCCTGGNCCAAGGAGACCAGCAGCATTGTCACCAGCCCCAGCGGCATGACCGCGATCCACTTCCCCATCTCGCCGGTGACATAGGCCAGCGGGACGAAGGCGATCACGCTGGTCAGCACGCTGCTGATGACCGCCGGAGCCACTTCGATCGTGCCGTCGATGGCTGCTTCCAGCGGTGTGCGGCCACGCANCCGGTGTGCATAGACGTTCTCTGCAATCACGATGGCGTCGTCGACCACGATGCCCAGGGCCATCACGAATGCNAACATCGAATAGATGTTCAGGGTTTCGCCCGCGGCCAGCATCACAGCGCAGGTGCTGAACACCGAGACGGGGATACCCAGTGCGACCCAGAAGGCCAGTTTCAGGTCCAGGAACAGGCTCAGGACTGCAAAGACCAACAACAGGCCGAAGAACCCGTTTCGGGACAGCAGGTCGAGTCTCTCGCGGGCCTGCTTGCTGTAATCATCCCATGTTTTCAGGTGGTATCCAGGGGGCATGGGACGCCTGGCAACATAGTCGACGATCTGGTCTCGTATGGTCAGCATGTCCTCGTCGGCGGTCATGCGGATCTTGATCGACATTGCCGGGCGATCGTCAAGCATCGCGATGGTGTCGATGTCGGCGAAGCCGTCGCGGACGGTGGCGATGTCNCCGATGGTCACGACCGTCCCAANGGGNTCGGTTCGGAGAGGGATCCTGGCAATCTGTTCTCCGGTTGTCCGCTTGTCGGAGGTCCGGATCAGGATCTCGGTCTGAGACGTCTTGATCTGTCCGCCGGGCAACTCCAGGTTGCCCTGCCGGAGAGCGAGGGCGANGTCCTGGTGTGTCAGGTCGAATTCTCGAAGGGTCTCCTCGGAGACCTCGACATCAATCTGGTAGGGCTTGGCCTGCCAGAGTTCCACGTGAGAGACCTCGGACAATTGCAGTAGTTCGTCGTGAATGGTCTCGGCCAGTTCACGAAACTGACGCTGGGCGACGGGATCGCTGACAGGATCCAGTGTCGAGGGAGCGAGGATACCGACGGAGATGACCGACTGAAAACGGGTCTTCAATCGGACCTCGGGCCTTTCGGCTTCCCTGGGGAAGCTGGGAATTCCGTCGATCGCCGCCCGGATCTCGTTGACAATTCGTTGTGGTTGGCTGACGTCGGAGTCGAGTTCGGCGGTGGTGGTGCCGCGTCCCTCGGTGGCGCGAGAAGTCAACTTGGCGATGCCGACGATCGATCGGATGGCTTCCTCGACCTTCAGGCAGATGCCAGTCTCGGTCTCGGTGGGACTGGCACCCGGGTAGAGCACTCGCACCTCGATCTCGTCGGGGCGGTGCTCCGGGAAACGTTCACGTCGGAGCATCGTCGTCGCGGCGATTCCGACGGCCAGGGCGGCGACCATTACCGCATTCATCGATGGCGTGTTGCGAACCGCCCAGGTGACCAGTGACCTCATGGTGACCGGTCCTGTTGTGTGGTCGCGTTGTCGGGGTGTTTTGCCGGACGGAGACGGACCGGCATGCCGTCGTATGCGATCTTCAGCGGCGAGACGACGACATGGTCACCGGGCCTCAATGACACGCGGTCGCTGCGGACCAGGATCGATTCGGGGAGCACACGTGCGACTTCGACCTCGTGGATCACCAGCCGATCNTCGGACACCGACCAGATTTGTCGGTTCGGCCGCACCGCCGCGTTGGGGATCTCGATCAATGTGGTCTTCGGCGAGACTGGCAGTGTGACGGTCACATAGGTTCCGCGCATCAGTGTGGTTGCGGCATCATTGGCCCCGGGGACCTGGGTCCGATTGACAGCGACTCGGCAAGGAATCGTCCTGGTGTTCGGGTCGATTCCCTGACCATCGAACCGTGTCAGCCGTCCTGCCCACTCGTGGGCCTGGCGGGCGTCCCGGTAGGTCACCGTGGCGGGAGTCACGGGGACTTCGAAGAGAGTCCCCGCGTCACGGGGTGAGTCCCTGGAAGTCAACGAGTCTCTCAGCCAGTGCAGGTCATCTGATCGCAACCGGCATGCGACTTCGACAACGTCGGCNTCTTCAATCGTCACCAGGATGTCACCNGGTCGGACAAAGTCACCAACCTCGACTCGGGNACGAGTCAGAATGCCGTCGAACGGTGCGGTGATCCGGGTCCGGCGAAGGTCTCTCTGTGCCTGCTCCTGTTGAGCGAGCAGGCCCTGGCGTTGTGAGAGAAGTTGTCGGCGACGGATCGGCAGCAGCGCCTGCTGATTCTCGAGTGTTTTCAGTGCGTTGCGTGCAGACAACTGGCTGCGTTTCACNCGATCCCGCTCGGNGGGAGTGGCCGTTTTCTTCTCGAGTAGAGACTCGATTCTCTCCAGTTCNTTGGTGGCCAATTCCAGGTNTTTTCTGCCGATGTCGACCANCNCCGCGATCCCGGCGGTTTCGGTGGTGAGTCGTTGGAGGTCGAGATCGATTCCGGTGACCTGGAGGTCGATTGTCCGGAGTTGCAACTCGTAGTCACCCGGATCGAGTTGCAGAAGTTGAGTGCCCTGGGCGACATATCGTCCGCCTCTCACGTTGTCGGGCCTGGCCACGACGCGACCAGCGATCTCGGCGGAAAGAGTCACCTCCCGGCGGGGCACAACCTGTCCGTCAACGCGGATGTTGAACTGCCGGCGCGGGGCTGCCAGCACCAGCGTGCGGACCGGCGGTGGCTTGGAAACCGGCGGCTTCGTTTCCGGTGGCGCGCGGAGTGACTTCAGCCAGACGAATGCAGCGACACCCGCGGCGATAATCAACAGGGGGCCAATGGCTTGCAGGATCGAGGTTCGGCGCATGCGGGTTGTGAGATAGGGCACATGGACCGATCCGTGGCCGCCAGCCCGCAGCCTCCGACCGCGGGACGAAACCGGAGGCGATGCCATGGTTCTCGTAATGGCGCCGCCTCCAGTTCATCGTAGAAACACCGGGCGACCGGGGTCCAATTCCATAATGGAGAGAATGGGCAACCGGGGTCATTCGGGGAAATATTGACTTCTGTGCAGGTTGAAACGGTTGAGCGGCCAATGACGGTCAACCGTTGATGCCCTGGTCCGCTGCCGAGTTGGGCGGACCCGCGGAGATGTCTTCGTTCCCGGTATTGCAGCGACTGCCCTGACGGGTGACAGCATTTCCTGGGGGCGACTGGGGGGCTCGATCAGGTAGGTCTGNTTGCCGAGATTGATCAGCACCGGTTCGTTGAAGACGAGATATTTGGCNNGGGTGCCACCACTGGTGTTGGCCAGGTCGAAGTACTGGCTGCTGGCCTTGGCCAACTCGCGGTGCACGCTGCCCTGTGCTCGNTTGAGGTTGTNTCTCGCAACGAGGTCGACGTCCTCGTCGGCCAGGAATGAGGTGTGGAGGGGCATCACTCCGTGGGCGATCGAGAGTCGCACACGTTCNTCGACGAGTTCNTGGTTGGTTCCGTTCAGATCCAGTTNGTCGATGAGCTCNCCGATCGTAAGCGTGTCAACAAGTTGTCCGGGGTGACTGACGNGGTGACCGGCGTGTCGCTCGACACTGATGAATGAGTATCATGAGCCCTGGGTGCAACGGTGTTGGAGTTGGAGTCGATCGATGTGGAAACCGGTGCCGTTTGTCGCAATGGTCCTGGTTGCNGCTGTCATGCCGGCCATCNGCAGCGAACCGTTGNACACGACCGTCGACCGTTTGATTGATGCGAANATCGGCGAGGCCCAGGTGGCACCCGCGGCCGACGATGCGGAGTTCTTGCGGCGGGTCATGCTCGATCTGGCAGGCCGCATTCCGACGTCCCGGGAAGCGCGGAGGTTTTTCGATGACAAGACCGCCGGGAAGCGTCAGGTGTTGATCGATTCGTTGTTGGCCGGTGACGACTATCCACGGCGAATGCAGGAATTGTTCCACGTGATGCTGATGGAGCGTCGTGGTGAACACCCGGAATGGACAAAGTTCTTGCGGTACGCGTTCAGAGAGAACCTGCCGTGGGATCGGATGGCACGGGCTTTGTTGTCTCCGCAGGCCGGAGACGAGAACCTGCGTGGTTCCGCCTATTTCCTGACGGCGCGATTGACAAAGGAGGGGGCAATGGCGGCCGTCGACGTGCCAGGGCTCACCCGTGATGTGGGCCGGTTGATCGCCGGTGTCGACCTTGGCTGCGCACAATGTCATGACCACGTCAGCATCGAGGACTACAAGCAGGTGGATTTCCAGGGCCTGCACATGATTTTTGAGAACATGCAGTCCCGTGGTGGTGCTGACTTTCCGATGGTGACCGAGCGGGTCATGACCAAGCAACAGGAATTCCAGTCCGTGTTCACCCAGGATCTCCGGACGACCGGGCTGAGAATTCCGGGGGCCGGTGATGTGGCGATTCGCACGTTTCCCAAGGGCGAGGAATACTCGGTTGCTCCCGATCGAAAGGCAAAGACTCCCGGTGTCCTGAAGTTCAGCCCCTTGAAAGAACTGGCCACACGGTTGGCCGCTGGTGAGAACCGGCTGTTTGCTCGGAATATCGTCAACCGTCTCTGGAGTGTGATGATGGGTCGTGGGCTGGTCGAGCCGCTGGACCTGTTTCATTCGGACAACCCGCCGACCCACCCGGAACTCCTGGATCAACTCGCCAGCCAGTTCGTCTCACACCGATTCGACATCAGGTGGTTCTTGGGCCAATTGGCTCGGACAAACTGCTACCAGCGAAGTTCACGGCTGTCCGCGAGGGGGAAGCTGCCGATACCGACGACGTATGCCATTGCCAACCAGAAACGTCTCTCGGCCGAGCAATTGTTCTGGAGCACGGCGATTGCCACCGGCGAGGTCGATCGGTTCAGCAAAAAAACAGGCGTGGGGCTGGAACAGGTGGTTGCCGAAACCGAGTCGTTACAGACGTTGCAGTCGCAGTTCCTGAAGACGTTTTCGAATCCACCACGAGAGCCGGAGGTGGACTTTTCGCCGACGGTCAAGGGGGCGCTGTACCTGATGCACGACCAGGGCGTGCTGGACCTGCTGAAGTCACAGCCAGGGAACCTGGTTCAGCGACTGTCTGCCGAAACGGATCCACAGGTCATCGCTGATGTCCTGTTCCTGGCGGTGGTCACCCGGCGGCCGACCAGGGCCGATCGTGAGGCTGTCGTGCGATTGTTGGAGAAGACATCCGTTGCGGAACGGAACGAAGCGCTGGGTCAACTGGCCTGGGCGTTGTTGGCATCGACAGAATTTTGCATCAATCACTGACCACATCTCGCACCAGGAAACGTCCGGAGAATCCAGATGAATCGCTGTCGCTCGTGGGAGCACGGTTGGTCGAGGCGGCAGGTGCTGGGTGCCGTGGCCGGTGGAGTCGGCACGGCTGGCCTGGGGGGGATGTTGCAGCCGGTTGTCGCCGAGGAGATGGCTCGCAGTGACAAGCAGATCCTGTTGATCTGGCTGGATGGTGGGATGAGCCAACTGGAGAGTTGGGATCCCAAGCCCAATACCGCGTTCGGAGGGCCATTCCGGTCGATCCCAACCACGCTCCCGGGAATCCATGTCAGTGAGTTGATGCCCAGGCTTTCTCGCCAGATGCAGCGATTGGCATTGGTCCGGTCGATGAAGACCGAGGATGCCAATCATTCCTCCGGTGTTCCCAAGATCATGCGTGGTCAGCCTCGAAACCGGGGGGTGACCTATCCGTTCTTTGGGTCGGCGGTGGCCAAGTTGCTGGGACCGACGCCCAGCGGTCTTCCCCCCTATGTCTGGGTCAAGCCGGGCAACGGCGGATTCATTTCCAAGCACGCGGGTTTCCTGGGGGCCAAGTACGGTGCGTTGGCCCTTGGCGATGGCAAACCACCGGCCAATCTTGTCCGTCCGGATTCGATCACGTCGGCTGCTGACGCTGCCCGGCAGGAACTCCGGCGACGGTTCAATCGACAGTTTGCCGATCGTCGACGTGGAGACTTCAACGAGGCCAACAGTTATGTCTATGACGTGGCCGGCACGTTGATGAAGCACGTGGAACTCTTCGACGAGAATCGGCTGGATGACAAGGACCGGCAGCGTTACGGGACACATGATCTTGGTCGACACGCGTTGTTGGCCCGGGGATTGATCGAGGCGGGAGTCCGTTTCGTGCAGGTCACCTCCTATGGTTGGGACACTCATGGAGACAACTTCAATTCCCATGCCAGCCGCATGCCCAAGGTCGACCAGTCGGTCTCGGCGCTGATCGAGGACCTCTTCGATCGAGGCCTCGACGAACGCGTGCTTGTCGTGATCATGGCCGAATTTGGTCGTACGCCACGGATCAATGGGTCGGTGGGCCGGGATCACTGGCCCAACGCGTGGAGCGTGGCGATGGCTGGTTGCGGGATTCGTCCCGGGACAGTCGTGGGCGAGACATTACCGGATGGAACCGACGTGAAGACCACTCCCTACGACATCGGCCACATGTTCCATACCTGGTATTCGGCCATCGGGCTCGATTCGGTGCGGACCCAGTACATGAATGGAACTCAACCGTTGCCCATTGCCCACGATGACATGCACAAGGTGGACGAGTTGTTGAGTTGAGCCCGGTCGGGCTGGAGATGACAGATGGTGAGCACAACGGCACAACCTCAGGCGGCTGACCGGAAAATGTCGGAGCCTCGCGAATTGTTCAAGCTGGATTGCGATCGGCAGTTGATGGTTGCGCGGTTCACCACGTGCGGGCGAATGCTGATAGCAGGCGGTTATGACGCCTCCATCCGCCGGTGGGATTTGTGCGCCGAACAGACTGTCGAATCCTCTCGGGTGGCCGGACACCGGGGGTGGGTGTCGTGCCTGGAGGTCCAGCCGGGAGGTGAACTGGTGTTCAGCACTGACACCTGGGGCCGCCTGCAGGCGACACGGGGGATTGCGGAGAACCCGGAGGTGGCCTGGCACCACGACGAGGCCCATGACGGTTGGATTCGTTCGTTGTCGGTTTCAGATGACGGGGAATTGCTGGTGACTTCGGGCCGCGACGGTGTGGTTCGCGTGTGGTCTGCGGCCGACGGCACATTGCTGCACCAACTGCCGGACCATCCGGCCGAGGTGTTTGCGGTGGCGATTCATCCGGACAAGAAAACCGTGGTGACCGGTGACCTGTTTGGCGTGTTGAGACGATTTGCTTTGCCGGGCGGAAAATGTCTTGGTGAGGTGTCGCTGGAGAAGATGCACTATTACGAGCGGATTCAGGATGTCGGCGGTTTGCGGTTGTTGCGATTCCATGATCGGGGACGGACGCTGGTGTGTGCTGGAGGGGAACCCCAACGGACCGGACGTGCGATCGCAATTCCGACGATTCACTGGCTGGATTGGCCGGACCTCAAGATCCAGCACTCCGTACGGCTGGGGGCCCAGAATCACGGTTTTGTCTTTGACCTGGCCTGGCACCCCGGAGGGTACTGGGCGGTGGTCACCAGTGGACAGCCGGGCAGTGGCCAGTTCCTGCTGGTGAAGCCGGGGCAGGAGAAACCGTTTTACAACTCGACCAAGATGTCCAACTGTCACAGCCTGGCGGTTCATGGCGACGGCCGGATGGTGGTGACAGCATCCAATCGCAACAGCCAGGGCAATGGAGCGGTACGAGACAAGGAGGGCAATTACGTTGCGAATTACTCTCCTTTGCACGTTTTCTCGCCGCCGAAATCCGAAGAGAAGCCTGTGGCTGGGTGAGGGATTCGACCGGTTTTCTGAGTGACACCGGAATCGTGATTTTCGATCCTGGTCGGTTAGGACTGGAGGAGTGGTGTGATAGAAAGCGTTGGTCGTCGAATGGTCTTGGGCCGTGTGGCGGCCGTAGCCGGTGCTGCGGTTTTTCCGGGTTCGGTGTTCGCCGAACCGGCGGGCCCAGGCGGAAAACGTGGAATCGTTGACGTCACTCGAGGTCCGGCCGACCTCGTTGTGCCCGCTGACGGTGATGGTTTCCGGTACGGGACCGGTTATCTGTTCCAGGCCGGACCCACGCAGGCGGGGTTGCTGTGCAACCTGAGGACCGAGGGATTCCCGGTGGGTGACTTTGAAGCCGGCATGGACGTCGTGGTTTTCGATGACCCGGCGAAGATCAACCAGGCCAAGCCCGTACCGGTGACGCGGACGACTCGGTACGCCGATCGCATCAGCGGCAAATGGCGGATCGTGCTCAAGCACGGCGTGAAGGGGGGATTTGTCCCCTTCGGTGCCCGTCGTGCCGATGGCAGCCCCCATCCTCACGCTGGCACCGGCGTGGGTTTCTGCGAGTCCCTGGATTTCCCGATGAAACCGGATGGGTCGTACGACAAGCGCGAGAAGACCAAGGGGATGGTGCGAACGACCGAACTGCAGCACCTCGCGTTTGATGGCAAGAGGTTCTCGGTGACGGGAACCGAGACGTTCACCGAGGCGAATCCGCTGCGGGTGGCCGGGACCAAGTGGAAGATCTACTGCCCCAGCCTGCGGATGGGGATTCCCGACGGTGATGACCTGTTGATGGCCGTCGCAGCGACGACCGGCGATACCCGGGCGTGGTTTGCCAAGCCGCACGTGGTCGGAGTTTCCCGCTGGAAGTGCCGGGGTGGTCGTTGGCGACCGGTCGAATTCTCTCCGGTCGTTGCCGACCGTAAGACCTCCAAAAAGCAGGTCGTCTACGACGTCGAGATGAGACTGGTGGCGATCGAGCCCACGCTGATTCGGGACATCGACGGGTCACTGCTGTTCTCGGCGCGTTTTGCTTACGAGTCCTACGACGAGCATGTCCTGCGGGTCTGGCGATCGGCTGACGGAGCGGACTGGAAGCGGATCCTCGAGTCTCCCGAGACCAAGGGGCAGGCTCCGGTGTCGCTCAATCGAGCGGCTCGCTCAANCGAGCGGCCGACGGAACCCCCTACCTGGTCTCGAATCCTTTTGGTCGAGATCGGGACCGGCTGGTGCTGTGGCCGATCAATGACGAACGAAATGGAGTCCTTGCCCCGGTGCTGGCTCGCGATGCGCTCGAACAGTTCGGACCCACGCCCAGCAGGAAGCCCTGGTTCATGGACCACCCCAACGCGGCGGTCGTCCGGCTGGCCGACGGCCACTGGCACAACCTGCTGGTCTACCGGATCATGGATCGGGGNGAACACTCGGGTCGGGCTCCGGCCAGGCAGACGGGGTTGTATGTCGAGACGGTTCGTTCGNCGGGAGCCGAGCGTCCGGTATGGCGATTCTGAACGGCTGGAGCCCGGTGCCGTGAATGACGACCGACGAAAGCGTTTGCTGGAAGCCTATCGTGCCACGGTCTACGAGGCCGATGTCGACGGCACGACTGTTGGGCTGCGNATCGGCGAACCGGTCCCAGCCTGGTGGCAACCGAATGCCACGTGGGCGTTCATTTCCGGGGCGAACCCCGGATCGAGACGGCTGTCTCACGAAGACAATCTCTCGCGCCACCAGGCACTGGAGACAGAACTTGCCGGCCGAGGTTTCGAGATGTTCCAGGGATGGGGTGTTCCCGAGGCGGATGACTGGGAGCCGGAGATCAGCCTGCTGGTGACTGGGATTGGTCGCGAGGAAGCCGTGGCGATCGGTCGTGATTTTGGACAAGTGGCGATCGTCTACGGAGAGATCGGCAGCGTGGCCCAGCTGGTGGTGATCGATGGACCGGATTCCCGGCCCGGCTGATGGTGGCCCGGTTTTTTGCCCTGGTTGGTTGCGGGACTGAGTGAAAATGATTCGTGTCTGGTAAGCTTGTTGGACACGGGATACCGCACAAGACCGACACCCACGATGAGAACAGGAAACAACGATGTCCGACCGATGGCGAACGTGTTTGGTGGCACTGGGGCTGGCCTGTAGTGCTATGACGAGTCCGTCCCTGGGAGCTGAGGACCTGCTGGTCTTTGTGTCGGCCTTTGGTAGCGGTGAAGCGGGCGCGATTCACGCGTTTCGTGTGGACTCGAAACAGGCCACGATGAAGCCGGTGCACCGCACCACCAACGTGGAGAACCCGTTTTTTCTCGCTCTCTCGCCGGATCGGAAGTATCTCTACTCGATCGACACTCCTGATTTTAGTGACAAGGTCAANGACGGAATTGCGGCGTTTCGGCTCGAGGGTGACACCGGTCGAATGAAATTGATCAATCGCCAGTCGGCTTTGGGGACGACGGCCTGCTACCTGGACGTTGATGCCACCGGTCGCACTCTCGTGGTGGCCAATTACTCCTCGGGCAGTGTGGCCTCGTTGCCGATCGGCAAGGACGGGTCACTGGGCAAGGCGGCGACGTTCATCCAGCACAAGGGCAAGAGCGTCAATCCGACTCGCCAGCAAGAACCCCACGCGCATTGTTTCGTCATCAGCCCGGACAATCGGTTTGTCCTGTCGGCGGATCTTGGTCTCGACCAGGTGCTCACCTATCGACTCGATTCGGACGATGCGGAGTTGAAGATTCCCCGCCAGCCGTTCGTCCGGACTCCGGCCGGTGCNGGCCCTCGCCATTTGACATTTCATCCCAATGGTCGCTGGGTCTACGTGATTCACGAGTTGACCAACGCCGTGTCCTTGCTGGACTANGACAAGAAGACTGGTGTTCTGATCGAACGTCAGACGATTTCCACGTTGCCCGGTGACTTCAAGGGCACCAGCTATTGTGCCGATGTGAAGGTGACGCCCGATGGCCGGTTTGTTTACGGGACCAACCGCGGCCACGACTCGATCGTTGTGTACCGGGTTGGCAAGCAGGGCAAGTTGAAGACCGTGGCCATCGTGCCCAGTCGCGGCAAGGGACCACAGAACCTGGCGATCACTCCCGATGGGCGGTTGTTGTTGTGTGCCAACATGCCCGGTGGCAACGTTGCGGTGTTCCGTATCGACGGAAAAAGTGGTGGTTTGNAACCGGTGGGCAAGCCGATCGCGGTTCCCAGCCCGTCGTGCATTATGATCCGCTGAGCGGGGTTGTGCGGATCGGTGCTTGTCGTGGACACGGCATCGGATGACAATGGGGATTCGCCAGGTTNATCGAGACCAGACCGTTTGANTGCAGGGTCGAGACGNGATGCTGACGATCCAGGGGACTCCTCGTACGCTCTGTGACGGCCTGACCCGTCGTGACCTGCTGCAGGTCGGCGCGTTGGGACCNCTTGGTATTGGGCTGGGCGACGTATTGGCCGCCGAGACCGGGGCGTCCGGAACCGTGGGGCTGGGGGCAGCCAAGTCTTGCATCCTGCTGTTTCCTTACGGGTCACCGCCCACGCACGAGACGTTTGATCCCAAGCCTGACGCTCCGGCGGAGATCCGTGGTGAACTCGGTTCGATCGAGTCGAAGTTGCCGGGCCTGCGCGTGTGCGAGTTGTTGCCGCGAGTTGCCGGCGTGATGGACAAGGTGACTGTCGCACGTTCATTGACTCACCAGTATCCACTTCACGGGGTGGCCTACGCCGTGACGGGAATTCCTACCTACACTCCAGCCCTGGAGACAAAGGCCCGGGACCCGAAGCACTGGCCCTACGTCGGCTCGGTCGTGGAGTACCTCGATGAAACCCAGGGACGAATTCCCACTCGAGGCCTGCCCGGCAACATCGGTCTGCCGTGGCTGATGAATTCTCAGACCGACAATCCTCTGGTCAACGCGGGCGTGTTCTCGGGATTCCTCAGCAACCGGTACGATCCGGTCTGGACCGATTTCGATGGTCCGGGACTGAACGTGGCACCCAAGAGTACGGTGGCCCAGACGAAACGGTTCCGGAATCCGTACGGAGGAACGACTCCCGGGGGCCGGTTCCGGATGGCTCCTTCGGCACGTTTGTCCCGGGACCTGTCGATCGAACGGCTGGGCCTGAGGCGTTCGTTGCTCGAACAGTTTGAGCGGCAGCGTCGCGACCTGGATGCCAGCCTGCGGGTTCAGGCGATGAGCCGACAACGCGAGGTGGCGATGTCGCTGTTGACCTCCAGCCGGGTTCTGGACGCCCTGGACATTGGTCGCGAATCACCGGAGGTCCGAGAACGTTACGGCATGACGTTGTTTGGACAGACGTGCCTGGCGGCTCGACGGCTCATCGAATCGGGGGCCCGGTTTGTGACCGTGTTGTGGGATTGTTTTGGCCAGTTTGCCAACGGGGCCTGGGACACGCACCAGTACCACTATCCTCGCCTGAAGGAACTGTTGCTGCCCGGGTTCGACCTGGCCTACTCGGCGTTGATCGAGGACATGTCATCGCGGGGCCTGCTGGATGAGACACTGGTGATGTGGATGAGTGAACACGGACGGACTCCCAAGCTCAACTCCAAGCCCGGTGGCGGNCGGGATCACTGGTCGCGGGCCTACACGGCGGTCGTGGCCGGTGGTGGAACCGCGGCAGGCCGGGTTGTCGGTCGGACAACACCCGACGGCGGCGACGTGCGTGACACCCCGATTTCGCCCAAGGACATGCAAGCCACCCTGTTTCATCTGCTGGGCCACGATCCGCAGTTGACGATGCCCGATCGAAATGGCCAGCCGCACCTGATCGCCGGCACGGGCAGTCTCAGGCCAGAATTGTTGTGCTAGTGGTCCGAGGATTTCTAGACCCGAAGGTCGTGGTATACTGCGGCCGCATTTTTGAGTGTTTCACTGTGGTTGTCGGCAATCCAGCATGATCATCAGTCCATCAGGTCCACGAATGAATCGGCGCGGGGCNATCGCATCGCTGGCCGGTGGAAGCCTGGGACTGTCGCTGGGTGGGTTGTTGCGGGCTCGCGAGGTCGCCCCGGCTGGCCGACCAGCCATCCGGTCGTGCATCATCGTTTTTTATTACGGTGGGCCGAGTCATCTCGAAACCTACGACATGAAGCCAAACGGGCCTTCGGCGATCCGGGGCGAGTTCCGCCCGGTGGCCTCGAATGTTCCCGGCATGCCCGTTTGTGAACACCTGCCGCGGATGGCCAGGGTGATGGATCGTTGCGCCGTGGTTCGCAGCATGCACCACACCAACCGTTTGCACGATTCGGCGTCGACCGAGTCGTTGACGGGTCGGCAAGGGCCGATGGGGGATCGAGAAGAATTTGCTCCGATCGATCAGTTTTTTCCCTGTTTTGGTGCGGTGGTCAACTATTTCAACCAGCATCGGGATATCGATATCCCGCACGCCGCTTTGCCCTGGGTGTTCCACAACGTCGTGCCCACACCCTGCCAGGGCGGAGGGTTCCTGGGAAAGGCCTTCGATCCGTTCCAGATCACCGGCGATCCCAAGACATTGACCTACCGCAACAAGGCGTTGAAGTCGCCGGAGACACTGACCTCGGGACGGCTGGCCGGTCGGCGGAGCTTACTCGATCTGATTGACGCNAGAATTCCGGTGGCTGCTGTTACTCCGGCGATGACCGAACTGCGGGGTTTCTACGAGAGAGCCTACGAGTTGATTGGCTCGCCGATGGTGTCGCGGGCCCTGGANATCGATNCCGAACCCGGGCCGTTGCGAGAACGTTACGGGATGATGAAGGAGATTCCCCAGGGGGGAGGCAACGGAGCCGAAAAGGGCTACGGTCGNAACATGCGCGGGCAGAACCTGTTGCTGGCCCGGCGGTTGGTCGAGGCCGGTGTTCCGTTCGTCAACATCTATGATTTCATACAGCAGGGCCAGAACTGGGACTCGCACAAAGACAACTTCAANCAGCACAAGAAGTACCTGCTTCCGCAGGCTGACCAGGCACTCTCGGCGCTGATCGAAGACCTGGACGACCGGGGGCTGCTGGACACCACTCTCGTCGTGGCCATGGGCGAGTTCGGCCGAACTCCCAAGATCAACGGCAACGCCGGTCGCGATCACTGGCCGGACTGTTACTCGGTCCTGCTGGCCGGTGGTGGTGTGCGTGGTGGAAGCTACTTCGGTGCCAGCGATGCCTCGGGGGCCTACCCGGCAGATCTGCCGGTGACCCCGGCCGACCTGGCCGCGACGATTTTCTGGCGATTCGGGATTGATCCCAAGCGGGAAGTCCACGACCGGACCGGCCGACCATGGCGATTGGCCGATGGACAACCGATGCGTGAGTTGTTTGGGCAATCCTGAGGCGCGGCATGGTCGGGTATCCGAGATCAGCGAGAGAGCGTTGGTGCGGTGCCTGTGTGTTGCTGGTCGTGGCTGCCTGCTCCATCGTGCCGGCTGCTGAGCCGGGGGGCCCGGACCAGCGGCACTGGGCCTATCGGCCGATCGTCAAGCCGGAACTGCCCGGGGTCCAGCCGCCTGGACACGCGATCAACGGAATCGACCATTTTGTTCTCCGGCGGTTGGCCACCGAATCGGTTCGTCCCGCACCGCCGGCCGATCCATCCACCTTGCTGAGGCGAATTCACCTGGATCTCACGGGCCTGCCTCCCAGCCCGGCCCTGGTGAAAACGTTCCTGGCCAACCCGAGTCGCATGGCCTACCAGGCCGTGGTGCGTCAATTGTTGGCTTCTCGACATTACGGTGANCGATGGGGGCGTGTCTGGCTGGACATGGCCCGGTACGGGGACAGCAATGGGTACGAATCTGACCGCCCGAGACCCCACGCCTGGCGGTACCGTCAATGGGTGATTGAATCGCTCAACCGTGATCTGCCTTTTGATCAATTTACCGTTCATCAGTTGGCTGGTGATCTGCTGCCCGAGGCGACAGCCGCTCAGAAGATCGCCACCGGGTTCCACCGCAACACGTTGTTGAACACCGAGGGAGGTGTCGATCGGGANGAGGACCGGGTCAAGCGGACCGTCGATCGTACGAACACGCTGGGCAAGGTCTGGTTGGGGGTCACGCTGGGGNGTTGCCAGTGTCATGACCACAAGTTTGATTCGTTCAGCCAGGACGAGTACTTCGGCATGTATGCCTTTTTCAACAGCCTGGACGAACCGCTGATCACCGTGCCCAGCAAGCGTGAGGCCGCGGTGTTTGGTGAGAAACTGGAAGCCTATCGAGCGGGTGAGAGGAAATTGCTGAAAGCCGTAGCCGAGTTTCGCAGCGAGGCCTTCACCCGNTGGCAGAAAAACGTGCTGTTGCCCCAGGCCACCTGGGAGGTGTTGCGACCGCAGAGACTCGTGGGGTCCGCGGGCAGCACGCTGCGTGTCGAAAAGGACTNTTCGGTCCTGGCCACCGGCCCCAANAGNCAGCCCGAGACCTACACTGTTTGGGCCAAGGCTGAAACGAAAACGATCCGGGCCATCAGGTTGCAGGTGCTGGCTGATGAGCGGCTGCCCAGCCGGGGACCGGGACGGGCGACCAACGGAAATTTCGTGTTGTCCAGCTTGCGGGTCTTTGTGGAAGTTGCCGGGGACACCAGGCGGCACCGCCTGGCGTCGGCAGTCGCCGATTTCTCGCAGAGCAGCCGCCAGGTGACCTCGGTGATTGGCGACGATGCCACCGACGGTTGGGCGATTCATCCGAAAGTGGGACAGGATCATTTCGCGATTTTCTCGTTGAGACGACCGATCACCGTGAGCGACGGGCCGGTGAGATTGCGACTGGAATTGGATCACCGCGTGCACGACGACCACAACATTGGCCGGTTTCGGTTGTCGGTTTCCAGTGCCACGGTTGCACCCACACTTAAAGTCCCGGATGCGGACCTGGTCACGGCGCTGAAAACCCCACCCGCGAAACGGACCGGTGAGCAGGTGATGGGCCTGGTCCGGTTCTTTGGGTATCGCGAGCCAGAACTCGACAAGTTGGTCATGGCCGTTGACGCGCATGCGAAAACGAAGCCGCTGGAGAAAGACCTGCCCAGGGCGCGGGTGGTGACAGAACGGCGGCCATCCCGGGAAACCCGGATTCATCACAGGGGCGATTTCCTGGACAAGGGACATGTTGTCCGCCGGGCGACTCCCACGGATCTCCCCGAACTGAAACCCAGGGGCGAGATCGCCGATCGCCTGGATCTCGCACGTTGGCTGGTGTCTCGTGAGAATCCGTTGACGGCCAGGGTGACCGTCAATCGGGTCTGGCAGCAGTTCTTTGGCAGGGGAATCGTTTCGACGGATGCCGATTTTGGCAGCCAGGGTGAGGCCCCGTCGCATCCGGAGTTGCTGGACTGGTTGGCCTTTCGGTTTTCGGATCCGGAGGATGGGGCCTGGAGCATGAAGTGGTTGCACGAGTTGATTGTCAATTCGGCCACGTACCGGCAGTCGTCGGCTGCTCGTCCGGAACTCCGTGTGCGGGACCCGTACAACTCGTGGGTGGCTCGGCAAAATCGCCTGAGGGTCGAGGGGGAAATCGTTCGCGACCTGGCGTTGTCGGTCAGCGGGTTGCTGGATTCCCGTGTTGGTGGTCCGAGCGTCCGTCCTCCGCAACCGGTTGATCTGGTCAAGCTTGGGTTCCAGAACAGTCTCTCGTGGCAGGTCAGTGCCGGAGGAGATCGCTACCGTCGCGGGCTCTACACGTTCTTTCAGCGGACGGTCCCGTACCCGATGCTGGTGACTTTCGATG
Organism: Planctomycetaceae bacterium; assembly: GCA_002724415.1. Classification (GTDB taxonomy): domain Bacteria; phylum Planctomycetota; class Planctomycetia; order Planctomycetales; family Planctomycetaceae; genus UBA8437. The sequence goes on from PBOU01000025.1 coordinate 18,891, forward strand.
CACCCGACTCCAACGCCTCCTGCACGCGTCGTGAACGTTCCAATACTCCTTTGCAGGCGCTGACGATCTGGAATGATCCGGTGTTCGTCGAATGCGGGCAACAGATGGGGAGGCGGCTGGTGACTTTCCTGCCGATGGTCGCCGACAACGACCAGAGGGCGCGTTTGGTGGCACGTCGGGCAGTGCGAATCGGTCTGGGACGGGAGGCGAGTCCGTACGAGCAACGCGTGCTGGAAAAACTGTATCGTCAGAACAGGACGCGGTACTGGAGTGACGAGGACGCGGCGCGGCAGGTGATTGGTCCGGGCAAGGTGCCGCACACGTCGGCGATCGCCGAATTGGCGGCGGCGATCAGCGTGGCACGCGTGGTCCTGAATCTCGACGAGTTCATTACCCGTGAGTGACGATTTCATGCCCGATTTCTCTGTCGTTGACGCGTTTCGACGCGACTTCTTGCTGTCCTCAGCTAGCGGGTTGGGAGCATTGGCGTTTTCATCCTGCCTGGACCGGGATGGCCTGANGGCTGCCGATCCGGCTNCCCATCCGGCTGCCCATCCGGCTGCCCATCCGGCTGCCCATCCGGCGGTGGACCGGTCCAACCCGTTGTCGGTGCGGGCGAGTCATTTTCCAGCGACCGCGAAACGCTGCATCTTTGTCTTCCTCGCCGGTGCACCCAGTCAGATTGACTTGCTGGATCCGAAACCCGAGTTGGTCAAGCACGATGGTGAGCCGTTGCCCCGGGAATTGACCCAGGGGGTGCGTCTGGCATTCACCAANGCCAAGACCGCNAGATTGAANGGGAGTCCCCGCGTGTTCACACCGGCCGGAGAGTGTGGCACCGAGTTCTCGGATCGATTGCCCTGGATTTCCCGTAGTGCTGATGACATTGCGGTCGTACGTTCGATGCACACCGAGGAATTCAACCATCACCCGGCTCAACTGATGATGCACACGGGCGTGGGACGATTGGGGCGTCCGAGTGTTGGAGCCTGGGTGACCTACGGCCTTGGCAGCCCCAGTGACAANCTTCCGGGTTACGTTGTGCTCTCGGCTGGAGCCGGGGCCAGCGGTGGCACCTCGAACTGGTCCAACGGGTTTCTGCCCTCCTCGTACCGTGGCGTGGTTTTCCGCAGCCAGGGCAACCCGGTCTTGAACCTGGCGAATCCCGCGGGGATCAATCGCGACGACCAATCGCGGAGTCTCGATGCCATCCGCCAGATCAACCAGCAGCGATTCTCGGTGACAGGCGATCCGGAAATCTCCAGTCGGATTTCCGCNTACGAACTGGCATTCCGCATGCAATCGGCTGCTCCGGAACTGATGGACTTGTCCGGAGAGACCCGCCGGACGCTCGAGGACTACGGTGTTGATCGCCCCGAGCCGGTCAACAACCGACACCGGGGATACACCGGCAACGCGCACGCGACCTTCGGTCGNAACTGCCTGCTGGCTCGTCGGCTGGTGGAGCGAGGCGTCCGTTTTGTCAGCCTGTACCACGCCTCATGGGACCANCANGACGCGCTGGACAAGGACCTGAAATACAACACCAGCGTGGTGGATCAACCGGTGGGAGCATTGCTGAAGGACCTGAAACAACGGGGGCTGCTCGATTCGACCCTGGTCATTTTCAGCGGAGAGTTTGGTCGCACCCCGCTGGCCGANACNCACGAGGGGAAAGGGCAGCAGCCCGGCCGCGATCATCATCCGTACGCCTACAGCCTGTGGATGGCCGGTGGCGGAGTGCAGGGTGGGCAAGTNGTGGGCCAGACCGATGACCTGGGATGGGCACCATCTGAACGTCCGGTCCACGTCAATGACTTCCACGCCACGTTGTTGCGGCTGTTTGGTCTCGACCACCTGAAATTGTCGCAGAAGTTTGGTGGTTTCGATCTCCGGCTGACCAACGTCGGTGGGGAGGTCGTGGAGGAATTGATTGCCTAGCTGCGTGAGGCGTTCACTTCGCACCGCGTGCGGTCAGCCACCTGTCAAAGGCTGCCAGCCAGGACGGATTCTTGTTGAAGGCGGTGGGGCCGTGGCTCCCTGATTCGAAGATCAGCAACGAGGCCGGAACGCCCTTGGCCACCAACTGGCGGTAGTACCCCAGGCTGTTCTCGACCGGAACGGCACGGTCATCAGTGCAGTGCAGCAAGAAGGTGGGAGGGGTTTGCTTGGTGACCCGGTTCTCGTTGGAGTACCGTTGCAGCAATGTCGGCTGGGGTGAGGCTCCGACAAGGTTTCTCCGCGAGCCCTTGTGCACCGCCCCATCCATCATCGTGATCACCGGGTAGAACAGCACCGAGAAGTCGGGTCGGCTGGATTGCCGTTCGACCATGTCACTGGAGTCGGCTTGGCCCGAATCGAAAACAGTCGAGACGGTACTGGCCAGGTGACCACCGGCCGAGAAGCCCCAGACACCAACTCGCTTGGAATCGATGTTCCATTTCTCGGCGTTGTGTCGCACCGTCCGCAGCGCTCTCCGGGCGTCATTGGCCGGAACCAGGTGATGTCCGTTGGGCAAACGGTACTTGCAGATGATCGCCGCTATGCCACGTTCGATCAACAATTCAGCGATCGGATAGCCCTCGGATTCGACACACACCACTCCATAGCCGCCACCCGGGGTGATCACGACAGCGGAGGTCGGTTTGCGGTCGCCGGTGGGCAGGTAGACCAGTAGCGTTGGCTTGCTGATGTTCCCCACACACCGTTTGCCTTTTTCTGGGCCGGTGAGTCCGTTGGTGTCCGGGGCACCATTGGGCCAGAGATCCAGGACGGCCGTCGGTTTCGGGAGTTCGGCGACCAGGATCGCCGGGAACAGCATCATCGAAACAATTGCTGTGGACAGGGTGCGGGTCATGGTCAGAGTCTCACCAGGTGGTCAATCTGTTCGGGAGTGTAGGGGCCGTCGTGAACAACCAGTCTCAGGCGACAGGTCAGAGTATCGCCATCGGCGAGGTCCTGGGCCACCGTGCCGAGGGGATTGACATCGATTGTTCCCCATTCGTACAGGCTCCAGGGCAACCGCGAGGTGTCGGGGTCGCGGGCCACAACGAGTCCGGCGGTGTGGCCGGAAACGACCTCGGCTGAGGCCTGGATCCAGGGGCCCGGTTGTCCCACGATCCCGGCGACCGTTTGTGGGCCGGTCGCGTCGGCGAGTTGTCCTCCCAGCGCGGGGCGCAGGGGCTCGGCCAGGCGGATCCCAAACCAGGCGTGCCGTGTGGGACCGATCCGCAGCGGCCACGCGGCGGATGTCAGTTCGCAGGTGACGTCGATGAGAAATGCCGACTGGTCCCCGGCGTGTCCGGCCACGTGGCGGATACTCGTGGTTCGAGTTTCCTGGCCAATGGTTCGGCCCTCGGGAGCTCCCCACTCGACAGGACCCATCCAGTCGAGGGTCTGGACCAGTTGCAGATGGTCGTCGGTTACAGTCTGTGGATCGAGTGACCGGGCGACGATGTGGCCGGCGGCACGGCCCTGGAAGGTCTGGTTGATATAGAAACTGTAGTTGGCCTCCTCGACACGATCTTCGCCGAACGGGAGGAGTGCCGTGACGTGGTCGGCTCCGACCCACACCGAGTTGTGGTGTGGATGATCGGTGGGTGATTCGCTGGTGACCGGCACACCGGCGGGGGTGCAAACGGGGTACAGGTAGGCCCGGTGGTCGTTTTGGCTGAGGCCGAGGACGGGGCGCCCACCCCAGGTCACATAGGTCCGGGGGGTCTTGTGGAATGCCCCGCGAGGCAGGGCGACCTGTTCGGCCTGGACGCCAAAGCTGGGCATGCTGTCCCGGTGACGACTAGGCGAGTTCGGGCATGGGCTGGATACCCTGGGCAACCATGTACTGGGGTGTGCCCGAGGTATCGAAGAACCGCGTGCTGGTCGAGTCGATGCCGATGTTCTTGTAGAGCGTGGCAAAGACTTCCTGGAACTTCACCGGACGGTCGACCGGGTGTTCGCCCTTGCTGTTGGTCGAGCCAATGACCTGTCCAGCGGGCATGTGTCCGCCGGCAAGCATGGCACAGGAGGCCCGTGGCCAGTGGTCGCGGCTGTTTCGCTTGTTGATCTTGGGCGTGCGACCGAATTCACCCCAGACCACAACCGAGACGTCCTTGTCCAGGCCCCGCTCGTGGAGGTCGGTGACCAGGGCCGAGAGCCCCCGGTCCAGCAGCGGGAATTCCTGGCGACTGCGTGGGAAGTTCATCCCGTCGCCGCCATGCCAGTCCCAGCGGCTGTAATTCATCGAGACCACCCTGGCCCCGGCTTCGACCAGTCGACGGGCAACACAGAAGTTGCGGACCATCTTCGGTGCACCGTCTCGCTGGTAGGCCGGATCGTTGACACCGTAACGGGCCAACACCTTCGGATCCTCCTTGGAGAGATCCAGTGCATTGGACAGGGCTGTGGTGGTCAGGATGCCCAGGGCTTGTTGGTGATAGACGTCCATGCTCTCGATCACTCCCCTGGCATCCGAATCGCGACGGAACCGATCGAAGGCGGCCCGGAGCTGTTCGCGGTTGCCGAGCCGGTCCAGCGAGATGCCCTTGAGCACCATGTTGCTGGACTTCTTGTTCGGGTCCTTTTCGACCAGCCCAAAGGGAGCGTTGGCGGCACCCAGGAATCCACCATACTGGGTTTCGCCCCATTCGCGGTGTCCCGTCGGGTAGCACAGTGAAACGTTGGGCGGGACCGAGTTGTTGACCCGACCCTGGCTGTGGGCGACCCAGGATCCGAAGTTGGGACGGCCCTCGCGGGGCATTTGATCGCTTTTCTTCCAGCCGGTCATGCACTGGAAGGCATCGTGCCGTCCATCGGCGTCGGAGATCGAACGGACCGGGATGAACTTGTCCATCATCTTGGCCATCCGCGGGAACAACTCGCAGATCTCGATACCCGGAACATTGGTTTCGATCGGACGGAATTCGCCCCGGATTTCCTTTGGAGCGTTCGGCTTCAGGTCCCAGAGATCGATGTGCGATGGGCCACCGGGCATGTAGACGTTGATGATGGCCCGGTGGTTCGATCCAGTACCGGCCTGCTTGTCGGCAGCGAGTACCTGTGCCAGCGACAGGCCTCCACAGGCCATGCCACCCACGGTGAGGAAGTTTCGACGTGACAAGCCGTCACAGAAACCAGCGGACGGGCCACGTGCTGATCCAAGAATGCTGAACATGGAGATCGAATCCCAGCAGGGGTGTTGGTGTGGCCCCAGGCATCATGCCTGCGGCGACTGTGTCGCGAACTGTATAGATAGTATCGGTATTCGGCCAGTGATTCTATCGCGACGTCTCGTAGAGAGGTTCTCGAGGAGAAATCGGGGGGGATTGTGCCACCGGACGCAGGCAGAGACGGGAATTGGTATCATGTCGTCTCCCGGTCGTTCCGGGGGGGCAATTGCGTGATTCGCGGCATTCGAATGGACATTTCATGGACCAGCAACAACTCCGGTCGCGGCTCCAGGGCTGCTACGTCACGATTCCCACGTTGTTCGAGGACGACAGCCTGGCGGTCAACCACGAGGGAATCCGGCAACACGTCGAATTCCTGATCGCCGGAGGATTGCGGGAAGGAACCGGCTTGCTCCTCTCTGGCGGGGGAGCCGGAGATTTTTCGACGATGTCGATCGCGGAGCGAATTGAGGTGGCCCGGACGGTGGTTGGAGCTGCCGCAGGACGAATTCCGGTGACGGTAGGAGCACAGACAACCAGCACGATGGAGGTGGTGGAACTTGCCAGTGCGGCCCAGGAACTGGGGGCCGATTTCATCCAGGTATCTCCTCCATTTTATTTCTCTCACACCGAGGATGACTTTTTCGAGTACATCCAGGCCGCGTCCCAGGCGGCTCCGGAAGTGGGGCTGATTGTCTACAACACCCACTGGACCAGCATGGGGGTGTCGGAGGGAATGGTCGAACGCCTGGTCAACCTGCCGAACATGGTCGGATTGAAATGGAGCAGTCCGGGAGACGATTTTTGTGGATTCGAGCGAGTCGTTGATTCATTTTCTCAGCAGTTGGCCGTGATCGACAACCAGTTGCGGTTTGTCACCAGCCACATGTTGGGGGCTCGGTCGATCGAGTTGCACATCTGCAATCACTGGCCCGAATGGGGGGTGAGGTTGTTCGGGTTGCTGGAAGCCCATGAGTATGAGCGGGTGCAGCGGGAGTTGATGGACGTGGTCGAGCCGTATTACCGCCTGTGGGCCGAGATGGAGACCTACACCAGTGGCGACGGGTACCTGGACAAGCTGTGCATGGAACTGGTCGGGTTGGCTTCGAGTCGATGCCGTCCGCCGACCCGTGATGTTCGAGACCGTTACCGTGAAAAGGCCCGGCAAATGCTGATCGATTGTGGGACACCCAATGTTTGCTGACGGGCCTGCCGCCCTGGGTGGTTCGTTGCGGCCGCTGGACCTGGTGGTTGTCGTGGGCTACCTGGTGGTGTCGCTGGGGCTGGGCTTGGCACTGAGCCGACAGTCCAGCCGCGACGAGTTTCTCACGGCTGGGCGCTCGATGGGGCGGATCACCGTTGGCCTGAGCGTGATGGCGACGTTGTTCTCGGCCAACAGCTTCGTGATGTACCCGTCAACCGCCTACGGTGACAGCCTGAGAATTCTGCTCGCGGCCGTCGCGTTTCTGGCGACGACGCCCTTGGTGGTCTGGGTGTTCATACCCGTTTACTCGAAACTCAACTGCAACACCGCCTACGAGTACCTGGAACAGCGGTTCCATCTCTCGGTACGTTGCCTGGCCAGCAGCCTGTTCGTGGTCTTGCGGATTGCCTGGATGGCGGCGGCAACGTTCGCCGCCTCTGTTGCCATCTCGGGAATTTCAGGCCTGGATCAGTACATGGTGATCATCGGCCTGGGCGTGGTGGCGATTGTCTACACGATGTTTGGTGGCCTGCGGGCGGTGATGTGGACCGACGTGATCCAGTTTTTCGTGTTTTTTGGCACGATCCTGTTCGCCGCCGGCTTGTTGATTTCCAAGACGGAGGGAGGCGCCTCGGAGATTTTCGAGACCTATTTCACTGGTCGCGAAAACATGGTTTTTGACTTCCGGCTCGATCCGACGGTCCGTTTTGGCACGTTCGCGATCCTGATCGGCAGTTTCCTGGAGGGGCTCTCGTCCTTTGGTGCCGACCAGGTTGCTGTACAGCGTTACATCTCGGCCCGGGATGCCCGGACGTCGCAGGTCGGTTTTGTGGTGTCTCAACTGGGCATGCTGATCGTGATTCCGGGTTTGCTGGCGATTGGCATGGGCTTGTTCAGTTATTTCCACCACCATCCCGACATGCTGTCGGACGTGGCCGTTGCCGAGTTGCAGAATTCCGAGAGCAGCAAGGTGGCGGCCGTTCGGACCCGGCTGGCTGCAGCGGGAGTACCGAGTGGTGATCAGGCGATCGCCACGTATTATTCGTCGCATCCACGTGAATTGCATGCCGACATCGTGACGCTGGGGTTGAACGACCAGGCATTGCCCCGTTTTGTCCGGTTGAAGTTTCCCCCCGGGGTGGTGGGTTTGCTGGTGGCGGCGTTGATGGCGGCCACGATGTCGAGTGTCGATTCAGGGATTCATTCGATCACCACGACGTTGATTGTCGATTTCCGCGACCGGCTGGTTCCCACGTGGCGACCAAGGACCGAGGCCGGTGAGATGCTGGTGGCGCGGGTCCTGGTGGTGTTGATCGGTGTCATCGCGATCACCCTGGCCTGTTTTGTTGGCCAACTGGGAGACGTGTTTGCCGTGGCCAAGAAGACCGTTGGCGCGTTTTCGGCACCCCTTTTGGCCGTCTTTGTGCTGGGTTTGTTTGTCCGGCGGACGACGGCGACCGGGGTGTTTCTGGGAACGTTTGCCGGAGCCCTGGTGACCTTGTGGTTCACCTTTGCCGAGATGTTCTCGGACTGGTTTTCGCTCTGGGTCTTCGTTGTCGGCTTTGTCAGCTCGGTCGTGTTTTCCCTGTTGCTGAGCCTCGTGCCAGGCCTGAAGCTGATGCCTGATGGCGGGAGGGACCGAACCTACTGGGCGGTGGTCAGGGACGACGCGGTGGTCCATCCTGAGGCGGAGGCGTCCGGGAGTCGGTGATTCGACAGTTGGGCAACTGGTTGCCCAGCTTCAAGCGGCCGATGATCGTGGTCGGGGTGTCGGCCAGGTGCAACACCCGCAATGTCTTGACCCGGGCAAGCGACTCCAGTCCGGCGTCGGTGACGGCAGTGCGACGCAAGTCAAGCAGTTCGAGATGGTCCAGTTCGGCCAGCGAAGCAACTCCCTTGTCAGTCACCAGTGTGGCACCGAGCAGGAGATGCCGGAGTGAGGGAAACGTGGCCAGGGTCCTGGCGCCCGTGTCGGTCACCGGCGTGACCCGCAGGTTGAGCCGCTGGAGCCGTTTGAGCTTGGCCAGGGGCGGCAGGGCGTTGTCGTTGATCGGTGTGTCCCAGAGCGAGAGGTCGGCCAACTCGTGAAGTTCGGCCAGCCGGCTCACACCACGTTCGGTGACCTGCGTGTTGGTCAGGTCGAGTCGACGCAGCCCGCTGAACCCGACGATGGTGTCGACCGACTGGTCTGTCACAAAAGTTCGGAAGAGGTTCAGTTCTTTCAGCCCCGCAAAGGCTTTCGGGTCGCGGGCGACCAACTTGAGGCACTGATCAGTGATTGACAGGTTGCTGAAGTCGAGTCCACTGGGCCGGCGACCTCCCGGGGGCGTTGTCTTGGCGTTGATGGATGCCAGTGCCGGGAACAACTTGCCATTGGCATCGATGTGGGCCTCGGTGAGCAACCCCCGGTTTCTCGTGATTTTGCAGTTAGGGAGTGCCTTCTGGAGCCGGGCGAGACCCGTGTCGGTGATCTCGGTTTGATCGATTGCGAGTCGTTCGAGTGTCGTGAGTTTTTCGAGGTCCGGGAGTCCCGCATCGGTGATGTGGGTGTTTTCGAGCCAGAGTTCCTCGAGGTGTTTCAGTGCCGCCAACTTGGGCAATCCCTGGTCGGTGATCGCGTTGTGATTGAGACCAAGGTTTTTCAGGGACTGGAGCTTTGTGATGTGGTCCAGTCCGTTGTCGGTGATCTGGGTCAACTCGGCCAGGAGCACCTCGAGTTTCTGCATCTTCGCCAGGTGGACCAGCCCATTGTCGGTGACGCGGGTGCAACGAAGTACGAGCCACCTCAATTCGTGGAGGCCCGCGATGTGAGGCATGCCCGTGTCGGTGATCGAAGTGCGAAACAGGACCAGTTCCTCAAGCTTGGGAAAGGCCCTGACATGGGCGAGACCAGCGTCGTTGAAGTTGCGGCAATAGGTCAGGTTGAGATCGATAAGATTCGACATTCCGGTGACGTGTGTCAGGCCACGGCCGGTGATCGGGGTCTGAGCGATGTCGAGGTAGCGAACCTGTGGCAGTCTCTCGAGGTGTTTCAATCCGTCGTCGTTGACTCGAGTCTCGGTTACGGTGATCAGGTCGAGTTGCTTCATCTGTGCCACGTGGGCCAGGGCGGCGTTGGTGATGTCGGTCTTGTAGAGGCCGAGTGACTTGAGATTCGTGAGCTCGCGGAGATGCTCCACACCCGCGTCGGTGACACGGGTGTCATGAAGATCCAGCACGGTGAGGCTCTGGAGTCGGCCGACATGCTCGAGATCGGGGTCGGTGATCGAGGACCCTCGGAGATCCAGGTAATCGAGGTGTTCGAGGCCGGAGAGCAACTCGAGTGATCCGGATGGGATGCGACAACGGATCAGGTTCAGCGATTTCAGGCTGGAAGATCCGTCGCGGACAATGGCCTGCAACTCGTCCCGTGTCACGGATTGTTCTTTGAGGGTCACAACTTCCAGTCGCCCGGTTTCGTCCCGAATGAGTTTTCCGGGGATCGTTGCCGGTGAGCCAACCGGGGCGTCTTCACCGCAGCCCATGCTCCAGACGGTCAGCAACGCAACGGCCAGGAGCAGGTTGTGGGGATGCCGTGACATGAGAGAGCCGGGAGGGGCTGGGGACGCATCAATTCTATTGCATTGCTGGAGGCGTACTCAACGAGGGAACCCCTGTTCGCTCGTTTGCAAACGGTCGCAGTTGCTGGTTTTCTGTTGTCGAGTCAATTGAAACACTTGAGACGGGGTCGAAGCGATGATGAGACGAGTGAGTGTTGAGGTGCTGGCCGTGTTGCTGGGTGTTGGTTGTGTGGCCACGGTCGGGGCGGCAGACAAGACGAGACTGAATGCGGACAACCTGTTGGAATTTCACGGTGACGGTGGTGCAGTTGAACCGGTCAAGACGCCGGCAGACTGGGCGAAGCGTCGGGCCGAAATTGTCGCGGGGATGCAGACGGTGATGGGGCAGTTTCCCGGTGACGATCGTCGTGGTCCGGTTGAGGTGAAGGTGCTCGAAGACGTTGCCGTGGGCAGTTTCCGACGACAATTGATCGGGTACCGGGTCGACAAGGACATGCTGACTCCGGCCTACCTGTGCATTCCCAAGGACGTGTTGGCCGGAAAACGGAAGGCAGCCGCAGTACTCTGCCTGCACCCGACCGACAATCGAGTCGGCCACAAAGTGGTGATGGGACTGGGCGGCCGCGCTGGCCGAGCATATGGCAAGGAACTGGCAGAACGTGGCTACGTCACGCTGTCGCCGGCGTATCCACACCTGGCCAATTACTGGCCGAATCTTGGTGGACAGGACTATGTCAGTGGCACGATGAAGGCGATCTGGGACAATTCTCGTGGCCTCGACCTGCTGAGTTCACTCGATTACGTCGATGCCTCACGAGGATTCGGCGCCATCGGCCACTCGTTGGGTGGCCACAACGCCATTTACACCGCGGTGTTTGACAAGCGGATCACGGTGGTGGCCAGCAGTTGCGGGTTTGATTCGTACCAGGACTACTACGACGCCGCCGAGCGGGTCTGGAATTTCGGTGCCGGTTGGTGCCAGATTCGGTACATGCCGAGGTTGTCCAACTACCGTGGCCGCCTGGCCGATATTCCTTACGACTTTCAGGAACTGCTGGGCGCACTGGCACCACGGCCCGTCTTCGTCAACGCGCCGTTGCGGGACAGCAATTTTCGTTACCGGAGTGTCGACCGGTGTGCCAAGGCCGCCAGGCCGGTCTACAGTCTCTTGGGTGCGGAGGGGCGTTTGGTGATCCGGCATCCTGACAGCAATCACAATTTTCCCGATGCCATGCGGAAAGAGGCCTACCAGGTGATCGACGGGGTGCTACGGGCCAGGTAGGGCTGGTGGAAATCCTCCGAAAGCTCCCGATTCTCCGGGACTTGCATTGACAGTGGTCCCCGCCGGATGAGTNCAATGGTCGGAGATNACGAGGCTGGTTGTGACGGGGGAGAAAGGAGGAGTCGGGCCACGGTCGGTCGTCCGCCGGCCGCAGGCAAAGACGAATCTGCCGAATGCGATCCCATTGGCGGGACGGACGTCGCGACGGCACCGGGGAGCCGAAGGATGGACTCGAGACGCGAGAGCTGGTTTCAGGGCGGACGGAACCGGGGGTGGTTGCCGGATGAGATCGAACGGGAATCGTTTGATGTCGAGCAGGTTGACGGATGCTGGGTGTTCGATGAAGACGAGGAATTCGAACACGAGCCGGGCAGCGATGGGGAAGTGACCGAGGGGCCGGGCGGTTCGGGCGATACGATGCTCAACCTGTCACGGTCCCTGGCGACGGCCTTCTTGATTGCCGATATCGGGATTCGTTTGACGTGTCTTGATCGCCTGTTGGAAGACGATCGGCACGGTGGCCAGGCCAGCGAATCGCTGGGCAGATTCTTCCGCACACTCTGCCATTCCGTCGAGGAGGATGACCGTTGGCGGGTCGAGACGACGATTGCTTGTCTGAGGGAACGATTGCAACCGGTGCGAAGTTTCAGTAACGAATGTGCCGAGATTGTCGGTCAACTGGAAGTGTTGCTGGGTCGGCTGGCGGTCCGTTGCCTGTCGGCATTTGACAAGACCGAAGGAGGATGAGGTGAACGAGGAGACGGCCGAGAACCAGCCTGCCGCAGGTGGATTGAAGCGACAGGTGGGGGTTGGTGGAGCGATCGTACTGGGCCTGGGATCGATTCTTGGGACCGGTGTGTTTGTCAGCATCGGGATCGCCGTGGGGATCATCGGCCCGGCCGCGATCGCCGCGATTGCCGTGGCCGCTGTGGTTGCCACCTGCAATGGCCTCAGCAGTGCACAACTGGCCGCCAACCATCCTCAGAGCGGCGGAACCTACGAGTACGGTCACCGGTGGCTGGTGCCGTGGGTCGGTTTTGTTGCCGGGTGGATGTTCTTGTGTGCCAAGAGTGCCTCGGCCGCCACTGCAGCACTGGGCGTGATCGCGTATTTGCGCCGGCTGGGTGTCGAGATGGACGCGGTTCCGGACTCCCTGTTGGCAGGTGGTGTGGTCGTGGCGGTCACGTTGCTGGTCCTGCTTGGCTTGAGGCGTTCCAACCGGGTCAACTTGTTGCTGGTGGTCGCGACGGTGGGGACGCTTGTGGTCTTTGTCGTGTGTGGTGTTGCCGAGGTGATGTCGGGGGCGGGGGCCAGCCTGGTTCCCTTCTGGCGTCCGGCCGAGGACACGACAACGGCCGGTGCATTTGCCCAGGCGTGTGCACTGATGTTTGTGGCCTACACCGGTTATGGCCGGATTGCGACGATGGGCGAGGAGATCGAGGATCCCCGGCGAAAGATTCCCCGTGCGATGGTCGCGACCCTGGTCGTCTCGATGGTGCTCTATGTCTCGGTAGCGGTTGTCGGTTTGAGTGCGGCGGGAGTCGAGGGGTTTGCGATCGGTGTGACCGGAGTGCCGGCGCCATTGGAGCGAGCCGCCGGACAATTTGGTGGCACGGGATTGGCGCGGCTGGTGGCCGTCGGTGCCGTGCTGGCGATGCTGGGAGTGCTGTTGAACCTGGTCCTGGGGCTCTCGCGAGTGGCACTGGCGATGGGCCGCCGAGGCGACCTGCCGCGGGTGCTGTCGAAGCTGGATTCCCGAGGCGAGTCGCCGACGGTGGCTGTGGTGGCCGTGGGTGTTCTGATCGTCGTGATGACCACGCTGGGCGACGTCAGGACAACCTGGTCCTTCAGCGCGTTTGCCGTGTTGATCTATTACTCGCTGACCAACCTCGCGGCACTCAGGCTCTCGAAGGAAGAGCGACTGTATCCGGCCTGGATCTCGGCCGTCGGGCTGGTGGCCTGCGGCTTCCTGGCTTTCTGGGTTGACCCGAACATCTGGCTGACGGGTTTGGGAGTGCTCGCCGCCGGCCTGCTTCTGCGCCCCGTGCTGAGAGCCATTTACAGCAGGTCGTAGATCGGTTCGCCGTAGTAGATGTGGTGTGGTCGATTCAACTCNTCGACCCACGCCGTGGTGTCTGGAAGTCCGAGTGAATGGTAGATCGTGGCAGCGACGTTTTCAGGTCGCTGGGCNTTGGAGGCGGGGTAGGCGGCCAACTGGTCGGAACTGCCGATGACGCGACCACCCTGGATCCCACCTCCGGCGAAAAAGGCACTTTGTACAGCGCCCCAGTGGTCACGTCCGGGCAGCTTGGCGTTGATCTTGGGAGTTCGGCCCATCTCGCCGAGCATCACGATCAGCGTCTCGTCCAACTGTCCACTGTCTTCCAGGTCATCGATCAGTGCCGAGAGCGCCTGGTCGGTCGGAGGGAGCAGGCAGTCCTTGAGCAACGGAAACGCGTTGTCGTGCGTGTCCCAGGTCTCGTTGTTTCCCAGGTTGACCTGCACGAGGTTGACGCCAGCGGTGACCAGCCGACGCGCCATCAGCAATGACCAGCCGAAGGCATTCTTGCCGTAACGTTGCTGCACCTCTTCGGGGGCCCGCGTGACATCGAAGGCCTGCTGAACCGACTTGTCGGTCAGCAGGTTGATGGCTCCCTGTCGTGATCGACTGAAGTTCTCGGTCGACGCGAACGCGTCGAGATCCCGGCGTTGCGACTCGAGCACGTCGAGCAACTGGCGTCGGTTGCCCAGCCGGCCTCGGGTTATGCCCTCGGGCAGGCTGAGGTTGGGAGCCTGGAAGGCGAGGTTCTTGTTTCGTTCGCGACCCCGGGTGAAATGGAACTCGTAGTCCGGGTAGGCACCGTAGGACCGGGCATTGAACGGCGAGGCCTCGATGAACCACGGGTCGTGGCGTCGGCCCATTCGGCCGGCGAACTGGCCGGGGATGACCCGTGTTGTGCGATGCACCAATCGTTCCGGGAGAACGGCCGCCGGGGGCAAGTTGTTGTTGCGTGGGGAGGTGACAGCCCCAACGATCGAAGCGATCGATGGCCAGTCTTCGGGCATCGGCTTGTTGCCGTTGAACGTGGGCGGCAGCGGGGTGCGTCCCGAGAGGAAGGCCATGTGGCCCGATGAGTGCCCGTTGTAGGGTGAGGTCAGTGAACGGAGCACCGACCACTTGTGGCTGCGACGAGCCAGCAGCGGCAGGTGTTCGCAGATCTGGAAGCCCGGGGTGCTGGTGGAGATCGGGTTGAAATCGCCACGGACCCCTTGTGGAGCCTTTGGCTTGGGGTCGAAACTCTCGTGCTGGGTCAGCCCACCGGAAAGGAAAACGAAGATGACCGACTTGGCACGTCCCCGGTGAGTGCCAGCCGTCTCGGCCCGCAATTCCGAAACATGGTTCATGCCCAACCCGAGCAATCCGACGGATCCCGCCTGGAGGGCGGTTCGCCGTGTGAGTCGAGGATGTGAGGGAAGAGGAATCATTTCGTCTCGAATTCCACTGCGTGAAGGCATCAGTTCCTACTTATATTATCGGACCTTCGTGCCTCAAACAAGATGGCAACTGCCGTGGTGCTGGTGAGAGTGACGGTGGGGATGGTAGTCTCGTCATAAGCCGACTCGCGGTCAGGCCGCGTGGACACACAGGTTGCGGTGGAGCGGAAACGTGGAAGGCGACGCACGGCTTTTTGCCGAGAAGACGATCGAGACGTTCTACTTCTGGACCGGCGTTTTGATGTGGTTGATCCACGCCGGGTTCATGATCTACGAGGCGGGGGTGGCCCGTCAGAAGAACGTCCTGATGACGATGATGAAGAACCTGCTCACCTGCGCGGTGATCACGCCGGCCTTTTTCNTGTTTGGCTGGTGGATCTACTACGCGTTCCAGGGAGGAATCGTGCCGGCCGACACACAGGCGGCGTCGGACGCATTGCCCTGGAGTGACAGGATGGGCCCGAATCTCAACGACAACATCACCGGAGTNTTCTGGTTCGCGTTCCTGTTGTTCAGCTTCACGACCGCATCGATCATGTCGGGGGCAGCAATCGAGCGGATTCGCCTGGGGGCGTACTTGCTGCTGGCGATGATCCTGGGGTCGGTCGTCTGGATCCTGGCCGCCGCGTGGGGCTGGAGTGACGGAGCGTNGTTGTACAAGCAGTTCGGTTTTCATGACTGGGGCGCTGGCGGGTGCGTGCACACCGTGGCGGCCGCCTTCACGCTTGGCGTGTTGCTGAACCTGGGACCGAGAATCGGGAAGTACGATGAACAGGGACGGCCCCAGTCGATCCCTCCGCACAACCTGCCGATGACGATGCTGGGTNTGATGCTGATTTTCACCGGCTTNTACGCCTTTTACGCGGCGTGCGCCGTGTTTGGGGTGGCCGAGCCGGGGGCGTCCCCGGAACCGTGGCGGAGCATTTACGGGACACCGATGACCCTGGGCTCGNTGGCGTTCACGGTGACACTGGGATTTGCCGGTGGCGTCATGGGGGCCTTCATCGTTTCCAGGGGAGACCCCTACTGGACGATCAGTGGTGGTTTGGCCGGTATGATCTCGATCGCCTCGGGTGTCGACGTTTACCATCCGGCCTTGGGCTACCTGNTTGGATTTGCCGGTGGAGGAATGGTCGTCGTGGTCGGCGACCGACTCGAACGCTGGGGAATTGACGATGCCGTCGGTGCGATAGCCGTGCACGGCGGCGCCGGGNTNTGGTCGATGCTGGCGATGGGACTCTTTGCCAGNGGCTACCCCCAGCACGAGAACGTCACATCCCTGACCGGCCAACTGGTCGGGATCGCCGTGATGATCGGAGTCGGCCTTGTGCCGGGCTACCTGATCAGCCTGACGCTGAACAGGGTGGGACTGTTGCGGGTGTCCCCCGATGCCGAACTGGCCGGTCTCGACGTGGCCGACCTGGGGGTCGTGCCGATTGGTCTCGACGGAACCGGCCACCAGGGACNGGCCACAGAGACCCCACCGAATGAACACCAATCGGAGAGCCCGCAGTCATGAATTCCAGCCCCGTGACGACCTGGTCCGAATTCAACTCCCGCTCGNTGGAGGCGATGTTCACGTTCGCNGACCAGCCGATGGTGGTGTCGGGGATCTGCCTGGTGTCGGCACTGGTCGTTGGCTGGTTCCTGGTCGCGGCTTTCCGTTTTGACGGCCACGGCGAGGGCGAAACGGTCATCGATTCGGAACCACCGGATCCCCGAGTCGACGCATCTTGAGCAGGATGCGTTTGCCCAGTTCGGCCTTGATGCGGGTGTGCTCCGTCCTGGTGCTGGCGGCCAGGTTTTTCGTTTCCCCCGGGTCTTTGTCCAGGTTGTAGAGTTCTTCTCGACCCGGGTTGGCGAAATCCTTCATGTATTTCCAGTGCGGAGTCCGCCAGGCTCGCATGTGCGTCTTCGCCCCGTGGTGCATGCTGTACTCGGCGTAGAGATCGTTGTCCCAGGACAACTCCTGCCCACGCAACAGCGGTGTGAAATCGCGTCCCCGCAGAGTGATGGACTTGGGCTGTTGGACTCCGGCCATCGCGAGCAGGGTGGGGAACCAGTCGAGGTTGGAGACAGTCTGGGTGATCTTTGTGCCGGGCTTGATCACTCCCGGCCAGCGGATGGCGCAGGGCACCCTCAGGCTGGTGTCCCACATGTTGGGCCGCTGTCGAGGCCCGATATGTTTCCATTGTTGCNGCGGCAACGGCTTGCGGATCCACTGCGCGTTGCCCTTGTACCACACACCGTGATCACCCAGGTTGTAGCCGTGGTCGCTGGTGAAGACGACGATCGTTGTCTCGTTCAGTTTCAATCGCTCCAGGAGTGCCAGCACGCGTCCAACGTTGCGGTCGATGCTCTTGACCGCAGCCAGGTACTCGCGGGTCCATTTCTTGAGACGTGGAATGTCGATGTCCTTGTATCCGGTCTCGGGGATGTCGGGATCAAGATCCTTGAACGGGGCCCAGTCCTCCGGGCGAACCGGAAGCCACGCAGCGTGGGGGGCTCGAAAGTGCAACGAAACAGCAAAGGCCTGTTTGTCGGCGTGCTGACGACCGATGAAATCCAACGCGTGATCGGTGAAGACGTCGCAGGTGTATCCGTCCACCTTGCGGACCGTGCCATCCCACATCTCCAGCCGTGCCCCCTTGGGGGGACACCCTCCCGTTCGGATGCCCATGAACTCGTGGTAACCAAACCGTGTGGGGTGAAAATGGTCCTGTGTGCCCAGGTGCCACTTTCCGCACAGTGCGGTTTTGTAACCCGCGTTGGCCAGAAGTTGCGGCCAGGTCGTGGTGCCCCGGGCGAGCCCCAATGTCTTCTCGGCACGTGGGCTGATCCAGTCGGTGACACCCAGTTCGCTGCCGTAACGGCTGGCGATCAGGCCAAGACGGCTGGGGCTGCAGACCGGGGTGGTGACAAACGCATTGGTCAGGTGGGCGCCCTGCCGGAAAATGCGATCGATGTTTGGTGTGATGAACCGCGTGTCTCCGGCAGCGGCAACGGCACGAGGTGCCTGATCGTCGGTGTAGATGAAGACGATATTGGGGCGGGCCGATGCCGCTGAACCGCTCCAGAGCACGACAAGTAGAACCGACAGTGCTGCTCGCATCGTGGATGAAATCCTCGGAGGCCGGGATGTGGTGAGTCGAGGGCCGTGTATTTTAGCCGCCAGAGACCTGGTAGGCACGCGGTCCTACGATTTACGTCGTGCAAGATTCTCCTATGATGGTAGGACCTTTCTGCTTCTTTCCGTGTCTCGATGAGAGTCAGAGATGAGAACACCGATCAACAACCAGAGCCTTTCCTGTTCCCCCTCTCTCCCCTGTCTTAATGCAGAGGTCTTCCATGGACTGGTTGCGGTCCTGGTTGTTTGTGGATTTGCGGTGTCGACCGATGCGGCCGAGATGAAAGTGGTGGGTCCAAGAGGAGGTGTGGTTTCCACCAAACTGGGGACCACGACTCACCGCACCAAGTACCTGCTCGAGGGAGGATTCGACGGAGTGGCGTCGGGACTGGGAGAGTCGGATTTCTTCAAGGCGATCGCCGATCGGGAGAAGAAAATCGACACGGTCTTGTTGGCCAGGGAAGTCTCCTCCAAGCGAATCATCAAGTCGATTCTCAAGCAGTCCAAGCGCGTACGAAAGGATCACAAGGATTCATTCACCAAGGTGGATTCGAAGAACATCGAGGAATTCCTGGAGTCGGCTCAGTTCGCCAAGGAGTATCCTCGCGGGACGCGATTCGTGGTCGAGAGTGGCAAGGGGGCAAGGAAGCCGGCCTACGTTGTCTACTCTTCCGGTGGCCAGCAGGTTTCACGGAGCGAGGTGACCGACGCGGAACAGATCAAGTCGGTCCGCAAGTTCATCGCCCTGCAGAAACACTGGCTGAAGCATTACGAGGGCTAGTGCTGGGGGGACCCGGGATCGGCAGGGGGCGGTGTCGGGTTTCGTTTGCCTAGTACACGTCGTGGTAGTGGTGTGCGTAGATTTCTTCGCACCGGGCCCTCAGCGCGACGTCGTCAACGAAGTCCTCGCCGAAGCGATTGGCTCCGAGGATTTCGGGGTCGATCCACTGTTCGCGTCCGGCCACAATGTCGGCGACGATCCGGCCGGCTCCCGGAGACCGGTCGATTCCTCCCACCCCACAGGCGGTCATCGCGACCAGGCCCTTTGCTCCGGTTGGTTCAGAAATGACCATGCGGCCGTCGGGGGAAATTGTCGGCAGTCCGCGGCGGTCCTGGACCCGGACGGCGTCCCCGAGCACCGGGAAGAAGGGCTCGGCGGCGGCCTGCAATTGTTCGTAGTACACCTGGTCGGCCTCGAGAGCGGCGATCTCGAAACCATCCGCAAAGTTGTCCATGTCAAAGCTCAGGGGCCTGTAACCGTATCCGCCCACCAGCAGTCCACCCGCTTCGGGTCTGACGTAGAATTGCGGCTCGGTGATGCGAACGATCGGTTGATCGGGTCGCGCGTCGGCCAATGGAGCGGTGACAAATGCCTGGTGTCGGACGGGGACGCTGCGGAGATTGATTCCCAGGGGCTGTCCGAGTTGTCGGGACCAGGCCCCCGCGGCCAGCACCACCCAGTTGGCCTGGAGTGTTCCCTGGGGCGTGGTGACTCCTGTGACCCGGTCGTCGTTGTGGACCAGGCCGGTGACGGGAATTCCGGTGTGGAATTGGACGCCGCGGTCGACCGCAGCCGCGGCGTAAGCGACCGCGACGGACTTGGGCTCCACCCAGCCGTCGCGTGGCATCAGCATGATGCGGCAGTCCGGAGTGGGGGCCAGTAGTGGCACCATGGCCCGGGCCTCTTCGGCCGAGATGATGCGGGCGTCGTCACCGATATCCGCGGCGACCTCGAGTCGGCGGTCCAGGTCCTGGTGGTAGGTGTCGGTGAGCGTGATTCGGAGACTGCCGGATTGGTGGAAGTTGATCGCGTGGCCGGTCCTGGCTTCGAAATTCTCAAAGAACTCGACGTTGTAGAGTCCGAAATCGGTAGCGAAGCGATCGCTGTTGAGGTAGCCGGTTTGTCCGGCGGCCATGGGTGTGGTTCCGCTCCCGACCGGCCCGCGGTCAACCAGCACGATGTCCTCGATTCCGGCCTCCGCCAGGTGAAACGCGGCACTGGTACCCAGTACGCCGCCGCCAATCACGACAACGTTGGCAGAGGATGGGAGCATGGTGTGAATCTCCGGTTTCGAAGTCTGAAAGACGATCGCAAGTTGATGGGATCCCAAACGGGCAGAAGGTAACTTAGCCGAGGTTGGTTGAGGTTCCCATTGTGCAGGACGGAGTGGTTGTGAGTTTTCTCATTCGATGCCCGCTGGTTGTTGGACTGGTTCCTGTCCTGGTGCTGTCGGCATCCGTCTCGGCGGAAACGAAACTACCTGCCAGAAAGGATTTTCACCTGTACCTGCTGGTCGGCCAGTCGAACATGGCGGGCCGCGGCAAAGTGGCGGCCGAGGACAAACGGCCGATTCCCGGCGTATTGAGCTACGGCCGGGACGGTCGCTGGATTCCGGCGGTTGATCCGTTGCATTTCGACAAACCGACCGTGGTCGGTGTCGGCGTGGGACGGTCTTTTGCTCGCGAGATCATCCGGGCTCGTCCGGGCACGACGATCGGGCTGGTGCCCTGTGCCGTGGGGGGATCACCGATCGGGGCGTGGGCACCCGGCGGGTTCCATGCCAGTACGAAGACACACCCCTGGGACGACTGCTTGAAACGGATTCGTGCGGCGATGAAGCACGGTACGCTCAAGGGGATCCTCTGGCACCAGGGCGAGTCGGACACCACTCCCGAACGGGCAAAGGTCTACGAGAAGAAACTGCATGAACTGGTGGCGAGGTTTCGCCGCGAGTTGAAGGCACCGCGTGTTCCGTTTGTTGCTGGCCAGATGGGACGTTGGCCCGAACGGCCCTGGGACCAGGCCAAGCGGGTGGTCGATGCGGCTCATCGTCGATTGCCAGGATCGGTTCCCCGAACAGCCTTCGTTTCGGCCAAGGGGTTGAAGCACAAGGGGGACAAGGTCCACTTCGATGCCGGTTCCTATCGTGAACTTGGTCGTCGTTACGCGGTGGCCTATCTCAAGCTGGCGGGAACGCGGGTGTCGTCCTCCAGCCAGATGCGACGGCCCAACGTGATCCTGATCATGGCCGACGACGTGGGATATGAGTGTTTCGGCTGCTACGGCAGCAAGCAGTACAAGACTCCACATATCGACCGGCTGGCCAAACAGGGGCTGAGGTTCCGGCACTGCTACTCTCAGCCGCTTTGCACTCCCAGCCGGGTCAAGTTGATGACGGGGCTCTCCAACGTCCGCAACTACTCGGCCTTCTCGGTGCTCAACCGGGATCAAAAGACGATCGGGCAATACATGCAGGCCGGCGGTTACCGGACGGTGGTGGCTGGCAAGTGGCAACTGTTGGGAGCCCGCCACTACGGGGCCCGTTTTCGCGGCAAGGGGACGTGGCCCGAGAAGACCGGGTTTGACGAGATGTGCCTGTGGCAGGTTGACCAACTGGGGTCCCGTTTCTGGAAACCGTTGTTGTACATCAACGGAACCAACCGGACGTTTGGCCCGGATGATTACGGGCCGGATATCGTCACCAGGTCGGTGACCGATTTCATCGAGGCCAACCGGGACCGCCCGTTTTTTGCCTACATGCCCCTGATCCAGGTTCACAACCCGTTCCTGCCGACACCGGCAAGCGCGTCACGGCAGAGCAAGAACCAACAGCGAAATTTCCAGGACATGGTGGCCTACATGGACCAGCAGGTGGGACGCGTGGTGGGGAAAGTCCATGAACTGGGCCTGGATCGCCAGACGTTAGTCATCTTCACCGGCGACAATGGGACGAATCGCAAGATCCGGTCTCGATTGAACGGACGAGAGATCCGTGGTGGCAAGGGACAGATGACCGACGCGGGAACGCGCGTTCCATTGATTGTGCGGTGGCCGGGACGGGTGGCTGCCGGCCAGGTCACCGATGCGCTGGTGGATTTCTCGGACTTCCTGCCCACGGTACTCGACGTGGCTCGAGTGGAGGTGCCCGGGGGGCTGGACGGTCGCAGTTTTGCGGGCCTGCTGGCTGGTGACAAGACGTACCGGCCCCGCGACTGGATTCACGTCTACTACTGTCCTCGTCCGGAACGGACTCCACCAAAACGGTTTGTCCGAAACCAGCGGTTCAAGCTTTACGGCGACGGTCGGTTCTTCGACATCACCGCCGATGTCCTGGAGAAGAGTCCATTGGCGGATTCCCCGGACGACGCCACGGCGGCTGCGGCCCTGGCCATGTTGAGGAAGGCGCTGGCGTCGATGCCGGCCAGGGGGCAGAGCCTGCTGAAATTTGTTCCCTGATCCAACCGCTTGTCGACTTTCCCGGCGGTGCCTGACAACGCACAATGAAGATTCGATTCGAAGTGATACTCGATTCTGTCTGCCTCCTTCACGCGAGAACTTTCACATGACATGCCGATTGCGAAATCACCTGGCCGGTGCACTGTGCTGTTCGCTGTTTCTGGGCCACCTGCTGGCGGTGGATACGACCGCTGCGGACGTGGCCGAGGGGAAGTGGATCCAGTTGTTCAACGGCAAGGACTTGTCCGGTTGGAAGGTGAAGATCAAGGGGCACGAGTTGGGGGAGAACTTTGGCAAGACGTTCCGTGTGGAGAACGGAGTGCTGAAGGTGGGTTACGATGCCTACAAGGGGTTCGGTGCAAAATTCGGCCATCTGTTCTACGAGAAGTCGTTCTCCCACTACATCATCCGATGCGAGTATCGCTTCACGGGACAGCAGGTGACCGGCGGGCCGGGCTGGGCATTTCGAAACAGTGGCATCATGGTGCACGGACAGGCTCCCGAGTCGATGGGCAAGAACCAGAACTTCCCGGTCTCGATTGAGGTGCAGTTGCTCGGTGGTCGGAAAATGGGAAAGCGATCCACGGCGAACCTCTGCACGCCGGGAACCCACGTTTTCTACAAGGGGAAGCTCCACAAGCCGCATTGCACCAACTCGGCGTCGAAGACGTACCGGGGTGACCAGTGGGTGACGGTTGAGATCGAGGTGCGGGGCAGCGAAATCATTCGTCACAAGATCGATGGCAAGACGGTCCTGGAATACACCAAGCCGCAGCTCGATCCCAACGACAAGGACGCCAAGAAGTTGATCGCGGGCAAGCCCGAGGGCAAGTCATTGTTGCTCGAGAGTGGATCAATCTCGTTGCAGTCAGAGAGCCACCCGGTGGAGTTCCGCAAGGTCGAATTGTTGCCGTTGAAGCCATGAATCAAATCGACCGACGTATTTTCTTGAAGACCGGACTGGCCGGTGTCGCGGCGTCGGGTCTGTCCAGACCGTCTCCGGTGGCAGCGGTGCCGGACCGTGACGATGAGATCGTCAATGGAGCCGAACACGCCTGGTTGATCAACGACAAGTCGTTTCCGATCAATCCCAAGCTCTCCAATTGCCCCAACAGCAAGCCCCGTCGAAATTATTCGATGGAGCATCTGCTGGCCGAGATGCAGGTGCACGGGATTGCCAGGACCGTCATCAGCCACGTGTGCTATTACGGAACCGACAACTCGTACTCGAGTCATTGCGTCAAGTCTCATCCGGATCGTTTTGCTGCCATCGGCCTGCTGGTTGGACACGGTTTGCACAGGCCCGGTGATCCCGAAAATCCGGGGCGGCTCGAACGGCTGATGAAACGCGACCACCTGGTCGGCCTGCGACTGAGCCCGATTTATGACCGCAACACGGTTTGGATGAATGACCCGGTGTGTTACCCGCTGTGGAAACGGGCTCAGGAGTTGGGCGCGGTTTTCAACATTTTCCTGGCACCCCACCAGTTGCCGCAGGTCGCCGACATGGCCCATCGGTTCCCCGGTGTGAAACTGGTGATCGACCACTTCGCGATGATCGACATCACCCGTCCCGACAGTGAGGGGATCGACCAGATCCTGGCGTTGAAGAAGTTCCCCAACGTCTACGTGCGGACGTCGTTGCACAATCCATCGCAGCAGAAACCGCCGTTTCGCGACATGTGGCCCTACCTGCGGAAGGTCTACGACACGTTTGGGCCGCGGCGAATGATCTACGCGAACTTCTACGAGTTGCTGATCATGAAGGATCTCATCCCGTTCTTCACGGCCGGTGACAAAAAGTGGATCCTGGGGAAGACGGCCCGGTCGGTGTACCGGTTCGGGAAGAAGTGAGGACCCGCAGAGACGGGCAAGGAGTTGTCATGAGAATTCTGGTGCTGTCGACAGTGATCGCCCTCGTCGTGCCCGCCATCGCGACGGCGGCCGAGAAATTCCAGCCGATCTTCGACGGCAAGACCCTCAAGGGCTGGAACGTGGTTCCCTCCCAGAAAAAGAACCACTGGTCGGTCCGCGACGGGTTGCTGGTTGGCAAGACCGATGGCAAGGGGTCGGACCTGATTTTCCACGACAAGACCCTGTCCGACTACGAGTTGAAACTCAGCTACCGCTTCCGCACGAAGGGCAATTCGGGAATTCACATCCGTGGCCTGCTGGGGATTTCCAAGACGCACAAGGTCAGTGGTTACCACGCCGACTTCGGACACGTTGGCGTGGGCCCCCAGGTGCTGGGGTCATGGGATTTTCATGGCTACCCCCGCGGTTCGTACCTGGTCCAGCGAGGTCACCGCGTGGTGATTGCCGCCGACGGGAAGAAGACGGTGACGAAACTCTCGGACGCCCTGGAGGCCAAGCACGTCAAGCGACGGGGTTGGAATGACGTGCATGTCGTCGTGAAGGGCTACAGGATGTTTTTCACCATCAACGGTCGGACGGCCTCGGAGGTGATCGACAACGAGAAGGCCAAGCGGATTGCCAAGGGGATCATCGGCCTGCAGTTGCACGGTGGTCCGCCCATGGAGATCGAGTTCCGGAAAATCGAATTGAAACGGCTCGCTGGAGGCGGATCGGAATGACCATTCGGTCCAGGACGCTTGCCGAAAGCCTGTTGTTGATTGTTCCCGTGGCGGCCGTCGGGCTGGTTCTGATCGTTGGAAGCAGTGAAATGGGGTCTGGCCCTGGCGAGGGGCCGGCACCACAACAGACAACTCCCCCTCGAGTGATCGTCGTGGGAGCCGGACTTTCCGGGTTGTCAACGGCCCTGGAACTGGCTGATGGCGGCGCCTCGGTGGTGGTCATTGACATGTCGAGTGTCTATGGCGGTCACGCGGTGATGTCGCAGGGAGGCGTGGCGGTCGTGGACACGCCGGTCCAGGTGGCAGCCGGCTTCAAGGATTCTCCCGACCTGGCCTACAAGGATTTTGTGGAATGGGGCGAGGGGGCCGACCGGAAATGGGTCCGGTTCTACGTCGATCATTCTCGCGAGATGATCTACGACTGGCTGGTCGACCTGGGGGTGGTGTTTTCCGGGGTCGACAACGCCCCGGGCAACAGTGTCGATCGTTTCCACCAGCCGGCCGAGCGGGGCATCGGGTTGGTGACGCCGGTGTACCGGGCGTGCCTGGAACGGCCCAACGTCCGCTTCGTCTGGAACACCCGGGCCGATTCGTTGGTGATTCGCGACGAGCGGGTTGTCGGCGTCAGGACGACTGACATGCGGGAAAACACCGATGGGTTCCTGGAGTCCGATGCGGTGGTACTGGCCACCGGTGGATTTCAGAGCAACCTGGACTTGGTTCGGGAATTCTGGCCTGCGGAATTCGATTTCCCAGAGACGATCCTGGCCGGATCGGGACGGCACTCGATTGGCCTGGGCCACGAGATGGTTCGGGACATCGGTGGCGACCTGGTCAAAATGGACTACCAGTGGAATTACTATTCGGGCCTGCCCGATCCACAGAATCCCGGAAGCAACAAGGGGCTGAATGCGGCCAACATGTGGGGAATTCTCGTCAACTCACAGGGAAAGAGATTTGCCAACGACCATGGCTGGGCCAAGGACGTGATGCCAGCGTTGTTGAAACAGGACCGGGTCACCTGCTGGGCGATTTTCGACGAGGCCACCCGGAAGGAGTTCAGTGTCTCCGGGTCGGACTGGGCCGACATCGACAAGGTCAACCGGCTGGTATTTGCCAATCCGAAACTCGTCCAGTCAGCCGACACGATCGGGGAATTGGCCCGCAAGGCGGGGTTGCCCGTCGAGAACCTGAAAGCCACTCTCGTCCGATACAACTCGTTGGTCGACAAGGGAGTCGATGATGACTTCGGTCGCTTTGGTCCCGGCAAGACGGAATTCAACAACACGGCGTCGGTGAAACTGGAGACGCCTCCCTATTACGCGATCCAGACTTTTCCCTTGACCCGCAAGAGCATGGGGGGAGTGGCGATTGACCTGGGATGTCGGGTGGTTGACAAGAAAAAACGGCCGATTCCAGGCCTGTATGCCGTTGGTGAATTGACTGGCCTGGCATTGATCAACGGCAAGGCGGCACTGGAAGGGACGTTCCTGGGGCCCTGCGTGGTCACCGGACGGGTGGCGGCACGCACGATCCTCAAGTCCGCCTCCTGGAAGCGGCCGGTTCAGCAAGGTGGTGCGGAGCGTTGTGCCGATTGCCACGACGTGAAATCCGATATCGCTGACACCCGGCCCGGTTTCTGGCATTTTGAAAAAGTCCACGCCAAGGTCCTGGCACAGCAGATCGACTGCCGACAATGCCACGGGGAATTGTCCCCGTATCGCGAGGATGATCACCGGATCAATCCACGGGTATTGGCCGCTGCTTGCATGAGGTGCCACACGGGCCGGGAGTGAGACACTGTGAGCATGGATCGGAACAGGCGGGAGGTCGATCGGTATCTCTCGGAACGAAACGTCAACCTGTTGCAACGCGTGGCGTTTGTCATCGAACTGTTGATCGGGTTGCGGAAGCAGGACTTCCAGGCAGCCGGTCATTTCGTCGCGTTGAAGTGGGGCAACGCGTCGTGGCCGATGCGCTGGCTGAAATTCACCGGGTGGGCGTTGTTCCAGGCGTTCATCAACATGCCCAGGGCCCTGCACTGCCTGGAAATTCCTCGCAAGGTGTCCCGGACACCCATGTGGCTGGAAGACGAGAATCCATGGGAGGAGCATCCGTGGCGGGAGAACGAGTCGGCTGCAATTCCCAATTCGGCCGAGGTGGTGGTGATCGGGGCAGGTTTTACCGGGGCTGCGGCGGCCTACCACTGGGCCCGGCGAGCACCCGGTGACCGGCGACTGGTTGTCCTGGAGATGGACGACCCGGCCAGTGGATCTTCCGGCCGCAACGAGGGGCTGGTCGTGATGGGGCGCTATTTCAAGATGGTTCGTGACACGGTTGGAAAGTCCCTGAGGCAGGTGCGCCCGGACCTGCAGCCGGATGGCCTCAAGACGTTGGCCAACAAGTTCGCCACGGTCTATTGCCAGGCCGCCTACCAGAACGCGGATCTGATCGAACAGGCGATCGAATTGCACGGATTCCGGTGTGATTACAAGCGGGCCGGCTGGGTGCAGGCACGAACCGAGGATGAGCAGAAAGCACTGCGGCTGTCGGTGCGATTGGCTGAACAATCCGGCTGTGACGACTGGACAATGATTGAAGCGAGCGAGGCCCGGAAGTTGTCAGGCATGCGAGTGAATCATCCGGCCGGTTTTTCGAAACAGGCCGCCAGTTGGCACCCGGCCAAATGGGTCTGGAGCCTGCTGAGTGAGGCGATGAAGGTGGCCCATGTGGAACTCTTCACGCGAACCCGTGTCGAGCAGGTGCTTTCGACCAAGCAGGGCTACGTGGTCGAGACCTCACGCGGGACGATTTCGTGTCGGCACGTGTTCTACGCCACCGAGTCGTACACTCCGATGATCGAGGCGTCTTTTCATGACGCGATCATTCCGATGCAGGAGCAGGCTGCTTCGGGTGATGGCGGGCCGGTCTCGATGGCACCGCACATTGGTATCAGCGGATCCTGGTATTTTGCCGGGAAGTATGGACAGGAAGTGTTGTGGGGGTCCGGGGGGTCTCGGGTGCCCGATCGTGAGGCCGGTCGGAACAAGCCGTCACGATTCCTGACCCGGTTTGCTGCTGCCGAGATGCGGGGGCATTTTGGACCCTACGACCTGGACCTGGACAACGAGTGGAGCGGGACGGTTGGATACACCCCGGATGAGTACCCGATCGTGGGTTCGATCGACGGCGAGGGCCGCTGGATCGTGGCGGGGATGTGTGGGTCGGGCAGCGGTGTGTCGTTCAACGGCGCCCGTTGCATCGTCAACCGGATTCTTGAACTGGATGATGAGCCCGACGATTACCCCGAACCGTACTTTGCTCCGAGTCGCCTGCTGGACCCGTCGAACCACGATTGGCCCGACACCTAGGCGAGCAGCCCGTCAACGGGACTGCCGTCGGTGATCCGTCGTGGACGTCCGGTGATGTCCTCGAGCACGGTCTCGTGAGGGATTCCCAGCGCTTCGTAGAGCGTGGCGGCGATGTCGTCTGGCGACGCCTTGGCGTCGATCACCTCGCCGGCATTCTTGTCGGTGGCCCCGACCACGTGTCCAGAATTCACCCCGCCACCAGCCCACAGAACCGAATACGCCCGGCCCCAATGGTCCCGGCCTCCGTCCTTGTTCTTGTTGATCGTCGGTGTGCGTCCCATCTCGCCCATCACGATCACCAGGGTTTCGGACAGCAGGCCCCGGTCCTGGAGATCTTCCAGCAGGGCCGAGAGAGACTGGTCGAACTCGGGAAGCAATGTCTCGTTGTAGAGCCGGAAGTGATCGAAGTGTGTGTCCCAGATCTGGAACGAGGACAGACGGGTGTTCTTGGGGTTGGACACCGCGTTGGCGGTCACGAAGCGGACACCCGATTCGACCAGGCGTCGGGCCATCAGCAAGACCTGCCCCATCTCGAAACGACCGTATCGATCATGAGTGGCGGCTGATTCTTTCGAGAGGTCAAAGGCTGCCTGGCATTCCGGGGACAGGATCAGGTTGAGCGCCTTGTCCTGGTGTGCCTGCAGGGTGCGTGCCGACGCGTTGTCCCGGGCGGCAGTGAACGCGGTGTCGACGTGCCCCAGCAGGCTGCGGCGCGAGGCCAGTCGCGAGTGTGAAATGTCGCTGGGCAGAGCCAGGGAGCGAGGGCCCGGCAGCGTGCCACTCCAGGCGGGTGCTTTGGACATCATCCGGTTGCGGACGACCGGAAAGGGGTCGTATTGACGCCCCAGCCAGCCGCCACCAGCGCTGGGCGTGGGAAAACCCATGTCGAACAGCAGGCGTGGGGTCAGGACACTGCTGGGCAGGTGTTTCGGAGCCGGGTGAATCCTGGACACGACCGAGCCGTAGGTCGGATGGTCCATCGGAGTGGGCTGGATGCTGGAGTCGTTGCCCGGGGTGTGTCCGCTGAGAACGTACGCGGCCGAACTGTTGTGGCCCGACAGGGGATGCGAGGCCGATCGCAGGATCGTGAATTGATCGGTCAAGCGAGACAGTCGCGGCAGCATGTTGGAGATCTGGGTGCCGGGAACGCTGGTGGTGATCGGATGGTAGGGCCCGCGGATGCCCTCGGGGGCCGCGGGTTTCATGTCGAACGTGTCCATCTGCGCCTGGCCGCCGTTGAGGAACATGAAGATACAGTTCCTGGCGGGGCGCTGAACGCGAGCAGCCACGGCACGACGCACCGATTCCAACTGCAACATGTTGGACAGAGCCAGGCCACCGACCCCGAGCACACCGGCTCGAAGCAGGTCACGACGGCTCCAGTTGCCCTGGGCCGTTGCGGGGGTGTCGAAAAGCCTGATCATGAGTTGGCGATGGGGAAGGTGGGCCCGGGCGGAATGATGCTCTGCTTATGCTACTATCCTTATCGGCACGACGCCACGTGCGTCTGATTCGTTGAGTTCCCCGATCCCGGAGACCACACCGTGACCAATGCTGGAGCACTCAAGGAGACCGTCTGCCGGTCGATAGACGAGCATCGAGACCGGATCATCGGCGTCGGCGAGGCGATCATGGATGATCCGGAACTGGGATTCAAAGAGCACCGCACTGCCGACAAGGTGCAGGAGGTGTTCACCGATCTCGGCCTGGAGTTTGACAGTGGACTGGGTTTGACCGGGGTCAAGGCCGTGCTGCGTGGCGGCCGTCCCGGCCCAACCGTGGCGTTGATGGGTGAACTGGATGCGTTGCAGGTTCCCGGTCACCCGCGAGCCAATCCCGATACGCAGGCGGCACACGCGTGCGGCCACAACGCCCAGATTGCCGGCCTGATGGGAGCCGCAGTCGGCTTGCAGAATGCGGGAATCGCAGAGGAACTGGCCGGGAACGTTGTCTTCCTGGCGGTGCCGGCCGAGGAGTACGTCGAGATCGACTATCGACTGGGGCTGGTCCGCGAAGGCAAGACGTCGTTTCTGTGTGGAAAGCAGGAATTGATCAAGCTGGGCCACTTCGACGACGTTGACATGGCCGTGATGATCCACACCAAGAGTCCCGCCCGGGAAGATGGCACGCACGGCGTCGGGATTTCTTCCAATGGTTTCCTGGCCAAGACGGTCACCTTCCGCGGGGTGGCCGCCCATGCCGGTGGTGCTCCCGAACAGGGGGTCAACGCGTTGTACGCAGCACAACTGGCACTGGCCGGGATCAACTCGCATCGCGAGACCTTTCGCGACGAGGATTGTGTGCGGGTGCATCCGATTGTCACCAAGGGGGGGGACCTCGTGAACGTGATCCCCTCGGAGGTTCGGCTTGAGACGTATGTGCGAGCCAAGCGAGCCGAGGCCATCCAGGACGCCGCGGCCCGGGTGGACGCCTGCCTGAAGGGAGCGGCGATGGCGATGCGGTGCCAGGTCGAGATCGATACGGTGCCGGGCAACCTGCCATTGAACAACGATCCGATTCTTCGGGATCTCTTCCGCGAAAACGCGGCGACCCTGTTTGAAGAGGATGGCTACCGGGATTATCCGCACGGTGGTGGCTCGACCGATGCCGGTGACCTGAGCCAACTGATGCCAGTCCTGCACCCGGTGATGACAGGAGCTCATGGCGAGCCACACAGTGTCGACTGGCACATCGCGGACAAGGACAACGGCTACGTGTCACCGGCCAAGACACTGGCGATGATGGCTGTCGATCTCCTGGCCGACGACGCCGACACCGGTCGTCGTGTGCTTCATGAGTTCACGCCCGGGATGTCACGAGACGAGTACCTGTCGCAGCAGGAAGGGATCTTCCGGACCGAACTCTTCGACGGTGGCGTCTGAGTCCGACGACAGGGCTCGTGGCTTGGTAGTATGGCTGGTTGAGTTGAACCGGTGGGTGAGGTGGTGGCGAAGTCGTGATGAAAACAATGGTGTGTGATATGGCCGGTCGGGTCGGGTGGACCGTGGTGCTGGTGGTGATGGTTTCCGGTGGGGTTGGTCACGGAGTGGCTGCCGAACCGGTCAAATCACAGGGGCCGGATTTCCTGCGGGACATTCGTCCGATCTTCAAGGCGCATTGTTTCCGTTGCCATGGCCCGGGGACTAACGAAGGCGAGTTTCGGCTGGATCGCAAGCCCCTGGCGATGAAGGGGGGCGAGACGGGCCGGGCACTGGTGCCGGGCCATGCCGAGAAGAGCCTGCTGGTCCGACTGGTCGAGGGGCGTGGCCCCGGCGACGCGCGGATGCCACCCGAGGGGGAAGGCCGTGCGTTGCGGCCAGACGAGATCCGGCTGATCACCGAATGGATCAATCGTGGAGTGGCGTGGCCGGATGGAATCGACGACCAGGCCGACCGGCTCAGTCTGTGGTCGTTGCGGCCGATCCAGAGACCGGAGGTGCCCAGGGTTGAGGATCGGGACTGGGTGCAAAACCCGATCGACAACTTCATCCTGTCCGGGCTGGAGGCTCGAGAGATGACGGCTTCTCCCCGCGCCGAACCCCGGCACCTGGTCCGACGGGCTTCGCTGGATCTCCTGGGGTTGCCACCCGATCCGGGGGCCGTCGACCGGTTTTCCGCCGAGTCGACTCCCGAGGCGTTTACTCGCGTGGTGGATCGACTGCTGGCCAATCCTCACTACGGCGAACGCTGGGGCCGGCACTGGCTGGACCTGGTCCGTTATGCCGACACGAACGGTTACGAGGTCGACGGGGTCAAGCCGTTGGCCTGGAAATACCGCGACTGGGTGATCGGTGCCCTGAACTCCGATCGACCCTACGATCGGTTTGTCATCGACCAGATTGCCGGAGACGAAATTGCCGGCGCGACGACCGAGACTGTGCTGGCGACAGGTTTCCATCGCGTGGGGCCGTGGGATGCCGAGCGAGGTGCCAGTGTGCAGAAGAGCGAGGTGATTGCCGAGTTGTACAACGAACTCGACGACATGGTGAGCACCACGTCCCAGGTGTTCCTGGGATTGACGATGGGATGTGCCCGATGTCATGACCACAAGTTCGACCCGCTGACTGCCAAGGACTACTACTCGATGGTCGCCGTTTTCCGGGGATTGAAACGCGAACACAAGGGCCGGACCGAACTGTCACGGGCGGCACTGCCTCCCGACCAAATCGCCGGCAAGGATCTCAAGACACAACCGAAGGGTTATTTCTTCTTTGAACCCTCGCCCAAACCACCCGTGACGCATCTGTTGAAACGAGGCAACCCGAACCAGTTGGGCGAGGTCGTCTCGGCGGCGGTTCCCGCGGCATTGGTCGACAAGCAGCCGGTGTTCGACACCGCCGACAAGTTCACCAGCCGTCGTCGCATTTCTCTGGCCCGTTGGATCATGTCCGAGGGCAACCCGTTGACGCGTCGCGTGATCGTCAACAGGGTCTGGCAGTA
The DNA here is from genome assembly GCA_002724415.1 of Planctomycetaceae bacterium. Lineage (GTDB taxonomy): Bacteria > Planctomycetota > Planctomycetia > Planctomycetales > Planctomycetaceae > UBA8437. The sequence continues at coordinate 51,366 of PBOU01000025.1, forward strand.
CCACTTCGGGACCGGCCTGGTGCGAACGCCCAACGATTTCGGTGTGCGTGGGAGCCTGCCCACTCATCCAGAATTGCTCGACTGGTTGTCCGAGTGGTTCAGCGAGGAGGCGGGGTATTCGCTGAAGAAACTGCACCGATTGATCATGACCAGCCGAACGTACGCCACGAGCAAGCGGGCGATTCCGATCAATGCCGAGAAGGACGTCGACAACCTGTTGTTGTCACATTTTCCGGTGCGTCGATTGGAAGTCGAGGCAATCCGTGATTCGATGTTGGCGGTAAGCGGCCGGCTCAACGATCGTCTCTACGGTGCGCCGATGTATCCGTTCATTCCCAAGGACGCTCTCCGCAGCGGTTACAATCCCTCGGGCGTCTGGCAGCCGTTCAACGAGACCGAGGCGTCCAGGCGGACGGTTTACTCGTTCCTGAAGCGGACACTGGTCATCCCTTTTCTCGAGACGCTGGATTTTTGTGACACGGCTCGCAGTGCCGATCGTCGCGAGGTGACCACCGTGGCTCCCCAGGCCCTGGAACTGTTCAACGGCGAATTTGTCAACCGGCAGTCCCGACACTTTGCCGATCGAATCATTGCCGAGGCGGGGCCGTCGGCGGGAGCCCAGTTGGATCACGGATTCCGGCTGGCATTGGGCCGGCTGCCGACCCCCGGTGAGCGTGCCAGCCTGGCGAAATTTCTGTCCAACGAGACGAGCGAACTGTTGGCAGAGGACCGTCGCCGCCGGGGAGGCAGGGCACGGACCGCGGCGGGTGAGATCGTGCAATCGGGATTGACCCTGTGGCTGGATGCCGCACACGGAGTGACGCTCAACGACCAGAAACACGTCTCCCGGTGGGCCAGTCGGGTGGGGTCGCTGGTGGCAACCGCTCACGGAGATCCCCGGCAGGTGGGCCAGGCTCTCGGCAAGCACAGCGCGATCGATTTCCAGGGCAAGGACTGGTTTGGACTCAATGCGCCGCCGGTCACTGGCCAACAGTTCACGGTGGTCGCCGTGGTGACCGACCGGCCCGCGGGTGGTCCGAAAGGATCGCACCGCAACCTGGTCGGGAACTGGAATGGTGGGCGGGGCAACAGTACGACATCGATATTCCTGGGGACCACCGCTGCCGCCAAGGGGGCCCGCAGTGTCCGCCTGACCGACGCGTTCGCTCTCCGAGACACGCTGGTGCTTGCCAAGCCCACCGTGCCGTTTGTGCTCACTGGAATCGCCGAGTCGAGCAATGCCCGTGTGTTTCAGAATGGTCGATTGCTCGACCAGTTGGGAGCGGCATTGCCCGGTCGGAAACTGGACACCGACTGGACGATTGGCCGACAGGGAACACTGGACAGCGAGTACTGGGACGGCCTGGTGGCCGAGTTGCTCGTGTGGGACCGGGCACTCACGGAGGACGAACTGGCGAAGGTCTGGAAGCATCTCGGTTCCAAGTATGACGTCGTCGACCAGGGCCGACCCCGTCAGCCACTGACCGTTGCCGCGGCACGACAGCAGGCCCTGGTCCAGGTCTGCCGCGTGATACTCAACCTCAACGAATTCGTGTACACCGATTAGCCATGACAATCACACCGACAAGCTTCGTTCCCAACCAGGCTCCTTGCGGCAACACGCGTCGTGAATTCCTCTGGCAATGGGGTGGAGGGTTCGCGGCTTTGCCGCTGGTGGACTTGATGACCCGCGAGGACGCATTGGCGTCCGGCCCGGCTGCGACCCCTGCCAGCCAGAAGTCCCCCCACTTCTCCTCGACGGTCAAGCAGGTCGTATTTTTCTTTCTCAACGGTGGCCCCAGCCAGGTCGACACGTTCGACTACAAGCCGGCGCTGGCCAAGTACCAGGGCAAGACTTTCGACGGCGGTTTGCAGATCGGGTCCAACGGGAGAGCGATTGGCAAACTGGCTCCCTCGGCCTTTCCCTTTCGTCCTCATGGCGACAGCGGCTTGATGGTCAGCAGCCTGTTTCCTCACGTTGGACAGTTCGCCGACGATCTGTGCGTGATCAACTCGATGTACGCCGAGACACCCACGCACAGTCCCGGCATCTTGCAGATGAACTCGGGCAGTATCGTGGTGGGGCGTCCCAGCCTGGGAAGTTGGCTTGGTTACGGGCTCGGGAATCTCAACGACAACCTGCCGAGTTATGTCGTGATGACCGACCACCGTGGTGGCCCCCGTGGTGGAGCGGGGGCCTGGAGCAGTGGTTTCATGCCGGCCCGTTTCCAGGGGACACTGTTCCGCAGCCAGGGGGCCCCGGTGTTGAACCTGAAGAGACCCGAGGGCATTGCCGCAGGGACCCAACGGCGCAGTCTGGATCTGCTCAACCAACTCAACCAGCAAAATCTCGAACTGCGAGGCGGCAACACCGAACTGGCTGCCCGGATTGCATCGTACGAACTGGCCTACAGGATGCAGACGGAGGCGACCGAGGCGGTGGACATCGGCTCTGAGCCCAAATCGATCCAGTCACTCTATGGCCTGGACGACAAGCGGACTGAGTATTTTGGACGGCAGTGCCTGTTGACCCGTCGATTGCTCGAGCGGGGGGTGCGTTTCGTCCAGTTGTATTCCGGAGGCGGTGCGGACTCCTGGGACGCGCATGTGGATGTGCCCGACAACCACGGTCGTCACGCGTTCGAAATTGATCAGCCGATTGCCGCGTTGATGGCCGATTTGAAGCGGCAGGGGATGTGGGACCAGACCCTGTTGATCTGGGGTGGGGAATTTGGACGGACACCGACCAGCGAGGGAGTGAACAAGCCGGGACGCGACCACAACCACTACGGTTTCACGATGTGGTTGGCCGGGGGCGGCGTGAAAGGCGGACAGCGGATCGGGGCGACCGATGAAACCGGGTTCCAGGCGGTGGAACATCGCCTGCACGTCTCGGACCTGCACGCCACCATCCTGCACCTGTTGGGCCTGGACCACGAGCGGCTGACGTTTCGGCACGAGGGGCTCGACCAGCGGTTGACCGGAGTGCAGCCACGACAGGTGATCCAGGACGTCCTGGCCTGACCGGCGTTGCTGACCGCCGCACACCCCGTGTGAACCGCTCGTGTTCGACCGCGGGGAGGACCGCCTGACGCGAGTTGACGGTTTTCGCCAATTCCGATAGCGTCCCGCCACTTGAGTCGCCGGCCCACGGATGTGGGCGGCTCCGTGTTGTGAGTGACTCCGGGGCGAGACGTGCTTATGAGGTCAACTCGATGGAAGGCTGGCGTGTGGCTGACGCTGGTTTCGGCCTGTTTTGGCGGTTTCGCCGTTGCCGCCTGGAATCGCGAACGCAACGAGGCACCGGTGGTCGCATTGATCCACGAGAGTGGGGGATCGGTCGAGCAGGTGGGTTGGTTCGACCCACGCATCTGGCACTGGCGCGGCGTCTCGGAAGTCGACCTCAGCGGCACCAGGGCTGACGCGCGTGTCCTGGATTCCCTGCACAGACTGGTTGCCCTGAGACGTCTGAACCTGTTAGGCGCGTTCGTCCGGGATCGGGAACTCGTGACGTTGAACAAGTGCCGGGGACTCAGAAAAATCCGTCTCGATCGCACGAACATCACTGATTCCGGGTTGCAGCATCTGGCCGGCATGACGTGGTTGGAAAGTTTGTGGCTGGTTGATACGCCGATCACCGACCGGGGGGTCGAGAGTCTTTCCCGGTTGACGCGATTGAGAGATCTGGACCTTTCCGGAACAGGTGTGACCGATTCGGGTTTGTCATTCCTGTTGCAGATGAACCGCCTGGTGGACCTGGAACTGAACAACACCGCCATCACCGATGATGGGCTGGTGCACCTTGCAAAACTTCGCCAACTCACGGACCTGGACATCAACGCGACATCCGTCAGCGATCGTGGTTTGCGGCATGTTTCGCAGTTGAGGCAGTTGGAAGAAATTGAACTGTCCGGGACGAGGGTCACCGACAACGGTCTTGTCCATCTCAAGCGGTTGGATCGTCTTGATGAAATCGAGTGTTCCAACACGACCGTGGGCGATGCTGGTCTTGCCCACCTGGCGGAGATCCAGACGCTGGAATTCCTGCGGGTCGACAACACGTCGATTACTGACAAGGGACTGGGGCACCTGGTGAGACTCCGGAAACTCGAGTACCTGGACGTCCGCGACACCCGGGCGACGCGTGGGGGGGTTGATCGTTTGAAACAGGCGCAGCACACGTTGAAGGTCCGCAGGTGATGAAGCGTCTGTATGGAATCACGGCGTGTGGCAACCGGGGCCTGGCGATGCTGGTCCTGTTCGTCGGGGTGGTTTTGTTCGCGGTGGTCACACTGGCCGTTTCCGAGGACGTGGGTCGTCGGCTGATTGCCGACGATGGCCTGGTGCAAGTGGCGACGTTCGTGGTTTTGAGCGTGGCGGTGTTGCTGGCGGCCAACGGGGCAATCCGGGATCCGCTCGAACGCGTGTTCCTGGGCCTGACGGTTTTTCTGTTGGTGTTGTATGCGGCGCGGGAAGCCGACTTGCACCGTGCGGACTGGGTGCCGGAGCATTTCAGCAGCCTGAAATTCTACCTGTCGGCCGACGTTCCGCTTGTCGAGAAGGCGGTTTGCGGGTTGTTTCTGCTGGCCGCGGCTGTTGCTGCCGTGCTGGTGATTGTCCGTGCCGTCCCGAAGATCCGCCCGGCGTTTCGGGCCAGGCAACCGTGGTTGATGTTCTCGCTGGCCTGGGCTGGTGTGTTTGTCGCGTCCCAGATCTCGGATCAATCGTCCTGGAACCTCGTGTTTGAGGGACAGGCTTTCGAGGAGATCGCTGAATTCATGGCGTCCGGCTTCGTGGTGTTGACGGTGCTGCGGTATCCGATCAACCAGGGGCAGCGTGACGGAAAACCGCAATCGGCCGGGTGATTGCACAACTCTCGAATCTCAGGGACCGCTCGTGTCGGCTTGGCAGGCGTGTCGGCAGGCCGACTCGTGTCCCACAAGTGACTCGATCACCGCTGGACGGACGCTCGGCCGTGGCGGTCAAGCCGCGGCATGTTGCCCCGGGAGACGATTCTGTCGAGACAAACTTGTGGCAACGCGGTAGGATTTGACGACCATTCTTGTGGGTGCCTCACGTCCGGATACGGGGAGAACTATCGATGAGTGGAAGTGGTTGTCGCAACTACCGCAGCAGCATCGGACGACGTGCCTTCCTGGGAGCAGGCGTGGGTGGTGGCCTGGGAATCGGCAGCCTGGGGTTGGCCAGTGATGGTGTGGTTGATCTGGACGGTGTGCCCCGCGACACGGCAGTGATCCAGTACTGGCTCAATGGGGCGGCCAGCCACTTCGAGACGTACGATCCCAAGCCGGATGCTCCGCTGGGCATCCGCAGCCCGTTTCACCCGATCGCCACCAATGTGCCCGGCACGTTCCTGTGTGAGTCTCTGCCGTTGCATGCGAAGTTGATGGACAAGGTGACGTTGATCCGTAGCGTGCACCACGACAACAGCGATCACCAGCACGGCATGCACTGGTGCCAGACCGGTCATGATGCGAAGGCCAACGGGGTCAACCCATTCAAGAAGTCGAGCCACGCCAGCAGCGGCTGCCTGGTGTCGATGGTCCGTGGTTCCAATCATCCGGGAATGCCACCGTATGTTTTCATGGGATACCCACTGGACAACCAGGGGCCGCATCGGATGTATCCTCACCGCGGTGCCTATCTTCCGGCCCGGTTCAACCCGATGGAGATCCTGATCAAGCGGACCGGTGATGGAAAACACCCGGCCCAGGACAAGGATTTTGTCGTCCGGAGCCTGTCGCCCGCCGGCGGCCTGTCGCGGGAGACGTTCGTGCAGCGACGGGAGTTGCTGGCCCGGTTCGAGAAGATCCGCGGCGATGCTGATCCGGTGGCCACCGCGTCGTGGTCGTCGTTTCATGACAGCGCGTTCAATCTCGTTGCCGGTGAGAAGACCGGGACCGCTTTCGACCTGGAGCAGGAGGACGAGGCGACACGTCGGCGATACGGTCACCACCGCGCGGGCCAGTCGGCGTTGTTGGCTCGGCGGCTGGTGGAACGCGGTGTGACGTTTGTGACCCTGATCGATCCGGGCGTCGGGCTTTCGAGTTCCGGCTGGGATTTCCACAAGACCCTCGAGGCTCACACCAAGACGGCCAGTCCACCGATGGACCTGGCGATCACCACGCTGATCAACGATTTGCATGAGCGGGGCCTGGCCAAGAAGGTGTTGGTGGTGGTGTGGGGAGAATTCGGTCGCACGCCCAAGATCAACGGGAATGGTGGCCGTGACCATTGGGCCAACGTGCAAAGCGTGATGCTTGCCGGTGGCAACTACCGCCATGGCCAGGTGATCGGATCGTCCAATGCCAAGGGCGAGGTGCCGCACGATCGGCCACTCTGGCCCTACGATGTGGTGGCGACGATGTACCATCACCTGGGCATTGACCCGCGTTTCACGCCCATCACGGGTGCCACTCGCACGCGACCGTTGTTGGAACGGGGCGAGGTGATTTCCGAGTTGCTGTAGCGACTCGACGGCGACGGTCTTCTCGTTACCATGGGATTGTCCCACCGGTTTGCGGGTGTTCCTGTTGGTTCCTGACGAGACATCATCGATGAAGATTCTCACCCCGTTGTGCGTTGTCTCGATTGGCCTGTTGGTGGCGGTGGGGATGGTCAAGAATCCCACTCTCACGGCTGCCGATTCCAAGACGAAGGTCGTGCAGGAGGACTGGCCCGACTGGCGAGGTGCCCGTCGTGATGGCATCTCGCGTCAAACCGGACTGTCACTCGACTGGACCATCTCCAAGCCGAAGCGGATCTGGGAGCGTGAACTGGGCGTTGGGTATTCGTCGATGACGGTGGTCGGTGACCGATTGTTCACCATGGGAGCCGAGCAGGACGTCGAGTCGGTTTACTGCCTGGATGTTTCCGACGGATTGACGCTCTGGAAAGTGCACTCCGGGACCACCTTCAAGAACTCCTATGGCAATGGCCCGCGGGGAACGCCCATTGTCGACGGAAAAAACGTCTACGCCCTGGGGGCCAATGGCGACCTGTTGTGCCTGGTGAGCCAGTCCGGGGAGGTGGTCTGGCAAACAAATGTCCTCAAACGATTTGGCGCCAAGAACATCATCTGGGGCGTCTCGACCACGCCGCTGATCGACGGCAAAAAACTGGTGGTCAACGTGGGTTCGAAACAGGCGTCGATCGTTGCCTTCGACAAGACCGACGGCAAGGTGATCTGGAAGACTCACGATGACGTGGCCGGATACTCGTCGCCGGTCCGCATCGATGTTCCCAGTGACGACGGGCCGGTGCCTCACCTGGTTGTCTGGTGCGGCAAGTCGCTGGTGGGGTTGAAGCCCGCCGATGGCAGCGTGCAGTGGAAGCACCAGTGGCTGACGACCGACGACATGAACATTGCCACGCCAATTTTCGATCCGGCAACCCGGACACTGTATGTGTCCGCTTCACGGGGCACGGGGCGCTGTTCGGCCTACCGCCTGACCGCGACCAAGGGCACGGTGAAAAGTGAAGAGATCTACACCAACAAGCAGATGAAAAACCACTACAACAGTTGTGTGCTGTTGAAGGGACACCTGTACGGGTTCGACAACAACGTGATGAAGTGCCAGGAACTGGCGACCGGCAAGATTCTCTGGACCAATCGCACGGTCGGTAAGGGAGCGGTGATCGCGGCCCAGGGACACCTGGTCGTACTGGGGGAAAAGGGCGAGATGGCGCTCGTCCAGGCCTCGCCGAAGGCCTACACCGAAAAGGGCCGATTCCAGGCGCTGGCCAGCAAGAGGGCCTGGACGCCGCCGGCACTGGCCCGTGGAAAGCTCTACGTCAGGGACCTGGAGCGGATCACCTGTATCAGTGTCGCCAAGTGATACCCGGGGCTACGCCAGCACCTCGTGGACCACGCGACCGTGCACGTCGGTGAGGCTCATGTCACGTCCACCGAAGCGGAAGACCAGTTTCTCGTGGTCCAGGCCGACCAGGTGCAACATCGTGGCGTGCATGTCGTGAATGGTGGTGATGTTCTCCACGGCGTGCATGCCGAACTCGTCGGTTTCCCCGTAGACTGTACCGCCCTTCACTCCGCCACCGGCCATCCAGATCGTAAAGCCTTCGGGATGGTGGTCACGACCGTCAGGGCCGGTCGCGTGAGGAGTCCGACCGAACTCCCCGGCCCACACGACCAGCGTTTCGTCGAGCATACCCCGCGACCTGAGGTCCTTGATCAAGGCGGTGATCGATTGATCGGTGTCCAGCGAGTTCTTTTCGTGGCCTTTCTTGAGATTGCCGTGCTGATCCCAGGTGCCGTTGGAAGCACCCGGAGCACAGGTGATCTCGACAAATCGCACGCCCGACTCGACCAGTCGTCGCGCTCGCAGGCACTGGATTCCGAACAGGCTCTGTGACTTGATCTTCGAATCGACAGCGTAGGCCGACTGCGTGTCGCGGGTCTCACCGGCCAGGTCCAGGATGTGGGGGATCGTCGACTGCATCCGGAAGGCCAACTCGTAATTGTTGATCGCCGCATCGATGGCGTCGTCGCCTCCCAGCGACCGCGAAAAGGCCCGGTCGCGTCCCTTGAGCAGTGCCAGCTTGGCCAGTTGCACCTGGGCGTTCTTGTCGGCGGGAACCAGGTTCCGCACCGGGGGTCCATCGACGGCGAACATGGTGGCCTGGTGCCGGGCGGAGAGGAAACCGTTGGAGTAGTTCTCGAGGCCTCCGCAGGGGACGACCCCGTGGCTGAGCACCACAAAACCGGGCAGGTTGCGGTTGTCGCTACCCAGGCCGTAGTGACTCCAGGCCCCCATGCTGGGCCGACCGGCGTTGTTGCTGCCGGTATGCAGCAGTAGGACTCCCGTGGAGTGCAGGGGCAGGTCGGCCTTCATCGAGCGGATGACGGCCAGTTCGTCGGCCACGGTGCTGATGTGGGGAAACAGGTCACTGATCGGCATTCCAGATTCGCCACGCCGGTGAAAGGTCCACGGACTGCGGATCCACTTGCGGTTCTTGTTGGCGGTCGGATTGGTCAGTCCGGTTGCGGGTTTGCCGTGGTGCTTGTCGAGAGCCGGCTTGGGGTCGAAGCTGTCAACGTGTGAAACGCCACCGTCCATGAAGCAGAAGATGATGTTCTTGGCACGCGCGGCGTGGTGACCGACGGCCGCGGCTGCCTCGGGAGACCGCTGTGCCAACAAGCCGGCCAGGGCGACGGCGCCGAAACCATTGGCCGACTGTTGCAGCCATTGCCGCCTGGAGAGCGGGCCGGAGAGATGTCCGGGGCAGGTGGGGGAATGTGACGAGAGAGCCATGCTGGTGATTCTAACGTGCCGGGATCGGATCACGGCAGGTAGATGAACTCCTGGAGGTTGAAAACCACATGGGCCATGTCTTTCCAGATCGGTCGTGACGTCATGCGGTCTGCAGCAGGGACCTTGTGCAGAACGGACAAGCGGTCAAGCAACCCGATGAACTGGTCGCGCTCGTCAGCGGTCGGTGGACGGGAGAGTGCCCGCTGGAACATCAGGTTGATCCGTTCTGCTGGATCGCGGTGAGCGGTCGCGACCAGCCGTTCTCCCCAGGTGTCGGCCTGGCCAATGACGAATGGGTCGTTGAGCATGGCGAGAGCCTGGGCCGGGACATTCGAGAGGTCGCGGCGTCCTTCGACGACCTTTCCGCCGGGGGTGTTGAAGACCGACAGGAATCGCGTGGGTTCCATCAGGTTGGTCTTGATGTAAAGACTGCGGCGACCGTGGCCGTCCAGGGGGCCCACGAACAGGCGTCGATCGGCATTGGGCTTGTCGCGGAAGGGGTAGACACTGGCTCCTCCCAGTTTCAATTCGATCCGCCCCGACGTGGCCAGCATCGCGTCCCGGATCGATTCCGCATCCAGTCGCCGCGCGGGGTAGTGATGCAGGAGGCGGTTGAGAGGATCGATCGAGTCGGTCCCCCGTCGCCGGTGGGACGACATGCGAAATGTCCTGGAGAGCACGATACGACGGATCAGCCGTTTCATCGACCAGCCATCGTCGACGAAGGTGGTGGCCAGGTGATCGAGAAGTTGTGGATGCGAGGGACGTTCGCCCAGGTGGCCGAAGTCGTCGACCGAGCGAACCAGCCCGGCCCCGAAGAGGTGGTGCCAGATGCGATTGACCATCACCCGGGCGGTCAACGGATTCTCCGGTGACGCGATGTGGTCGGCCAACTCGCGGCGGCCACTGCCCCGACGGAATGGCTGACGGGTCCCACCAAGTACCTCGAAGAAACGCCGGCGAACAGGCTCGCCGAATTCCGTGGGGTTGCCACGAACGAGTACCGGTTGATCAATGCCGTCATCGACGTCCTCGACACCGGGTATGATCCGTGGCTGGACCAGTTGCTTTTGCTCAATTTCCCGGTATTGCTTGACCAGCCTGGCGAGTTCGGGATCGGCGTCCAGCGAGTTGTCCAGCAGGCCATTGCGGACCATCCAGTTGATCCAGCGGACCTGTGCGGGGGAGGCGTTGTGGTTGGTCCAGGCGGCGATCGCATGGGCGAGTAGACTCGAGTAACGATCGGCAACCCCGGCCAGTGATGACGGGGCCTGGCCGTTCTCGAAGAGTCGGCAGAGGTGGCCGAGTTCCGCCCTGGGCGGTGTTGCGACATCGTGGACCACGACACGGCTGATGCCAAAGTACGACCGTGGATCGGTGGCCACCTGGTCCCAGGGCACCCGGTCGTTCTTTTTCGCACCACCGATGGTGGCCAACTGGTCGGGGAACTTCGGGTTGTAGAATTTCGAGACCAACTCGATGTAAGCCCGAAGTTTCTGGTCATCGTGGGCCGGTTCGAAGGTGACCCAGGTTGGCTGGTCCGACTGCAGGACCTTGTAGTTGACGTAGTTGAGTTGACAATTGTTGGAAACGATCCGCACAACGGCCCGCTGATCGCCCAGCACCTGCAGGCTGAGGTGCTTGCGGGTGGTGTGCAGGATGGGTGAACGGAATGTGCCGCCCAGCCGGCTGGTCAGACGATGGCTGTGGATGCCGGCTGGTAGAAGTTGCGAGACGACCGAGTCGCCCGAACCGGACAGGGCCAGTTCACCATCGCTGGTTGTGGCGGCGCGGAGAGCGTGTCCCTGGGAACTCCACAGTGCGGCGTGGCCTGGATCCCGGAGATCGTAGAGTGTCTGGAAATTCTCGAGATTGAACTGCGTCCGTTTGCGGTGTTCGTCGAGGTAACGAACAGCCAGGGCGGCCCAGGTGTTCTCCACGGATGTTTTGGGATCCCGATCGGCCACTGACCGCCAACTGTGTAAGGGGTGTTCCAGTGGAGGATTCTTGATCGAGAGAGCGGTTTTCCATCGCGTGACCAGGCCGGAGTCGAGGTTCTCGGGTGGAGTGTGTCCGTCACGGGCCGCCTCGGCTGCCAACAGCAATGCCCTGATCCGCGACGGGTCGGACGTCTTCCAGAGGCTGGCCAGTCGCTTGCGGATGGGCAGCTTGAGCGATTCGAGTTGTGCCAGCGGTTCGCGGTTGATCTCGGGCAGATCGATCGAATGGGCGACCAGCCGGGTACTGCGGAGCACGCCGAGAAGAGCGTGGTAGTCGTGAGTGGAAAAGGCATCGATCTTGTGGTCGTGACAACGAGCACAAGCCACCGTGGAGGCCTGGAACGACTTGGTCAGTGTGTCGAGTTGGTTGGCGAGAATGTCGTAGCCGATCGAGCGGAGTCCGATGCAGTCATCATGCGGAGCCTCGCCGAATCGATAGAAGGCGGTTCCGATAACGGATTCGTTGAATCGTTGCTGTTGATTGATGCGTGGAGTGGCGAGCAGATCGCCGGCGATGTGCTCGCGGATCAACTGGTCGTAGGGCACATCCTGGTTGAAGGCGCGGACCAGGTAATCGCGGAATTGCCACGCATGGTGCACCTCGTAATTCCACTCGTTTCCGTGGGTCTCGGTGAAGTGGATGACATCCATCCAGTGGCGTGCCCAGCGTTCCCCAAAGTGAGGCGATGCCAGCGTGCGGTCGACGAGTTCCAGCCAGGCCGTGCCGGGGTCGGCGGCCCAGGCCATGACAAAGCGGGTGACGTCAATCGGCCGTGGTGGCAGGCCGGTGAGGACCAGCGACAGTCGGCGAATCAGGGTGTGTGGGTCGGCCGAGGTGGCCGGCTTCAACTGTGTTTTTTCCAGCCGTGCCAGCACGAACCGGTCTATCGGCCGCATTGACCAGTCGGCATCCTGGACCTCCGGCACCGGTCCGGTCCGGACCGGTTTCAGGCTCCACCAGTCCTTGCGGGATGCCAGCAGCACCTGCCAACTGATCCGGGCGGCCTCGCGTGAAGTGGGGGGGGTGTCCCGTGGATCGATGGCCCCCCGGCGGATCCAACTCTCGAAGTCGGCGAGGACCACGGCGGGCAGTGGTCCACTTGGTGGCATCTTGATCGACTCGTGACGCAGTGCCGCCAACAGCAGGCTCCGGCCGGGTTTGCCCGGTACGACAGCCGCTCCGGTGTCACCTCCCTTGCGGACTCCTGGTCGGCTGTCGAGCCGCAGGCCTCCCTGGATGTCCTTGGCGGCAGCCGAGTGACATTCGTAGCAGTGCTGGACCAGCACCGGCCGGATCTTCGTTTCGAAGAACTCGATGTCCGTGTCCGCCGCAGCGAGCGGCGTGACCAGGGGGATCAAGTTGATCAGGATGAGCGGGAGGTGTCGCATGGCGAAGCGTGATTCTACCAGACGGTTGCGGTGACCGGTGATCAGTCGAAGACCAGTCGATGCACTGTCGCGGCTTCCATGGCGTCCCAGTCCACCTGGACGCCCAGGCCGGGTGCGTCGGGGGCGGTAACTTGACCGTCGGAATCGGTGCGGATGACGTCGAGCATCCCGTACTCGTAGGGTTCGTAAGGGACAGACTGTTCGAAGTAACTGCAGCAATCGTTGGCGAGCATCAGGTGAAGATTGGCGGCGGAGATCAGCGTGTTGCCCCAGCCCAGCACCTCGCACCCGATCTCCTCGGCCTCGCACAACTGCAATGCCTGCCACGCCGGGGTCAGGCCTCCAAGGCAGGTGATGTCGGTGCGAGCCCGAGTCCAGGCTCCCGAGCGGACGGCATGGCCGAAAGACTGCAGGTCCATCAACCAGTTGCCCGAGGGGATGATCGGGACATCCACCTGTGAGGTCAGTTGTCGGTAGCCGTCGAGGTCCCAGTCGGGAAATGGTGCTTCGAACCAGGTGAAGTCCAATTCGGCCAGTTCGTGGGCCACTGTCAGCGCGTCCTGGTGTGAGTAGTTGTTTTCCACATCGTGCATGAAGGCCGTCCCGGGGAAATGTTCGCGGGCGGCCCGACAGAGTTCGAGGTCCTTCTCGGGCAGGCACCAGCAGTGGAATTTCACCGCGGTGAATCCCATCTCGAGCCGTTGCCCGATCAACTCGAGGTAGGCGGGGACATCGTCCATCAGGGGCGTGCTGGCGTAGGCCGGGATGCTGGTGCGGGTGGCTCCCAGGAGTTCGTGGATCGGTTTCTCGGCGATCCGACCGGCCAGGTCCCACAGCGCCACGTCGACCACGGCCAGTGCCCCTGGGGAGAGCGGAAAAACCCGGGGCCGCAGATCGTAGTAGATCTGCTCGCGATCGCGGGGATCCCTGCCGATCAGGACAGGTGCCAGGTGCCGGATGGTTTCGGCCGTGTACCGGTCGAAGTCGTATGACGTGTAGTTGGAGACGCCTGCCACTCCCTGGACGCCCGCGTCGGTCTCGATTTTCACGACCGTGTTGGTCATGAACTGTTCGGGCAGATCGAAGGACCAGGTGAATCGTTGGACTTCGGGGGCGACGGTGCGGACTTCGATGCGGGTGATTTTCATGAACGGTGGCCAATGTGATTGGTGACGGAACGAGTGATTATGTTGGACCATCGTGCGGTAGACAACGAACAGCACGTGGAGCTTCATCTATCGTGGAATGAGCCTTCCGGATGTGTCATTCTGGTGTCGAACGAAATTGTCCCGGTGTTGAAGTGGTCATGGTCGTGCGGACCTTGTGTCGCATCGTTGTTGTCCTGTGTGTTGTTGCCACACCGCTGGTGGCCGCCGAACCGATTGGGTTCTGGTCATTTCAGCCACTGCGTTTCACCGTTCCCAGGGGGGGGGAGTCCGGTTGGCCGTCCAACTCGATCGACCAGTTCATTCTGCGGCGGATGGAGTTGGCCAACCTGCGTCCATCAGCCAGGGCCGACGACGAGAAGTTGCTGAGGCGAGTGTGTTTCGACTTGCTCGGGCTGCCGCCAACGTCCGGTCAACGTGAACTCTTCCTGTCTGACCGCCGTCCGGGCGCATGGTCACGGCTGGTTGAACGACTGCTGGCCGATCCGCACATGGGAGAGCGATGGGGACGCCACTGGCTGGACGTGGTGCGGTTTGCCGAGAGTTATGGCTTCGAACACGACCTGGACAACAAGAACGCGTACCACTTTCGCGATTTCGTGATCCGTGCTTTCAACGACGACATGCCGTTTGACCGTTTTGTCAGATGGCAGTTGGCGGGCGATGAACTGGCACCGGCGGATCCCCTGGCCCGGATGGCCACGGGATTCCTGGCCGCCGGGGTCCACAACGCCGACATCGCAAAGGTGCGGGTTGAACAGGAGCGTTACGACGAGTTGGACGATCTGGTCAACACGGTTGGCACGTCGCTGCTGGGGCTTTCGGTCGGTTGTGCAAGATGCCACGACCACAAGTTCGATCCCATTTCGCAGGAGGAGTATTACCGGTTCGTGGCGATCTTCGAGCGGACAGTTCGTGGCGAGATGAACCTGTCCACCCGCGGCACCAGTGGATCTGGAGTGCTCCCGGTGCTGGTGGCCGGCGAGGGACTCAAGCCGTTGCCCCGTCTCTACAACCCCGGCCCAGCATTTTTCACGCGGACCTGGTTTCTGCGTCGCGGTGACGTGAAGTTGAAGGACCACGAGGTGCGGCCCGGTTACCTGGACGTGTTGCTGGCTGAGGGGGTGGCCGGACAGGACTTTGCTGTTCCAGATCCACCCGCGGTGTTCGGAAAGGATCGCCCGACCCTGCGACGCAGTGGTTTGGCTCGCTGGGTGACAGACACTCGGCGCGGAGCGGGACACCTGTTGGCCCGTGTCATCGTCAACCGCATTTGGCAGCACCATTTTGGCAGGGGGCTGGTCAACACTCCGAATGATTTTGGAGACCAGGGACAGCCGCCGACTCATCCGGAGTTGCTCGACTGGTTGGCCTCGGAGTTGATCCGCAGCGGCTGGCAGATGAAGTCGATACACCGGATGGTGCTTGGTAGCCAGACCTACCGCCAGGCCGTCTTGACCTCGGAACGGACCGAGACGGATGATGCGTTGTTCCGCGGTCGCCGGGTCCGGAGACTGGAGGCGGAGTCGATCCGGGACAGCCTGTTGGTGCTGGGTGACCGTTTTGACAGTCGGATGTTTGGGCCGGGGTCTCTGGACACAAGCCATCCAAGACGCGCCATTTATTTCCGGGTCAAACGCAGCCAGCCGGACCCCTTGCTGGCACTCTTCGACCTGCCCGACACCCTGCAGGGAACCGCCACTCGTTCCTCGACCATCGTGTCGCCCCAGGCCCTGGCGTTTCTCAATGGTCCGGTGGTTCGCCAGGCCGCTGCCGCGTTGGCTCGACGCTTGCAGGCCGATCGTCCGAAAGCCGAATCGCCGGCGCTGGTTCGGGATCTGTTCCGCAGGGTGCTCGGCCGGGAACCCGGTCGCTCGAGCGTGGCACTGGCGCTCGAGTTTCTGGAAGAGCAAAGGACGGGCTACCAGGCCCTGGCACGCCAATTCGAATCCGGGAAACGTGAGGCCGGTGGTGGGCTGGTGCTGGATCTGACCGCCGTGGGGCTGCCACCCGGTGACGTCTCTCGCTGGGCTGATGACCGTGCCGGGCAGACCGGGATTGTCTTTCGGCCCCGTGGCAAAGGTCGTCCGCGACTGGTCGCTGATGCCACGCCGACCGGCCGGCCCGCCGTCCGATTT